>NZ_JBJMBF010000054.1:0-566 GCF_046640325.1 Loktanella agnita | reverse complement strand
GCACGCGCCGCTGGAACAGTCCGCAGGGAGCTGAACACGCTTCAGGCCGCGCTGAATTACTGCCAGAAAGAGGGCTACATCATCACGGCGCCAAGTGTTACCATGCCGTCTACCCCGGAAACCAGCCAGCGCGCCCTGACGCGCGATGAAGTCGCAGAGCTGCTGCGGGTCGCGCGACGGCGCAAACAGCATCACATCGCAGCCTTTATCCTAGTCAGCATCTATACAGACACCCGCAAGGCTGCCGCACTGAACCTCAAGCTGTCCGGCCCTTGCCCGAATAGCGGCTGGTTCGACCTTCAGGCAGGCGTGATCTATCGGCGCGGCGAAAGTGAGCGCGTCACCAACAAACGCCGAACACCGGCGCGCCTGCCTCGCCAGCTCCTGGCCCACGCCAGGCGATGGTAGCGGAACGGGAGCACTTGGGCAGTCGAATGGCGCGGACAGCGGATTGCCGATCTGAAAACCGGCTGGTCCGCGCTCGTTCAGGATACGAATCTCGACTGGAGACCAACGCCGCACAGCCTGAAGCACACGGCCATCACTTGGGCCATCCAGAACGGCGC
>NZ_JBJMBF010000053.1:0-616 GCF_046640325.1 Loktanella agnita | reverse complement strand
GCAGCTTTCCTGATCAGGGTTTTCAGTTTTGAGAATGCCATTTCGATCGGGTTGAGATCGGGGCTGTAGGGTGGAAGGAATAAGAACCATGCACCGATACTGCGCAGAGCTTCGGCGGCGGCCGGGGCCTTGTGGCTGGACAGATTGTCAAGAATGACAACGTCGCCCTCGCGCAGCGTCGGCACCAGTTGGGTTTTGATGTAGAGAGTGAACATCTCGGCATTCATCGCTCCATCAATGACCCAAGGGGCGACCAGGCGGTCATGGCGCAGCGCCCCAACAAAGGTCTGGGTCCGCCAGTGCCCAAATGGTGCATGATCGACAAGGCGTGCCCCGCGCGGTGCCCAACCGGTTGTCCTGGCCATGTTGGTCTTGACCGAGGTTTCGTCGATGAACGCCAACCTTTCCAAATGGCTGGCCATGAAGGGCTGGCGCTTCGCGATCCAAATGCGGCGCAGGTCCGCGACATCCTTGCGCTTCTGCTCAAGCGCTTGCAGGTTTTTTTTTGTGCGTCAGGCCGAGCCCTTTTAGCGCCCGCCAAACAGTGCCGCGATGGACGGCGACACCATGCGTCTCGGCCAGTTCGGCAACCAGTTCGTCGAGCGTGATTTCGCCT
>NZ_JBJMBF010000052.1:0-805 GCF_046640325.1 Loktanella agnita | reverse complement strand
GATTGCGGAGCAATCACCGAGAACCCACCCAGGCGTTATGAATAACAAAGGCCGCTCCAGAAATGGGGCGGCCTTTTTGCATAGTTTAGTATCCACTCCTTGGAACAAACCCACCGACTTACAGTCGGTCGCTTTCTTCCATATGGTTCAGATAATTATGCCGCGCCCCTGACTGCGCAATGCCTGCTCCGTTTGAGACATTCGCGGCTTGACCGCCGGAGGTGAGGTATCCGACGCCCGCACCCAGCAATTGGGCCTGTGCGCCGATGTCTTTTTCCCAAGCTGCGTGGACGGCGGCGTAGTCCTCATCCGACTGCCCAGGCTGCCGCTTGGGCGCGCCGTCCTGCAGACCCGCAAAGACCGACTGGGCGATGGCGCTGGCCGCGCCAGAGCCGCAGCTGCCGCCTAAAGCTTCGCCCGCCGCACAGCCAACAACCCGTGCAGGGCGTCGTGTTCAAAGCTGCCCTCGCCAAGTTCCAGATCACCAACCCCATCGTGCACATCGGCCATCGTCAGGTTAATCGCAGAGCTTTTCATGTTCGCCGCGTTGCCGTCCACGGACAGATGCCCAAGCGCAGGCGTCGTCAGCGTCAGCAGCCACAAGAGAAACTGCGCGAAGAAAAGACGGACCGTGGTCATGGGATTAGACTGGCACAACGGCGCGCGGATGGCCATGATCGCTAGCTTCATCGGCAACCCGCATTTCGGCAAAAGTTATGCTGTTAACCTCTGTCCGTCATCAAATGGTTTGAGACAAATGGCGTTTTGACTTTGAAGAGTTATCGCTCATCTGGTTTTAGTTAAG
>NZ_JBJMBF010000051.1:0-883 GCF_046640325.1 Loktanella agnita | reverse complement strand
CCTCGCTCGCGACGCCATGCCGACCGATCTGCCCGCACCTCACATCGTGCAGCCCTTCTGGTTTGGAGAGCCGGCCTGCAAGGCGACAGACTGGTACCTGCGCGGCCTACCCCCTCTCCGCGCCACAGACAAGCTCCAAGAGCCGCAGCGCCACTCGGATGCCTGGCGGCGCTGGAACCGCATCCACCGCATGCCTCCTGGCCCTGATCGCGCCAGACAGCGCAGCCGCTCATTCCCCGGGATGATGCAGGCCGCAGCGGCACAATGGGGCGACAGCGCGATGCAGCAGGTGGCGGCGTGACCAAGCAGCTGCTGACGTTGGCCGACGCTGCAAGTCAGTGGGGCATCCCAAAGGCCTCTTTACAGCGCGAAGCCGAAAAACACGGATACCTTATCAGATTTGGGCGCTCCTCAAGGATCTACGCCCGAGAAATGCCGGAGCTGATCGAAAAATGCCGATGCCATCAAAGGGCGCGCGCCTCTTCCTGCGAAAGCGAAAAGGGCGAAGCCCCACATTCGTCATCAAAGACGCTGGCACCGAAATCAGCACAGGCACAGCAGATCGCAGCGCGGCTGAAGAGCAACTCGCACGGTACATCGCCGGCAAGTACCGGAGCAGTGGTCCCGCTGAAACGCATGCCATAACCATCGCCGATGTCCTGACGTTCTACGGCACCGAGCATGCGCCCACCGTGGCCGATCCGGCTCGTATCGGGTATGCCATGACCGCCCTGCTCCCGTTCTGGGGTGCCCTGCCTGTCTCGGCCATCAAGGGCGAGACCTGCAGGCGCTATGCCAAGCTTCGCGCACGCGCCGCTGGAACAGTCCGCAGGGAGCTGAACACGCTTCAGGCCGCGCTGAATTACTGCCAGAAAGAGGGCTA
>NZ_JBJMBF010000050.1:0-923 GCF_046640325.1 Loktanella agnita | reverse complement strand
ACCGATGAATTCACCCGCTCTGGCGATGATCCTGAGGGGCTGTTTCCCGCCATTCTGGGCCATGAAGGTGCCGGCGTGGTGGTCGAGGTTGGCCCCGGTGTCACCAGCCTGAAGCCCGGCGATCATGTGATCCCGCTGTATACGCCGGAATGCCGCGAATGCGACTATTGTCTGAACCCGAAAACCAACCTGTGCCAGGCGGTCCGGGCGACTCAGGGGCAGGGGCTGATGCCGGATGGGACCTCGCGCTTTTCGATGCTCGATGGGACGCCGATCCTGCATTACATGGGCTGTTCGACCTTTGCCAATCACACGGTGCTGCCGGAAATCGCGCTGGCCAAGGTCCGCGATGACGCGCCCTTTGACAAGATTTGCTATATCGGCTGCGGCGTGACCACCGGCATCGGCGCGGTGATCAACACCGCCAAGGTAGAGATCGGTTCGCGGGCGATTGTCTTTGGTCTTGGCGGGATCGGGCTGAACGTGATCCAGGGGCTGCGGTTGGCGGGGGCGGATCAGATTGTTGGCGTCGATCTGAACCCGGGCAAGGTGGAGATGGCCACCCGTTTTGGCATGACCGACTTTGTGAACCCGTCGGACGTGTCGGGTGATCTGGTCGCCCATCTGGTCGCGCTGACCGGCGGCGGGGCCGATTACACGTTCGATGCGACGGGCAATGTGGGCGTGATGCGCACCGCGCTGGAGGCCGCGCATAAAGGCTGGGGCGAAAGCATCATCATCGGCGTGGCCCCTGCCGGGGCCGAGATTTCCACCCGCCCGTTCCAGCTGGTCACCGGCCGCACCTGGCGCGGCACCGCCTTTGGCGGCGCGCGGGGGCGGACTGATGTGCCCAAGATCGTGGATTGGTATATGCAGGGCAAGATCGAGATCGACCCGATGATCACCCACAAGCTGAAGCTGGA
>NZ_JBJMBF010000049.1:0-930 GCF_046640325.1 Loktanella agnita | reverse complement strand
TGGACCTGTCGCGGTTTGATGCCGCTCCTTTGATAGCATTTACTGCAACAAAGGAGATTGACTATGGGACTGAAACGGACGGACGAATTCCGGCAAGATGCGGTGCGGATCGCGCTGACCAGTGGGCTGACGCGCAGGCAGGCAGCTGATGATCTTGGTGTCGGCATGTCGACGCTGAACAAGTGGATCACAGCAAACCGAGAGACGGACGTGGTGTCGAAGGAAGATTTGAGCCTCGCCCAAGAGAATGACCGGCTTCGACGCGAGAACCGCATTCTCAAGGAGGAGCGGGACATCCTAAAAAAAGCCACCCAGTTCTTCGCGGGCCTAAAGCAATAAGATTTAGGTTCATCGAAGAACATCGAGATAACTTCCCGACCAATCGCTTGTGCCATGTTGTCGGTGTCAGCACGCGCGGGTTGCGGGCTTGGCGCAATCGTCCAGCCAGCCGCCGACAGCGGTCTGACTTGGTCACTCTGGCGCGTATCAAGAAACAGTCCCGTCTCAGTCTGGGCAGCTATGGTCGCCCACGCATGACCGAAGAGCTGAAGGAAATTGGACTGAATATAGGCCACCGCCGCGTTGGCAGATTGATGCGCCAGAACGGCATATCAGTGGTCAGAACACGTAAGCACAAGGTGACGACAGACAGTGATCATAAGTTCAATATCGCGCCGAACCTGCTGGATCGTGACTTCATGGCAGAGGCGCCAAACCAGAAATGGGCCGGTGATATCAGCTACGTTTGGACCCGTGAGGGCTGGCTTTACTTGGCTGTAATCTTGGACTTGCATTCCCGTCGTATCATCGGCTGGGCGGTCAGCAATCGGATGAAACGGGACCTAGCGATCCGGGCGCTGAACATGGCCATCGCATTCAGGACACCGCCCAAGGGCTGCATTCACCACACGGATCGCGGCAGCCAATACT
>NZ_JBJMBF010000048.1:0-954 GCF_046640325.1 Loktanella agnita | reverse complement strand
TGTTGTCCGATGGTCGGCGCGATGGGCTGGATCACGTCGCCATCTTCCAGCAAGGTCAGCGCGGGATTGAGCTGGGCGATGGATGACAGGCCCTTGAGGTCCAGGCGCAGCGCCTCCCGGCTGGTGAATCGCCGCCAGCCCTGGTCCCGGATCGCGTCCAGCAGCCGCCGCGCCGACCGTTCGACCTTGGACAGCGATGCATCCGCATAGGCCCGCCGCGCCATGGGCAGCGCATAGGACGCGATCAGATGGGTGGCGCGGTCAAATACCGCCTGGCTGATCTCCAACGGCTCCGGCTGATCCGCCATCGCCCAATCCAGATAGGCCAGCACCAGGGACAGGCGCACCGCAAGGCCGGGCAGCTTGCCGATGAAGGACAGAAGCAGCCCTTCGGTCCCCGCCTCCCAGGCGCGGGTTGCCACCCGGAACGCATCCAGCGCGGCGCAGGCGGGTTCTGCGAAGGCGACCAGCCAGGGACGCGGGGGTTTGCCGTCTTCTTCCAGCATCTGCAGCCGATAGAGACGACCCATCGCCTGGTCAAAGAAGGGGCCATTCGCCCCTTCACGCGGCCTATGTAACGTAACGGGGTCCGGCCAGATCGGCATGAAGCGGGCCAGCAGCCCGTCATCGTCGCTTTGCATCAGCAGCGATTTCAGGCGATCCGGCTGAATGCCACCCGTCACGCCGATGCTGAGCCGGTCGATATGGACCGGCTCCCGGCCCATCCGCTCTACCGTGTAGCCGCGCCCGCCATAGGCTTCCAGCCAGAAGGGTCGGTCTGACCCGCCCCCTGCATAGCGGGTCATGCCCTGCAGCCAGCCCGCCAGCTCGTCACGGGCCAGCAAGGTGCCGCGCGGCTGTTTGGCGGCAATGACCGCCAGCCGCTCTACCGTGCCATCCGCAATGCTGAGGCGTGGCGGGAACGGCTCCGGCCCTGGATTGGCCGTCTCGGGG
>NZ_JBJMBF010000047.1:0-1234 GCF_046640325.1 Loktanella agnita | reverse complement strand
TTCGTCCGGTGATTTCAACGGATCGCTGCAACACATGCGTTGAACCGTTCTGCTGGTGTTTCGTATCCCAGCGTTTTCCTGGTCGTTCGTTGAGCGTCTTGCGACGGCACTCAGTTTTGCTTGGCTATGTATCGACAAATCTGTTCCCTTTGGAAAGTACTGACGTAACAAGCGGTTTGTGTTCTCATTTGTGCCGCGTTGCCACGGCGAGTGCGGCTCGCACAGAAAGACATCGATATCAGTCGCCAGGGTGAACGTCTTGTGACCCGCCATCTCGGTGCCACGATCCCATGTGAGAGAGCGGTATAGTTCTTTTGGCAGCTTGCGAGATTGCTTTATCAAGGCCTGAATGACGCTGTGGCTGTCCTTGTTGCCGACCTTTGCCAGCCTCACAAAGCGGGTGTTGCGCTCGACGAGTGTGGCAATGAAGCTGTTTCCAGAGCCAGCGATCAGATCGCCCTCCCAGTGGCCTGGTACCGCACGGTCTTCAACCTCAGCAGGTCGATCTCGAATAGAAACTGCGTCGTTGAACTTGCCCAAGCCGCTCCTCTTCAACGTCGCGTGACGCGAGCGCCTTATGGAGCGTGTTGCACGAAGATGCGCCTGTAATTCCTTCTTCAAAACGCCACGCGTCTGAATGAACAGGCTTCGATAAATCGTCTCGTGCGAGATGCGTTTGTCTTCATCATCAGGGTGTTCGCGCATGAGCCAACCTGCAATTTGTTGCGGAGACCACTTGCGATGCAGCTTGGTCGATATCATGCGGCAAAGATAGTCGTTACCAACCAACTTACACAGCTTCGGGCGAAGCGCTCGATCCCAGGCATGCGCATCAGAAGTCGCTGCACGATAGTGTTTTGAACCGCCGTTGCGACGCACTTCCCGACTAATGGTTGAAACCGCTCGGCGCAGATTGCGCGCTATGGATCGCAGCGACTGCTTAGCCACAAGACCGCGGGAAATCTCTTCCCGTTCACTCAGTGTAAGCGCCAACCGAGACCGTGTCCGGATCAGCGGCCTGATGCCGCCTG
This sequence comes from Loktanella agnita, assembly GCF_046640325.1. Taxonomy (NCBI): domain Bacteria; kingdom Pseudomonadati; phylum Pseudomonadota; class Alphaproteobacteria; order Rhodobacterales; family Roseobacteraceae; genus Loktanella; species Loktanella agnita. The sequence goes on along the minus strand of NZ_JBJMBF010000047.1, from coordinate 203 downwards.
TACGCTCAAGCAGAGGATAGATTGATGATGATCCCCGATCAAACACACGTCCAATCGAACTCATTGACTCTCCGCGCTGCCACCGGTCCCAGATCTCAGCCTTCTGTTTCTCAGTGAAAAATATCTGCGTTCGGTAGGCCATGACTTACAATCCATCTTTCCCAAAAGACTAAAGTGTTGCGTCGATCCATTGAAAGCACCCG
>NZ_JBJMBF010000046.1:0-1266 GCF_046640325.1 Loktanella agnita | reverse complement strand
AGAGGGGGCGGGTTCTCGAAGTTTCCCTTTGGAAAACATCTGCCACCCGCCCGGTGCGTTTGGGCTTACGCCCAAGCCTCCCCGTGATTACTCAACAATCTTCGACACAACCCCTGCGCCAACGGTCCGGCCGCCTTCGCGGATGGCGAAGCGCAACCCGTCTTCCATCGCGATCGGCGCGATCAGTTCCACGTTGAACTTCAGGTTGTCGCCCGGCATCACCATTTCGGTGCCTGCGGGCAGCTCAACCGTGCCGGTCACGTCTGTGGTCCGGAAGTAGAACTGTGGACGGTAGTTCGCGAAGAACGGCGTGTGACGACCACCCTCTTCCTTGGTCAGGATATAGGCCTCAGCTTCGAACTTCGTGTGCGGGCTGACAGAGCTCGGCTTACACAGAACCTGACCACGCTCAACACCTTCACGGTCCACACCGCGCAGCAGGGCGCCGATGTTGTCGCCAGCTTCACCACGGTCCAGCAGCTTGCGGAACATTTCAACGCCGGTACAGGTCGTTTTCTTGGTGTCGCGGATGCCGACGATTTCGATCTCGTCGCCAACATTGATCACACCACGTTCCACACGACCGGTCACAACCGTGCCACGGCCAGAGATCGAGAATACGTCCTCAATTGGCATCAGGAACGGCAGGTCAACCGCACGGGCCGGTGTCGGGATGTATTCGTCAACAGCGGCCATCAGTTTCTTGATGGATTCTTCACCAATTTCTGGGTTGTTGCCTTCCATCGCCGCCAGCGCGGACCCGGGGATCACAGGAATGTCGTCGCCTGGGTAGTCGTAGGAGGACAGCAACTCGCGGATTTCCATTTCCACAAGTTCCAGCAGCTCTTCATCGTCGACCTGGTCAACTTTGTTCATGTAAACGACCATGTAGGGGATACCCACCTGGCGGCCGAGCAGGATGTGCTCGCGCGTTTGGGGCATCGGGCCGTCAGCGGCGTTCACAACCAGGATCGCGCCGTCCATCTGGGCAGCACCGGTGATCATGTTCTTGACGTAGTCGGCGTGGCCGGGGCAGTCGACGTGCGCGTAGTGACGGGTTTCCGTCTCATATTCCACGTGCGCAGTCGAGATCGTGATCCCACGGGCTTTTTCTTCGGGTGCGCCGTCAATCTGGTCATAGGCCTGGAAGTCACCGAAATACTTCGTGATCGCCGCCGTCAGCGTCGTCTTCCCGTGGTCAACGTGACCAATCGTACCAATGTTTACGTGCGGCTTGTTACGTTCAAACTTTGCCTTAGCCATTTT
>NZ_JBJMBF010000045.1:0-1326 GCF_046640325.1 Loktanella agnita | reverse complement strand
GCTTAACTAAAACCAGATGAGCGATAACTCTTCAAAGTCAAAACGCCATTTGTCTCAAACCATTTGATGACGGACAGTTTTCCCCAACCTCAAAAGCTAGGTCCACGCACAACCGTTTGGAAAGTTGAAGATATCCGCGCCTTGTTTGAGGGGCAAACCGATGGGTAAGCGCGCAAACCCAATGTCAGTCAAATCGGCGCTCACATACGACATCAACGAAGCTGCCGTGGCATTAGGCAAAACACCCGCAACGATCCGCAATTGGATCAAAGACGGGTTAGCGGTGATGTCATCACGCAAACCCTATCTGATCCTGGGTGCAGCGATCCAAGAATATCTACGCGCCAAATACAAAGCTGCAAAGCGTCCATTGGGTCCAGATCAGCTCTTCTGTCTATCATGTCGTGCCGCTCAAAAACCCGTAGGCATGTCCGTCACAATCGGACGAATCTCTCAAAGGACATCGTTGTTGAAAGGCGTTTGCGAACGCTGTGATGGGGTCTGCACCCGCATGATTGCTACTTCCACGGCTGATAGTTTCGCGGCGGTATTCAAGATCACGAAAGAGGCAGGCAGCGAACCTTAATTGATACCTTCGTCATCGTCCTAAACTGACACAAACCGAGCGGAGCAGTCCCATGCGGAAATTCAATGAAGAAAACGAACGCATCAAACGTCGCTACCTGCAATACCTCAAGCGCGCCAGGCGCAAAGATGCCAGCACGGTGCAGAAGGCTGCCGAAGGCATTCTACGCTTTGAGGCCAGCACCAATTACGCCGACTTCAAACGCTTTCACATCGAACAGGTGAATAAGTTCCAAGACCGGATCAACGCCGAGATCAGCAAGGCCACGGGCAAGCCGTTGTCGAAATCAACGATCCGTACGATTCTAAACGCCAACAAGGGATTCTTCCTTTGGCTCGCTGATCAATCAGGTTACAAAAGCCGTATTCGCCATTCCGACGCGGACTATTTCAACATGGATGCCAAGGGCCAACGGGTCGCCAGCACAGTGCGCGAAACGCCATACCCCTCGATGGAAATGACCCGCCACGCGTTTAACTTCATGCCCGAGGTCACCGAAGCGGACAAACGCAACAAAGCGATTTTTGCTTTCCTTATGCTGACAGGCGCGCGGGATGGCGCAGTTGCCTCCTTGAGGCTTAAGCATATGAACATGATCGACGGTTGCGTATATCAGGATGCGCGTGAAGTGCGGACGAAGAACAGCAAGTCAATCACGACATTCTGTCCGTCATCAAATGGTTTGAGACAAATGGCGTTTTGACTTTGAAGAGTTATCGCTCATCTGGTTTTAGTTAAGC
>NZ_JBJMBF010000044.1:0-1505 GCF_046640325.1 Loktanella agnita | reverse complement strand
TGTAACCCGTCACGGCCATTGAGACAGAGCGGTACTTTTGCTTAGGGAGAGTTTTCGGTTCATCGTATTCCTTGAAAGGATACGAGATGAGAACGAAGACTGGGCCGAACGGATCGGCTGACAAACATGTCAAAGAAATCAAGCGCAAGACGCGGCGAAAGTTCTCTGCCGAAGAGAAGATCCGGATTGTTCTGGATGGCCTGCGCGGAGAGAGCTCGATCTCAGAATTGTGCCGCCGTGAGGGGATTGCAGAGAGCCTGTATTACAATTGGTCTAAGGACTTCATGGAGGCTGGGAAGAAGCGATTGGCTGGCGACACAGCGCGCCAGGCGACGTCCGGTGAAGTCACCAGTTTGAAAGCTGAGGCCCGCGATCTGAAAGAAGTTGTGGCCGAGCAAACGCTGGAGCTGCGCCTTCTCAAAAAAAGCATGCTTGCGGCTGGGGACGACCCAGAATGAGATATCCAGCATCAGAAAAGTTAGAAATCATCAGGTTAGTCGAGGATTCGCATCTGCCGGTTAAACAGACTTTGGAAAAGTTGGGCGTGTCGCGCCCGACTTTCTATCGTTGGTACAATCGCTTCCTGCAGCGTGGTGAGGCTGGGCTTGAGGATCGCAAGCCGCATCCGGGTCGCGTTTGGAACCGCATTCCGGACGATATCCGAAAAGCGATGCTGGAAATGGCCTTGGCGCGGCCAGAACTAAGCCCACGAGAACTGGCGGTCACGTTCACTGACGAGCGCAGCTACTTTGTCTCAGAATCCAGTGTTTACAGGCTTCTTCGCTCACATGATCTCATCACCAGCCCGAACTTCATCGTCATTAAAGCGGCAGATGAGTTCCGAGAAAAAACGACAGCACCCAACCAGCTTTGGCAGACTGACTTCACGTATCTCAAAGTTATTGGCTGGGGTTGGTTCTATTTATCGACCGTATTGGATGATTATAGTCGGTACATCATCACCTGGAAGCTTTGTACCGGCATGGCCGCATCTGATGTGCAGGACACGTTGAACCAAGCGCTGGAAGAAACCGGGCTTGATCAGGCACATGTTGTTCACCGTCCACGCCTGCTGTCAGACAACGGCCCCTGCTACATCTCTGGCGAACTGGCAGAATATCTGGAAGACAAAGGCATGCCGCACACGCGCGGCGCACCTTATCATCCGCAGACCCAAGGCAAGATCGAGCGTTGGCATCAAACGCTCAAGAACCGCATTCTGCTCGAAAATTACTTCCTGCCCGGTGATCTTGAAGCGCAAATTGCCGCCTTTGTCGGTCACTATAATCACCAGCGTTACCACGAAAGTCTGAAAAACCTGACACCCGCCGACGTCTACACAGGCCGCGGCCACACAATACTGCTCGAACGAGAAAGGACAAAAAGGCAAACTATGAGCCTAAGGCGCTTGCAGCACGCTAAATCCGCTGCTTAACTAAAACCAGATGAGCGATAACTCTTCAAAGTCAAAACGCCATTTGTCTCAAACCATTTGATGACGGACA
>NZ_JBJMBF010000043.1:0-1791 GCF_046640325.1 Loktanella agnita | reverse complement strand
TGGCCTGCGCTTGAGAACACATGCCAGCCAATGGGTTTAGAAAGACTTGGTCAGGCTGGCCTGCAGCGTGTGTCTTTGGGCGTCTGCGCTAAGCTGCCCGGTATAGCCGAAGCCGATGCTGGTCCGCGCGCCCAGATCAACATCGATCCCCGTTGTGATCACGGCTGTATCGGTTGCAATTGGTGCGCCTTCGATGCGGAAGGTCGCACTGCCGTCAAAGGCTGCATCCATTTGTGCTGCCAGATCGCCTGCCGCATGTTGCCAGGCCACAGACCCGGCAAGGCTGGCGTGGTTTGATCCCAGCATGATGTCATGCGCTGCCCGCACACCCAGCGTCGCCAACACCACGTCTTGTGAGGCCGCATCCACCGTCAGCGCAGATGCACCACCGCCCGTTTCGGTAAACCCATCCGTCTCAACTAGGGTGTAGCTGGTGTTGATAAACGGCTCAAACTGCGCAATGCCATAGCTGGCCTCGGCGAACAGGGCTGCCGATTGGGCGTTGTAGCTGGCGCTCAGCTCATCACGCGTCGCGCCGACAGCGACGCTGCGTTCGCTTTCGATCTCATGATAGCCGTAGGTTGCCCCGAACCGCAGGTTCATCGGCCCGCGCTGGGTGCTGCCGTAAACCCCCAGATTGGCGGCACGGGCGGTGCCGGATGACTGGCGGTCTGTGATGTCATAGTCTGCCCCGCTGACCCCCAGTGTCACGCCAAGTTGCAGGCCCGGCGTTGCAACCAGATCAACACCCGCAAGCGCGCCGCCGCCACGGCGTTCCATCGCAGCGACATTTTCTGTGCCTTCAGTCTCGGCCCAGAATCCAAAGACCGTGCCCCAGGTGTCGCGTGATGGTGCGAAGGTCCCGCGGCTGACAGCCGGGGCCAGCCCCGCGCCGGTTGTGCCGCGCATATGGTCCAGGATATTATCTGTGATGACCGCATCATTCTGGAAGACAAGGCTTTGGGCCGATCCATGCGCTTCGCCGGACAGGCTGTCATAGGCCGCTGCAACCTCGTCATCTTCCAGCAGCACAACAGCATCATAAAGGGTCGCGCCGCTGCCAAGGCTGTCCACAGCATTTGCCGTGGCGGTTTGGTTTGCGGTGGCTGCCATGTCTTCTAGGGTCTTACCGTTGCGGGTCAGCGCCAGTTGTACATTGTTGGCATCATAGCTGACCCCGGCATCAAGGAAGGCAAAACTGTCTGTCACGGTCTCGAAGGTGCCGGTCACACCGTCGCTGGCGGTGATGATGGTGTAATCGGTCGATGGCGCATAGGTGCTGCCATCTTCGCCCAGCGTTTCCAAGGTGATGTTCAACGTCACATCGGTGGCGATCGTCACCGTGCCCGTTACATTCAGCAGATCACTGTCACCATCGGCGTTGATCTCAACCGCGTAGGAGGAGCCTGCATCAAACACGGTGTTGCCCGCAGCGATGGTCCCGATGGAATTGCCCGGCGCAAGCGTGCCACCCGACCCAACCGTGACGGTGCCAAGCTGACCACTGCCGCCCAGAACACCTGATCCGGTGACCGATGTGTCGCTGGTGATCGCCCCATTGACGGTCAACTGACCGCCCGTGATTGTGGTGCCACCAGAATAGGCGTGGTTACCGGCAAATTCTGTTGTGCCCGCATGCACCGCGACGCTACCCGCGCCGGAAATGACCGGCGCAAACTGATAATCGGTATCCGTGTGGTTAAACACAAGCTTTCCGGTGCCAGCGCCAAACACCACAGTCGAGGCCTCTAGCGTCCCCGCGGCCACAGCCGCGTCACCCGCCGCCGCACC
>NZ_JBJMBF010000042.1:0-1921 GCF_046640325.1 Loktanella agnita | reverse complement strand
TGCTCTGCTACCCAACCTTCTGCCACTGAGGGCCAGAGTTTTTCGTCGTTTCTCAGCATGGCGGGCTGGTATCGCCATCTGAGTTTTTCAGCATTATTGGGGGCATATTCCCAATCGCGCTGTGTGGTCGTTCTTCGTTGTAGTATCTACGCCAGTCCTCCATCTTTTCGCAAGCATCTTCGCGGCTCATGAACCAGTGTGTGTTCAGGCATTCACCTCTTAGCTTTGAGTTGAACGCTTCTATGAAGGCGTTGTCTGTCGGTTTTCCAGGACGTGAGAAGTCCAGCGTGACACCGCGCTGGTAGGCCCACAAGTCCATGTCGAGAGAGATGAACTCGCTCCCATTATCCACCCGTATCGTTTTGGGATATCCGATGTCGCGGCAAACACGATCCAAGGTGGCCACGACATCCTCACCTCGATAGCTGAAGCGAGGATCGATGACAGGACAATAGCGCGAGAAGGTGTCTACGACCGTCAGGATGCGAAGCTTGCGCCCAGTGGCGAGCTGGTCATGCACGAAGTCCATGGCCCAGACGTCATTGGAACAAACAGCGTCCGCGCGATCCTCTCGTAGCTTGGCTTTGACGCGCCTCTTGGGGGACTTATTGCGCAATTGCAGGCCCATTTCCTTGTAAATCCTGTAAACCCGCTTGGGGTTCACTTCCCATCCTTCGCGTCGCAACACATAGTGGACGCGGCGATAACCATATCTGCTTTGCTACCCAACCTTCTGCCACTGAGGGCCAGAGTTTTTCGTCGTTTCTCAGCATGGCGGGCTGGTATCGCCATCTGAGTTTTTCAGCATTATTGGGGGCATATTCCCAATCGCGCTGTGTGGTCGTTCTTCGTTGTAGTATCTACGCCAGTCCTCCATCTTTTCGCAAGCATCTTCGCGGCTCATGAACCAGTGTGTGTTCAGGCATTCACCTCTTAGCTTTGAGTTGAACGCTTCTATGAAGGCGTTGTCTGTCGGTTTTCCAGGACGTGAGAAGTCCAGCGTGACACCGCGCTGGTAGGCCCACAAGTCCATGTCGAGAGAGATGAACTCGCTCCCATTATCCACCCGTATCGTTTTGGGATATCCGATGTCGCGGCAAACACGATCCAAGGTGGCCACGACATCCTCACCTCGATAGCTGAAGCGAGGATCGATGACAGGACAATAGCGCGAGAAGGTGTCTACGACCGTCAGGATGCGAAGCTTGCGCCCAGTGGCGAGCTGGTCATGCACGAAGTCCATGGCCCAGACGTCATTGGAACAAACAGCGTCCGCGCGATCCTCTCGTAGCTTGGCTTTGACGCGCCTCTTGGGGGACTTATTGCGCAATTGCAGGCCCATTTCCTTGTAAATCCTGTAAACCCGCTTGGGGTTCACTTCCCATCCTTCGCGTCGCAACACATAGTGGACGCGGCGATAACCATATCGAACACGCGTTTCGCAAATCTCTTTGATACGGGCTTTTAGACTGGCCGGATCGCGGCGTCGGGATTTGTACTGATAGGTCGATCTGTCGAACTTCAGCACCTTGCATGCGCGCCTGACAGACACGCGCCAGTCTTCCCGAACACCGTCGATAATCTCGCGCTTACGATCCGGCCTCAGAGCTTTCGTTTGACGACATCCTGAAGCATTTCCTTGTCGAGCATCAGATCAGCGACAATTTTCTTCAGCCGTCGATTCTCATCTTCCAGCTCGCGCAGTTTCTTCATCTCGGACGGCATCAGCCCAGCATACTTTTTCTTCCAGTTAAAATACGTCGCTTGGCTAATCCCAGCCTTGCGGCAAATCTCCGCAACCGGCGTACCTTCTTCACCCTGCTTCACAATGAACGCCTTCTGCGCGTCCGTGAACTTCGATGCTTTCATCGTCTTCGCTCCTTTCCAGCCAAAGGAAAATACGAGCGGAAAACTCTAACTA
>NZ_JBJMBF010000041.1:0-1943 GCF_046640325.1 Loktanella agnita | reverse complement strand
CGGCCCAAACCGGCCGTTAGTCGTAGGTTAAGTTGCCGCGGTGCAACTTCCCCACAGCGGACATTTGGATTTAGTTCAGAATTCAGCATGCCTTGATGTCCGGTGTGGGGGGCGAACCGAACACTCGCAGCACTAGCGAAGAAAGTTTTCTGTATACAGCCAACGACGACACCGTCCTCTTTCGTGGGAAAATAGCGGAGAAGCTTCGTCGCGAAATGCCGGACGCCACCGCGATGCCATCGACAGTCACGGCGTCACCCTCCTTTTTCATCGAACAACGCGAGTGCGTGGGGGGGATGGATGCCGTTACTGCCTCGGCCTTGATCTCCGTCAGGGAACGGCCCGAACCGTTGATTGCATCCACGATTGTAACCTGGACAAACAGCCGAGACACTTATCTAGTTTGGAACATCTCCACGAAGAGCACATTCCAGCGCGGTTGCAAGGCGTCAAAAGAGTGCTGATGGTGTTCTGACCGCTGAGCAACATTAGTATAAGTGTTAAAACCCATGAGACTCGCAGAAATGAAAACCTATTTGGCCGCTCATAGCGTTGAAGATGGAACCGCCTACAGCCATGGCGGACTTGGCGGGGGCGACATCCATGGCATCGAGGAAATCGATGGCGTCTGGCACACCTATTACAGCGAACGCGGCAGCAAACGCGGATATCGCGCATGGCCCAGTGAAGAAGAGGCCGTGGCCTTTGTTGTGAAAGATGCCGAAAGGTTCGCGCGCGCCTATAAATTTTGGAAAGAGTGAATATGACCACTCCCCCTGACAAGACTCCTGCCTATCGCGCGCGCCATGGACTGGAAGAAAACAGAGATTATTATTTAAAAAACTTTGCCGTCCGCGCGCGTGGTACCTTTGAGCAAGCTGCCGAATGGGTGATAGCGCAGGCCAGATTGGCACGATCTCAAATGGGCCGTAGCGAATGACATATATCAGCGAAATCAAAGGCCGCAGTGGTAAAGATCATATCGATAGCGTGCTGAAACGTTCGGGGCCTCTCATCGGTGCATCCGTCGTGCCCGCGGCCACGCTGGAGACTTGGACTGGGGTCCTGCCCGACATCTTGATCGATTTTTGGCGCAATCACGGTCTCGGGGCGCTTCAGGGCGGGTTGATGCGCCTGTGCGTGCCGGATGAGTTTGATGGCCTTTTATGCGAGGTTTTTCAGGCAGACAAAGATTTTTCGCACAAAGATTGCCATGTCATTGGCTACGGCCCCTTTGGAAATCTGATTGTCTGGAGCACACGCCACTGGATCGTCAGAATAGATCTACTGCATGGGCGCGTCTCCGCATCTGGGCTGACTGACCCCAGCAAAAAGCATAATGAGAATGCATCGATTGTCGCCCATCTGTTGGGCCATCAGCCCGACAGTCTGAATGTGGTGGACGACGACGATAAAAAGATGTTCAAACCTGCCGTCAGCGCGCTTGGACCACTGAAGACGGGGCAGGCATTCGGTTTTTTCCCTGCCTTGGCAATGGGCGGTGCGCCGCAGATCGCCAATCTCAAGACCGTGCCGGCTATGGAACATTTTCTTTTGCTCGCACAGCTTAAACAGTTCCAACTGGTTGACTATCTTGGCAACTCGCCTAGCAACTTGAGACCCATCGGGTAACAACGGCAAGCCTTTGATGCGCATCCGAGGACTAGGAACGATCGCGACCATTTCAAAGGATGCAACGAAACGAGTATCTTTTAAGGCATATTGGCATATCTTGGATTGATTGAGTGAGGCGAAGGGCGGTCATTCATGAAGATTGTGGTGGCCGCCAAACCGTGCTCATTCCAGCCATTCGCCGCGTTTGCATAGAAGCACAAACCGTTTCTTACCCTGGACATCTGTTTTCTTCGGGCAGCTTCTGCGATTTCGCGCCTGCGGATTAGGTCCGCTTTCCGACCCTCGTACGGCCTGAAGCAAACGGCCCA
>NZ_JBJMBF010000040.1:0-1996 GCF_046640325.1 Loktanella agnita | reverse complement strand
CCTCTCGGATGTCCCAAAGTCTCGTCGGTTCCGATGTTGGCGCATCGGGACCGACATGAAGCAAATACCGCCGATAAACGCTTCGTCAGACCGATAAACACTCTAAAAATCGATCTGTGAAGGGCGCGCCAAGGCGGGAAATTACAGGCGCTATTTCAATCACTTGAGGCCATTTCCGGGGGCCTAAGTTACGTAGCAATCTTCATGGGTTTCAAACTTATTTTTGAAACGCCAAAATCGCCTTGTTTTGTTGAAAACCGCCCGATGCGGCACACCTGGCGAAAACAGTAAAATGCAATCTATAGTTGCTAAAATCAGATAGGCTGTACGAATCAATAACGCTTCAAATGACAGGAAACGGCCCAAACCTGCCGTTGACTTAGTCGATCAACTCTGCGGCGCAGCTTCAGCGAACCGGCCATCCGCTAAAACCCAAAAATAGGATCGCAAACCTATTTCATACTTTGCCGCCGCCAAGACCGGATTGCTGATGGGGTCCCCGACTTCGATTCTGGCTCATTCCATCTATCCCAGAACCGGACAGTTTGGCTGTCAGGTTTCATAGTAGGTTCGGTTATACGCACTCGGGTTGGTAGTAAACTTGCATCACCAACGACCAATGCCTCCCCAATATCCAACACGGGCAAAAGGTCACCAAAACTACCCAAGCTGTCGGGGAGTAATCTCCGTATCACATTTTGGTCATCGCCGTTTGTCAGTCGCATTGCGATGACGTTGTTGCATTGGCTAAGTACTGTTCGATTTACTTCGGACGGGCGCTGGCTGATTACAACCAGCCCTATGCCATATTTACGGCCTTCCTTTGCAATCCGCTCGAAGATTTCGACTGCAACGGAGTCGGAACTATCAGCCTGCATCCTCTCTGGAATATATAGATGAGCCTCGTCGCACATGATTGCGATTGGGTGGCGCTTTTCACTTTCTGTCCAAATACTTGTGGAAAAAATAATCTGAGCGAGAAGACTTACCATCAAAGGTAGAATGTCAGACGGTACTTCTGAAAAGTCGATGATTTTGATGCCACCGGTCCCACCACCTTGTGCACCGCGACCAGCAGAGATCGCATGTACCATCTGTTCAAGCCATCCCATGTCCATGCACTCCTTAGGGGGCTGGAAAAGGAATGCTAATCGGCGATCATTTTGTTTGGCTTCCAGCCGTCCAATCAGTCGGCTTAGCTTACCATGGTATGGACCCTGCTTCTCGGTCCCGGCTTTTGCGCCTTCGACCATTTGTTCATCGAGTCTTTTAAGCCTAATTAAGACTGCGTTGATATCAAAGGGAACGGGGCTATCGATTGTAAAGTTCTCAAGAATATCCTTGTGTTTTACCGGATCAAGAGTTGATTTTTTGGCGTCGACGATGGCTCGCGTTATGACCATAGACTGGTTTGGCGCGTTCTGATCACTACGATCAACGAACATTGATACGAGTGCCTCGTATCCTAACAACCAGTAAGGAAGATGTAGTACTCCGTCCTTCAAGCCTCGCTTGTTCTCAAAATCTGAAGGACCCGCAACTTTTAGATGTTTAAATGAATCGCTCTTGAGTGGGCGATATTCGCCATGAATGTCGAAAAGGACCGCGTTCGCCTGCGGCAACTCCGCGACTTGCTCCAATAGTCGAGCAGTGGTCCATGACTTACCAGAGCCAGTGCCTCCTACGATCACAGCATGGCGCTGAAAGAGCTTATTCCCATTGAGATATGCAATGGCTTCGTCATCAAGTGTAAAGTGACCAAGGGACAACTTTGGCCCCTCGGTTTGTACATCCGAGATAACCTGCATAAAGTTCGTAAGCCTTTGCCCTTCCAGTGAAAAGCAGTTTGCATCAATTTCGGGGACCGTCTCCATTGTACGACGGAACACGTTATGGTCACTCCCGACACGATCCAATAGTGGACCTGTCGCGGTTTGATGCCGCTCCTTTGATAGCATTTACTGCAACAAAGGAGATTGACTATGGGACTGAAACG
>NZ_JBJMBF010000039.1:0-2309 GCF_046640325.1 Loktanella agnita | reverse complement strand
TATCTGCGCCAAGCATAGGGAATCACATCATACGTGATCTGGGAATCCTGAATCTGAAAGCACGCGACACGCTCTAGGCGACTTTATAGAGAAAAGCTTGAGACTGATGCCAATTTCTCGCTGAGCCTTTAACAGGTATAGCGGTTCAGAATGAACTGACCCAGCCTCGCCTGTGGTGGGGCAGTATTTAGCCGCAGTAGCTTTGCGGGTTTCCCAACAACAGTCGTGTTTTTCGGGACGCATTTGGTCACAACAGCACCCACGCCAATAATGGCACCAGCCTCAATCACAAGCAGCCTATCTGCATTCTCTGGGAGTATGGTGTCATCTGAGCCAATATACACAATATTCACGGGGATTTGGAGGAAGTAGCCCTACGGTTGCGTATGCTGCCCGCTTAGTTTTGAGGGTCAGGACCCATCTCTGCTGGTCAATGGTCATACAGCCCTTGGCTCGTCGCATCAGACGTCCACGTCCATGCGGTGGGTTTTGAGGCTGGTGGTGTCCTTTGCCCGACAGTCGAAACACAGTTCGATGAGGGGGAATCATGACGATTTTTCCCTGTCCATGTTTGGCAGCGAGACCCATCATGGTTTTCGCAAAGACACCTTTGCCACTACAGTGCTTTCAACGGTTATAGTACACCTTGTATGGGCCATATTCCTTAGGCACGTTACGCTACCTTAAACGTTGCGATTGATGAAGATCACACCACTGAGAACGTGTCTATCGTCAACGAGTGGCTTGCCATAGGACTGTAAAAGTAAAGGTCTAGACGTGCTATCGGGGCATCATTTAACCGACAGAGATTGCTCATATCGCCGCGCCATTTTTGATTGGTGAATCATGCAAATTGGTGAAATCAGTGGGGTCCAACACTCGGTGTTCACTCCTAGCGCACAAATGGGATTGCAAAGCAGGTTTTCTAGCTGCTATAGGCATCATGTCCACGAGATGGATAGCAGCGCATAGCGCCAAGATGCCCCTATAGCTCAGCTGGTAGAGCAACTGATTTGTAATCAGTAGGTCCGCGGTTCGAGTCCGTGTGGGGGCACCATTACAACATCCAAATTCATCCAATGACATCCGATTGAACCTTGTTTATATAGGTTTTGCGGTGCTCCATTGTCCAGCGCGGTTTTATAGCGTGCGATGTGATACCCCCGGATAGGGGGTGTTTTTGGGGGTGTCGAGTTTGGTCAGGAAAAGCGATACCCCCAAAGATGCCATTGTCAGACATTCAGATTCGAAACCTCAAGCCGCGCGAAAGGGCCTATAAGGTATCCGATTTTGAGGGCTTATTTGTTCTAGTGAAGCCGAACGGGTCGCGCCTGTGGCGCTTCAAGTACCGACTGGACGGCAGGGAAAAGCTCTATTCTATTGGTGTTTATCCCGACATATCGCTTGCTCAGGCCCGTAAGGCTAAAGACGACGCCCGTGCGAAGGTCGCGGCGGGGATCGACCCAAGCGAAGTCAAGCAAGACGAAAAGCGTTCGCGGCTGGAAGCAGTGGGTCACACCTTTGAGAAGGTCGGTGCGTCATTTCTTGCCAAGCAAAAGAGTGAGGGGAAATCCTCTGCAACTCTGGCAAAAACTGAATATCACCTCAAGCTGGCCAACCGTGATTTTGGGCGTAAGCCCGTGACCGAGATCACCGCGCCCATGATCCTTAAGACCCTCCGCAAAGTTGAGGCTAAGGGTAATTATGAGACTGCCCACCGCCTGCGCGCCCGTATCGGATCGGTGTTTCGCTATGCCGTGGCCAGTGGGATTGCTGAGACAGACCCGACCTATGCCTTGCGCGATGCATTGGTCCGCCCAATCCGTGTTCATCGCGCGGCTATCATTGATCCTGAGGCGTTGGGCCGCTTGATGGCTGAGATCGACGGGTTTGATGGGCAAGCTACCACGCGGATTGCTTTGAGGTTGCTGGCCATGCTCGCCCAACGACCGGGCGAGGTGCGTAATGCCAAATGGGAAGAGTTCGATCTGGCCGAAAGGATCTGGTCGATCCCAGCAGCCAAGATGAAAATGCGTCGTGATCACAATGTGCCATTGCCGGATCAGGCTTTGGTATTGTTGAAGCAATTACGAGCGATGAACAATCCAGGTGACTACCTATTCCCATCATTGCGCACCTGGACGCGCCCGATGTCTGAAAACACCCTTAACGCAGCGTTACGCCGCATGGGATACTCCGGTGATGAAATGACCGCACACGGATTTCGTGCGTCTGTAACCCGTCACGGCCATTGAGACAGAGCGGTACTTTTGCTTAGGGAGAGTTTTCGGTTCATCGTATTCCTTGAA
>NZ_JBJMBF010000038.1:0-3414 GCF_046640325.1 Loktanella agnita | reverse complement strand
ACCCGCAATCGCTCACCTTCGGCCACATTTCCCCAATAGAAAACGGGGGGTTAGCTGACCTCGAAATAGAAAAATGGAAATAAGAATCTTACGGCAGCTTGTGGATAAGTCACCACATCTTGCGACGTTCACTTTTGTTCTCACCATATCTTCACGTGCTTCCGTTTATTGGGTAACATACCACCAAGAACAGCCAATGCAGACAAGACCAGGGCCGAGAAAGAATATTATGCAGAACGCGACACTTAGCGAAAACGTAGGAACACTGAAAAAAGGCGTATCTACACCAACTTCTCGCCTAGTAGGCTGTCCCCGCTATCCAGAAAGTACGTATCTGCCACTCAATGCAGAGAAACGGATGACTACCGCCGTCAGGTTTGCAACACATATCAAGAAACCCATAAACACGCTGATAACCATCAACGCGGCTCATCTGCAAAGAATAGGGTCAGGCAGTATTTTCGACATTGGGCATCTTTGGGATGGATGCCGCGACTTCCTAGAGTTGCTTAGAAAGTGGGTCACTCATCGAGGCCTCACCTGGTCATGCATCTGGGTAAGGGAGTATACCGGCGGGCGCAATGATCACCACGGCGAGCATTGGCATATCGCAATCCACCTACCTCGGCATCACCAGGCTGACCTTGCATCACAGATTTCCACTTGGACCGGTGAGGCGGCTGGCGAAACTGACGGCAAAAAGAAATGCATCGCTAAGTCGACCACCGGCGCATGGTATATCAACCAACGCTACGACAATGCAGGCGAATATCTGGGCAAAGCAACGCCACCGACGCGGCCAAGGTACGGGCGGCGAGTTCCAAACCAGCATCGCCAATGCTTCAAATATCGCGGCGGTGACGGCCCCATCCAGGGCAAGCGTTTTGGAATATCCAAGCCCATCGGTGAAACGGCGCAAGCACGGCTGGGCTGGACAGCATAGACCAGCCTACAAACTATGGCGCCCAACACTAAAATGCTGGACGCCAGTTTTTTTTGTTATGAGCGCTTGTCTCTAGTTTTTTTTATGACGTGCAAAATCCAAGCCACTAATAGCCCCGCTATTACCTTCTCAGCCACGCCAATTAATATTGTAATTAACATGTATGTATTTATGCGAATGAGAATTTTGACGGCTGAAACACGCAAAAAACGGGTGGTTTTAACTCTCAAGTTCACAGGCGTGGCGAACAGCTTACATCGTTCGTGCGCAGGCCGCCCATAGCGGCGCTCACAGACGCATCTGCATCAGTTTGCTAGGTGAAGGTGCCGCAAGGGCTTAGACGGCCTCAGGCGGGCGTATATGGGCGCGACTATGCGGCGTACCCTGAAAGCAGGGAAGATCCACCATGAATTTTCAGACGCCGTAAAAGGCCGGTTCCTAAATGATGGAAAATCCTTAAGGTTGCCCAAAGGTTTTGCGTTGATCGGCGCAAGCGACCGCGACGTGCGCGCGTGAGGCATAAAAGGCTGATAACACACATTATGTTGAATAAATTATTCAACGATTGCGGTCACTTAGACGAAAACAGGCCTAAAATAGGCATATTTAGAGGCTCGTGTAATTTTATTGCGTGAACAAGTTAGCCAGAAAAAGTGTTATGCGACAAAAGGTTAGAGAGTTTTTTACGCAATACGCGCGCAAGTGACCTCGATAGCGGGAAAGGCACCGAATTTTCCAACATCTCTATGACCACGGCCACCACGGTTTTTATTGGTCAAGATCTCCAACTGTAGCCACAGCCAGCTCAGCGATAAGTTGGCAAACGAACATGTCACTTTTGATCAATTCGTCCTGACCATATGGCGCAGCTGCACTTTCAAATAGCTCACCGAGTGGCCGCATTTCCTGTGCCTGAGCCGTACTCACAGCGGGGGTAAGCATCAGCGCCACAACGGCGCAACGAGTGAGTTTCTTCATGGATTTTTCTTTCTCAAAATGGCCACCAGCTACGCCTTTTCCTGATTGCAGGATAATCATTGCTCTCAGGTGGTGGCAGCATCCGGCGCACGTCATCAAGGTGGCGTTGTAGCATTGCCGTCTTTTCGCGCTCAGCTTCCAGGGCGGCCTCAGCAAGAGCAAGGCGTGTGGCTATGTCATGGTCTACGTCTGTTTTCTGGCCCGGTTCACTGCGGCTCACTTGGTGCGGCTTAGACCGGCTCACATCCTTTTCAGTCGGTCGTGGTGCATAGACCCGCGCAAGTTCGGCGGCATCAATGCGCCAATGTCCGGCGTCATCCTTGGAGCCGCTCACAGTGCCGTCTGACAAGGATTTCATTAGTGTTGCGCGGCTCACCTTGTAAACCCTCACAGCCTCACGCGGCGATAGTTTAGGCATCGTCAGATCTCACTAAAATAGGGTGGCTCACAGCGGTTCATTGATCCGGCTAACTAGTCCGGCCTAGGCCAGGTGCATTAGCGAGGCTTTCAGCAAGCCTATGGCGCTCTTGTGCTATCGTTTCGACCCGCCCTTCACGGCGCGCAGTCCGACCAATGCGCGGGCGGTCCAGTTCGCGTTGTGTCTCGATTAGGTCGGGCGTATCCTTGCGGCCCCATGCCAGTCGAACACCTACAACGCGGCGGCCACGCTTGAGCGGCGCATAGACGGCGGTAAAGCCTGCAAGCTGATTAATCTCAGCAACGGCGCGGTCGATGGCAAAGCGGCGCAAGTCTTGCCACCTGCGAAATGTTCCATCTGGTACCCCTAGGACACTACGCAATTCGTCTAGGGTCAGTTCTTCGGACACTTGGCGGCGGTTCACCCGCAAACCGATGTGCATATACAGGCGCAGGCTATAGCGGCTCTCGAAGGCCAGCACGGCGCGGCGGGATACGGCGGCCCAATGGGTCGAATCAGCAATGACACGGCGCATCGCGGGCGAAAACTCAAACCTGATTTCAGCGTCATCAAGGCTATCTGGTTCCCGTTCCACATCGCTCAGGATCGGCCCGCTCTTGGTGAATGGGCGGCCCTTGCGGCTCACCACTTGGACCGACACTGTGGTCATGTGCAGCTCGTGGATGGCTTCGGCCAGTTCATCGCGGCTCTTATGAAACGTCTCGTTTAGGACGGCGTAGGGGATCCGATGTTGCACCTGGTCGGCAACGGCAATTCCGGCCTCTTGGATAAGCAGACAAAATAGCTTGGCGGCGCGCAGGCTCAGGCTACCGCCAGTCGTAAAGCGCATATCCGCAACCTCACCAGCCGCGACGATGGCGTCAGAGTCAGGCCGGTGCATCCGGATTGCGTCTAAGGTGGTCAGTTTGGCCATGGGTGAAGGCTAAGGGTGAAGGCTCACCTAGGCAACTCACCTCACCCGCAATCGCTCACCTTTCACCCGCAATCGCTCACCTTCGGCCACATTTCCCCAATAGAAAACGGGGGGTTAGCTGACCTCGAAATAGAAAAATGG
>NZ_JBJMBF010000037.1:0-3504 GCF_046640325.1 Loktanella agnita | reverse complement strand
TATGGGGGGCGCAGATGGGCAAACCACATCCGATAGAGTTGCGTGAGCGGGTCGCAGCGTTTGTTGACGAGGGACACCTTCGCGGCCCGCAGTTCGCCTTGCGTCACCAGCTTCATCTCCAGCATCCGTGCCGCTAGGCTGGCCGTGATCGCTGTCGGCGGAATGTATTTGCCTTCCTTGATCCAGCCCGCCCACATGCTCGCCGCCTGGTCGGCCTTGGAGCCATAAAACGGTGCTGTGCGGACGCGCGCGCTGGTTCTTTCCTGGTTCTTTACAGGTTTCTCTCCAGTGGGCTGGAGACGGGTCGCCCTCTGAATTGGAGACGGCTTACCCCTCAAATCGGAGACGGCTCCGTCTCCAGATTTTGGAGACGGGTCGGCCATCTCGAAGCCGAGCATGTAGCGGGTGGGTTTTTGGCGCTTGGTGGTCCCATCCCACGCCCGGTGGCGCCGGATCAGCCCTTTGGCCTCGAGTGCGGTCAGCGCGTTGTTCACGGTGCCGTTCGACGCCCCGGTTTTTTCGATCAGGTAGGACTGCGTTGGAAAGCAGCCCTTCGTCGCATTGTGGCAGTCGCAGAGATGGAACAGCACCCGGAACTCACTTGCCCCGATCCGGTCCGCCTCCAGCTTCGACAACCAATTCGTTGCCTTATGGCTCATGTCGCTCTCCTCTTCTTGTCGTTTTGGGATCGATCCAACGGGTATCCGGGCCGCGTAACACCGGCGGCCACGCGGGTACGCCGCGGACAAAGGCCTGACCGCCGCCCATTGGAATAGCTTTGATTTTGAAAGAACTAATCATCGAAGAACACGCTGCTCCCATGGCGCAGCGTCTCCATCAGCGCGGCCCGGCGTGGGGGATCAGCAAGGCAAGCCAGAAGCCCCACAGGATTGACCCCGGCATAGTCACAGACCAACACGAAGTCCGGTGAGCCGGTCCAGTCGGCAGCCACCGCCCGGCAATCTCGGTTTCATAGGCACTGCTCACCCCGAGCGCACCGCGCAGGCAGCTCAGCAGCACAGCGCCCCACATGCGCTGGCAGGCCACTAGGTCGAACCGGTCGCGCCGCACGAACCATTCCTCCGGCCACGGCATGCGCGGCTCTTCCTCTTTCGGCGGCACCGCCACCACGGCGGCTTCCTCCGCCGCGATGAACGCCCCCAGCACCCGCGCCATCTCGTCATTGGCTTGCTCTGAATTCATGATGGATCGGTCACCCCGCCCTGCCGACATAACAAAACCGGGGACGGGTCAGACCCGCCCCCGGGAAGTGGCCGCACGTGAGTCAGACGCGCAGCGCGACAGGTAGGTATAAGATGATGGGAACCTCAGCAGTGCGAACACCCGGTGCAAAACTTTAAGGGCACAGGTCATCACCGGCCCTCCCAGCTTTTGAGAAACCACGCCCCCGCATCGGGAAAGGTCATGAACAGGCGCGCCACCACATCGCCCGAGGCCTTGTTGTCGCCATTCCAGCAGTTCCAGGCTGTGCTGGCGCGCACGCCAAAGGCTGTCGCCACCTGTTCGGGATTCACAAAGCGATCGCGGAGATAAGACGCAAAGGCCGTTGCAAACCAGTGTTTGAACGCCGTGCCGCGATATTGGTCCAGGTACAGCACCTCTCCAGACTTTTGCGCTGGAAAACCGGGCCGGGACTGCGGCTGTGAAAAACGGCTAGCGTGGTGGTCGGAGACAGGCGCCGCAGGAGTGACAAAATTGGCAATAGGCATGAGGGCAGACCTTCAATGGTTGAATGGGACTATTTTGAAATATGCTGGCATGGGCGGTTTGGTTAAAATGTCCGGCTGCTTCAGCGCACGATGCCCGAAACATCTAACTCATCCCGCTTCCGCTAGTGACTTCGGCCGGTTGTCTGCAATGTATCGGCGCAATCGATCAGCAGTGTGCATCGTGCAACTGCCCGCTTTCTGCCAACGGGACCCCGCCCCGCCATTGCCAGCACCAGCACGCTGCAGGACGGTGCTAGGCTCAACGCCCAACCGGTCAGCATACGCACGAACTTCAGTCATCAACTTTTCCAGAGCACTTATATAGGTTATTAAACCTACATAGACGAAGGTTTTTTATCCTAGTGAAAGTTTACGCATCCCTGAGGTAACTTAAGCCATGAGCAAAAACAGAGCATTCGCCGAAAAGCTGCAAGCAGTGATCGAACAGGATGAGAGCCTGACGGTGTCAGGCCTGGCGATTAAGGCTGGGCTCGACAACAGCACTATCAGACAACTTCTTTCGGGGAAGATAGAAACACCAACACTTCGAACCGCAAATAAAATCTGCGAAGCGCTCGGCACAACCTATGAAGTTTTTATGTCGAACGCTCAGACACCGGCGGAGAAAGAGATAGTTCGCCTAACAATGCTACTGCCGGATGACCTCCGCCAGAAGCTGATAAGCTATGGACAAGGACTTCTTGCCGCGTCCGATCAGGACAATCAAGAATCTGAAGCAATCGACAAATCAACCAATGATCATAACACATGAAGTTGCCCTCCACCCGACGGGAATATTTGCAGAACATTTGAGCACGATTAGCCCAACGACCCCTAGGCATCAACACTGGGGCAGATGACTTCCAATATATAAGACCGGGAAATTACGCCAATTTTTTTCGCAGTGTTTTTGTGGGTTTTTTTTACTAATTAGTTTGACATAGGTTTTTACCCTACTATCGAAATATCCATCACTTGCCTGATGGAGGCCCTTATGTTCGAAACCGCTTGTCCAATTCATCACGGAAGACTGGTTGCCGAAGCAATCGCTGTCGTGATGAATCCCAACAGCACCGACACCCGCCGCCTGCTTGCTTGGGCGACGCTGAAGTCAGCGCGCGGACAGACGATTTCACAAATCGGGCTGTCGCGCCTGCAAGACGTCCAGCGCAAACTGCAGCCATCACCAACCCGGCGCCTGCAGGACATTCTGGGCGGTGCGGCGTGACCACCGGCTTGCACGCCGCCGTCGTCGCAGCGCAGTTTCCAATCTATCAGCAGCAGCTGCTGCTCCGCGATCAGCGGGCGGCACGCATGGCACGCTTCAAACGGATGGCCTGCTACATTGCGACCTTCCTGCTGGGCGCTTGGATCGCAGCGCTCTGACGCGCCCCGCCAACCTTCTCATTTCAAGGATCCCTTTCATGATGCTTTTGCCGCAAACCCCCAACTTTGCCTTGGCCGCAAAGCTTGGCCTCGACCTCGCGGCGATGACCGCCCATGTCCGTCGCGAGATTGCAGCGCGGATTGACGCCACCATAGATGATCAATCAGCCTCTACGCTGATGCAGCTAGCGGTACTGGACCACGGCGGCACGTTGATCGAATCCACGCCCGAGTGGGGACCTCTTGAGTATCAGGTGACAGTGTGGGGATGTACCGGCACGGGTGGCACCGTGGACGCGGCAGCGCGCGATTGGGCGACCTGCGCCCTCCGCATGGGAGAGCAGCCATGCGCGTCCTGATCGGCTGTGAAACCTCCTGCATTGCGCGC
>NZ_JBJMBF010000036.1:0-3881 GCF_046640325.1 Loktanella agnita | reverse complement strand
CTTTTCTCAGACGAAGAGTGCTACAACTACTTCAAGGCCGCAGGATATGAGGGCCATTGAGTGCAACATGCTCTAGCGGACCCCAATATCGGCGAGCGCTTTTGTCAGTTCCGGGGGCAGCGCTTCCTCTTCTTGTCGCCCGTCTGGCAGGTCGACGGGGGCGTCTTCGGGAGCCATATAGCGCCATCCTTGAAAGGCGCGTTTGGGCGTTGCGGCGACGCGGATCAGGCCGGGCTTGCAGACGATGGCGCAGCGGCGAATGCCGTCTTCGCCAAGGCGTTCATCCAATCGTAGAATCAGTTGGCGACACAGGATCACCCCCTTGATCACCCAATAGATTGAACCACCATTGAGAATCTCGGCCTCACGCTTGGGCCACATGCGGGTCACATGGCGGGGCAGCCCGTCATCGGTCTGGGCGCGGCGGTTCGCTTGCCACGCTGCCAGCCCCGCGACATCTTCTGTCCCGACAGAGAGCTTTACAAGATTTACGCAAGTTGCCAATTCGACACCCCAGATGCAGCATATTTTTCGGGGTATATCCCGTTTACCGTCCTGACGGAAGTAGCGCTGATCTCCGCGCTTTCAATTGACCTGCCCCACGCGACCTGTCAAAGATAGCAACCTGCCCAAGCCATTTGATCCAGACCAAGGAACACCCCCATGACCGCCTTTGCAGCGCCAATTGCCGAACAGATATGGGATATGAAGTATCGCTTCAAAGAGGCAGATGGAACACCAATAGACACCACAGTGCAGGACACATGGACACGGATCGCGCATGCCGTGGCTGCGGTGGAACATGATCCCGCTGCGTGGGAACCGAAATTTCGCGACGCATTGGTCGACTTCAAATTTTTGCCAGCGGGCAGGATTACGGCGGGTGCAGGGACTGCAAGGTCCGTCACCCTGTTCAATTGTTTTGTCATGGGCACTATCCCTGACACGATGGCCGGTATCTTCGATGGGTTGAAAGAGGCCGCGCTGACCATGCAGCAGGGCGGCGGCATCGGCTATGATTTCAGCACGATCCGGCCTATGGGAGCGGCTGTCACTGGCGTGGCGGCCGATGCCTCTGGCCCGCTGTCATTCATGGATGTGTGGGATGCGATGTGCCGGACGATTATGTCCGCGGGATCGCGCCGGGGGGCGATGATGGCGACGATGCGCTGCGATCATCCGGATGTTGAGGCGTTCATCACCGCCAAATCCGATCCCGCCCGCCTGCGTATGTTCAACATGTCCGTGCTGATCACCGACCCGTTTATGGAGGCGGTCAAAGCCAATGGATCGTGGGATCTGGTTTTTGACGGGCAGGTCTATAAAACCGTGCAGGCGCGCGATCTGTGGGATGCGATCATGCAATCGACCTATGATTACGCCGAACCGGGCGTGATTTTTATCGACCGCATCAACCAGATGAACAATCTGAGCTACTGTGAAACCATCGCCGCCACCAACCCTTGCGGCGAACAACCCCTGCCGCCCTATGGTGCTTGCTTGCTGGGCTCGATCAACATGGCGCGGTTGGTCAATGACCCGTTTGATGCGGGTGCACAGCTTGATGGTGATGCGCTGACTGATCTGGTCGCGACGGCGGTGCGGATGATGGATAATGTTGTCGATGCCTCGCAATTTCCGCTGGAAGCACAGGCGCAAGAGGCGCGCGCCAAGCGCCGGATCGGATTGGGCGTGACCGGACTGGCCGATGCGCTACTGATGGTGGGCCTGCGCTATGGTTCCGAAGAGGCCGCTGCACAGACAGATAAATGGATGCATCAGATTGCCCGCGCTGCCTATCTGGCCTCGGTTGATCTGGCCAAGGAAAAGGGCGCTTTCCCGCTGTTTGACGCGGAAAAATTCCTTGCTTCCGGTGCGATGCAGCATATGGATGAGGACGTGCGCGACGCGATCCGCACACATGGTATCCGCAACGCATTATTGACCTCTATCGCGCCTACCGGCACGATCAGCCTTTATGCAGGCAATGTGTCATCGGGGATCGAACCCGTTTTTGCCTATGCCTATACCCGCAAAGTGCTGCAAAAAGACGGCTCGCGCACCGAGGAAGAAGTGGTAGACTACGCTGTGCAGATGTGGCGCGATCTGAAGGGCGATGCCGATTTGCCCGATCATTTCGTAAACGCTCAGACCCTCGCGCCGCTCGATCACGTACGCATGCAGGCCGCAGCGCAAAAATGGATCGACAGCTCGATCTCCAAAACAATCAATTGCCCCGCCGATATCAGCTTCGACGACTTCAAAGAGGTCTATATGGCGGCGTGGGATCAGGGCTGCAAAGGCTGCACGACCTACCGGCCCAATGATGTGACCGGGTCGGTGCTTTCAGTGTCGCAAGAGGCATCCCCGTCAGAGGTTCCGGATCAGGTCCGGGACGGCGACAGTGGCGCCGAGGTCGTCTATATGTCCGAACCGCTGGACCGCCCCGCCGAATTGGAAGGCGCGACCTACAAATTGAAATGGCCCGACAGCGAACACGCGATCTATATCACAATTAACGATTTGGTCATCGCGGGGCACAGACGCCCGTTCGAGGTGTTCATAAATTCCAAGAACATGGAACATTTCGCTTGGACGGTCGCGCTGACACGGATGATTTCAGCCGTATTTCGGCGCGGCGGCGATGTGTCATTTGTGGTCGAAGAGCTAAAGGCAGTGTTCGACCCGCGCGGCGGCGCCTGGATGCAGAGCAAATACGTGCCCTCGATCTTGGCGGCTATCGGGGGTGTGATCGAAAAGCACATGATCGCGATCGGATTTTTGTCGGGCGAAGGAATGGGGCTAAAGGCCGACCCCAAGGCCGACGTCGTCCCCCTCAACAACAAACCTCGCACCGCCTGCAGCTCCTGCGGCGCGTACGAGTTGCGGATGGTCGAGGGTTGCATGACCTGCGGCGCTTGCGGGTATTCGAAGTGTAGTGGTTAAAAGGCTTAGTCCAGTGTGGACGTACCCAAAGTTTTGCCATTTTGACCCCAGGGATTGCCATTCTGAACTCATAAATTTGCCATTGGCCTATTTTTCCTGATCAAATCAAATTTGAAGCCTGGACCAATGGTATTTCAACGAAAGGCCGGGCTGAAATTTGTGCGGGAAGCGGAAGTTCGCTGCGAATGCGTTGGAGTACCGACAAACCAAGAAAAGCAGACATTCAACGGCAGTCGTTGGGAACTACTTGGAGATGTGGAGTCCATTGCGGCTCAACTCGCTACTAGGGCATATATCGAAATCAGAACAAAACAATGTCTGGAGGCAGCAGAATTTCAGATTCGAGTCCACGATCCACCGGACCAGCAGGTCCCCAATTTGAAGCGCAAGTAGGTACTCACTATGCGTTAGCATTGCTAGCCAACACAGAGCCTTTTGGATTGCCGGGCGCAGTTGTTGATCGAATTGAATTTCAACGCGGCGGCCAAGAACATCCGCTCGACGACGTGATCGTCCATGGTAAGACGCCTGAAGGCGAAGATCGCTGTCTTGAGGTTCAGGTCAAACGATCAATGGCGTTTACAGAGAACAACGCCAATTTTGCGTCGATCGTGGACGCAATCGTCAGAGCACGAAAGATCGAGCCGGACCGCCGCTTTGCGGTTGCCATCGAGCGCACCACGGGTGCGATCGACAATGGCGTGCAGGAAGCTTTGGAACTTGCGCAGCAGACGATTGCCGCCGCTTCGTTCTTGAAGCTTCTTGAGACTCCAAGGCGTAGCAACAAGGACATGCGCGCGTTCGTCGCCGCGTTTAGAGTGCACCTCGAGACGAGCGGCGAGACAGGTGATGTTGCCCTGCTCTGAAACCCGGTTTTTCTGCCGTTTATAGTTAGAGTTTTCCGCTCGTATTTTCCTTTGGCTGGAAAGGAGCGA
>NZ_JBJMBF010000035.1:0-4422 GCF_046640325.1 Loktanella agnita | reverse complement strand
CGCTCCTTTCCAGCCAAAGGAAAATACGAGCGGAAAACTCTAACTACAAACGGCAGAAAAACCGGGTTTCAGAGCAGCTGCTCCACTCCAATCCGGTCACCGGAGCTGGACCATTTACTGGGTGCATCCTGGCACGCGCCTTGGCTCGGCCACACATCAAAAGGCTGGTCACGCCTCTATACGCAATCGCTGCCACGGCAGCTTTTTCAGGTCCAACCATCCGAAACAAAACCGCCCTCAGATTTCCGACCGCCTTGGCTAGCGTGATCGTAGGCTCTGCGCATTCTTGTCGCATCACATAATCATTATGACGGGTTCTGGGCTTCACTCCGGCCCTGCAACGGCTATGTTCGCCGCAATCAATACAGGCAGCGTTCATGAGCACCGATCCCCTTGTTATCTTTACCCCCTCTGGCAAACGCGGGCGTTTTGCTGTTGGCACGCCAGTCTTAACCGCCGCGCGGCAACTGGGGGTCGACCTCGATTCCGTCTGTGGCGGGCGTGGGATATGCTCCAAGTGCCAAATCACACCGTCCTATGGGGAATTCTCCAAACACGGGCTGACGGTCGCGCCCGACGCGCTGTCGGAATGGAACAGCGTCGAGCAACGCTATGATGATATTCGGGGTCTGAAACAGGGTCGCCGGCTGGGCTGTCAGGCCACTGTGCAAAAAGATGTGGTCATTGATGTGCCCGCCGAAAGCCAAGTGCATAAACAAGTGGTGCGCAAACGGGCAGAGGCGCGGGATATCGTGATGAACACCTCCACTCGGCTCTATTATGTCGAGGTGGCTGAACCCGACATGCACGACCCATCCGGCGATCTGGAACGGCTGGTCACCGCGCTGCGACGCGACTGGGATCTGCCCGCGCTTGAGGCGGACTTGGGTGTGTTGAAAACACTGCAACCCGCGCTGCGCAAAGGCGAATGGAAGGTCACCGTTGCCGTGCATCTGGGCGATGCGGTGTTTTCGCCTCGGATCATCGACATCTGGCCGGGGTTCTATGACGGGACAATCTACGGGCTTGCCATTGACCTCGGCTCAACCACCATCGCCGCGCATCTCTGCGATCTTCGGTCGGGCGAGGTCACCGCCTCTTCCGGGATCATGAACCCGCAAATCCGCTTTGGTGAAGATCTGATGAGCCGCGTCAGCTACGGCATGATGAACCCGACCGGATCAGATGAAATGACCGCCGCCGTGCGGGACGGGATGAACGCGCTCTTCGCCCAGATCACAGAGGAAGCCGGTATCGACGCCAGCCAGATCGTCGATGCGGTCTTTGTCTGCAACCCGGTCATGCATCACCTCTTTCTTGGGATCGACGCCTATGAGCTGGGGCAAGCCCCCTTTGCTCTCGCCACATCAGAATCCCTCTCACTGCGGGCGACGGAGCTTGACCTGAACCTGCACCCGGCCGCACGTGTCTATATCCTGCCCTGCATCGCAGGGCATGTAGGGGCAGACGCGGCAGCGGTGGCCTTGTCAGAGGCACCCGATAAATCCGAAGACCTGATGCTGGTGGTGGATGTGGGCACCAACGCCGAAATCATCCTTGGGAACAAAGACAAGGTGCTCGCCTGCTCCTCACCCACGGGGCCGGCCTTTGAAGGCGCACAGATCAGCAGCGGCCAGCGCGCCGCACCGGGAGCCATCGAACATGTGCAAATCGACCCGGCCACGAAATTGCCGCGCTTTCAGGTGATCGGCAGCGACCTGTGGTCTGACGAAGATGGGTTCGAAGCGGCCATCGCGCAAACCGGCATCACCGGCATCTGTGGTTCGGGGATTATCGAGGTCATCGCCGAAATGCGCATGGCAGGTATCGTGGATGGGCCGGGGCTGATCGGCTCAGCGGAACAAACGGGATCGCCCAATTGTTTTCAGGATGGGCGAACCAACAGCTACCTGCTCTACGATGGAACGGCCCAGGACGGGCCAAAAATCACGGTCACGAACACTGACATCCGGCAAATCCAAATGGCCAAGGCAGCACTTTATTCCGGGGCGCGGTTGCTTATGGATAAATTCGGCGTCGACAAAGTGGACCGGATCGTGCTTGCTGGTGCCTTTGGCGCGCATATCAGCCCGAAACACGCCATGGTGCTGGGCATGATCCCCGATGCGCCATTGGACAAGGTGACCAGCGCAGGCAATGCAGCGGGCACCGGCGCACGGATCGCATTGCTGAACACCGATGCACGCAAACAGATCGAAACGCTTGTGCACAAGATCCACAAAATCGAAACAGCTATCGAACCGCGGTTTCAGGAACATTTTGTCAACGCCTCAGCCATGCCCAACGCTGTGGACCCTTTCCCGATCCTGAACAGCATCGTCAGCATTCCACAGATCAACCATAACACCGGCGGCGACCGGGCCGGACGCAGGCGGCGGCGCTGACATGCGCGTGTCGATAGCGCGCTGTGAAGCCTCTGCCAGCACGTTCACGAACGCGTCATTGCACCATAGTCTTTCAATTCATTAGGAACCAACCACCCACGACCGTGTTGTCAACCCAGCGGCCCACAAGGGTCAAACGAAAGCAAAAGGAGATGACAATGCATACCTTTACAAAATCCACATTGATTGGCGCAACAATGCTGACAGCAGCCAGCGCGGCCAGCGCTGACATCGTGAATGAATATCTGCTCAGCGATGAGCTGACGATCACAGAAAACGCATCGAAAGTGCAGAACTTCTCGACCCTGATCGCAGCTGTCAAAGCAGCAGGTCTGGACGATGACCTGATGGGCGAAGGCCCATACACCGTGTTCGCACCAACCGACGCTGCATTCGCCGCCTTGCCCGAAGGCGCGCTGGACAACCTGATGAAACCTGAAAACATCAGCCAGCTCGAAGCATTGGTCAAAGCACACGTCGTGCCTGGCATCGTGACGTCCGAAGATATCGACCTTGCCGCGCTCGGCAATGACAACGTTGAGATCAACGAGATGGATGTTGAAGTGACAGAAGGCAAAATCCTGATGGATTCGCTGATCGAAACAAACATCGCTGTGGAAAAGCTGGGCGACTCCTT
The DNA here is from genome assembly GCF_046640325.1 of Loktanella agnita. NCBI lineage: Bacteria > Pseudomonadati > Pseudomonadota > Alphaproteobacteria > Rhodobacterales > Roseobacteraceae > Loktanella > Loktanella agnita. Next base: position 1,380 of record NZ_JBJMBF010000035.1, on the reverse strand, counting down.
CTACGTCTCCGCCTACCGCGAAGCACTGGCCGCCGATGAGCATGAGGCCAGCATCATCGAAGCAAACATTATGAATTCAAACGGCGTAATCCACGTGATCGACACCGTTCTGACGCCTGACAGCTAATCGCTGATCAGATAGAAATTGGTGGCCCTCCGGGGCGCGGATATAAAGATATTCGCAGACCAATACACTGTCCGTAAGACGGAAGCCCGCACCTCATCGTGCGGGCTTTTACTTTAGGTGGGTCAGTTAGTTTCTGAAAGTGCAGTCACACGCGATGCACGATCACTCGTAGCAAGTCGGGCGAAAGGTGGCATATACCTCTGACCTTCCGGGTGTCCTTTTTCATTTCCCAGGCCAGAAACACAGATTGACGCCCCCGTCGTCACCGCATATGTGAAACTTCACTGCGGGTATGGTGAAAAGGTATCACGAAAGCTTCCCAAGCTTCAGTTACGGGTTCGATTCCCGTTACCCGCTCCACAAATAAACGGGTTACGCGATAGCGAACGCCGAAAGAACTTTTATTCTTCAACATCTTCAATTAAATTATTATCTATATCTCATCCCTGCCCCGCAGATTCATAGGGCAGCTTTTCCGAGAGCAGTAAGCACCTTATTGGAATTATCTATCAGTCGATAACTTTAGACCGACGAGTGGATATTAAACCCCTACCGGCTTGCGCCGGTAGGATTTGCGACCTGCTTTTCTAAGTAGTGAAGTGCGATGTCTTTGGTGATGGCCCCATTGGTCGTTGAGAAAAACAAGCAGATTGTCGCTCGTCGCAACATCTTTGACTTTCCGTACTGACGTCCAAGGTGTCCAGATTCCGGCAAAGAACGCCAGCGGTCGGCCATCGTTCAGGGCAAATCAAACGGCGCTATGCCCATCAAGATGCAGCAGGTATTCACGGACCATCCCAGTCGTGATCTTCGTCACATCGTGCTTGCCGAAGTAGATGATCAACCCGTCTTTCTGGGGTTCAGCATTTTTACATCCCCGTCAGACCACTTCGACTTGCCCTTCTGCGCAGGCATGAGCAGTTTGGCGTAGTGCTCAAGGCTTGTGGCCTTCTGCTGCGCAAATTCGCTGTTCACCTTGCGGCGAAAGGTAAAGTATGTTGTTGAAGACACCGACACGCATGGCAACGTGCGGCTATACTATCGCCGCAACGGGCGGAAAACCCGCCTCAGAGGGCCAGTAGGATCGCCCGAGTTCTTACTCGATTATCGCGCCGCCGCTGCCGAACCAAAACCACTGACAAACAAGACTGAACAATCTGGCCGTGTTGTCCCGCGTGCTCTGAAACCCGGTTTTTCTGCCGTTTGTAGTTAGAGTTTTCCGCTCGTATTTTCCTTTGGCTGGAAAGGAGCGA
>NZ_JBJMBF010000034.1:2500-6112 GCF_046640325.1 Loktanella agnita | reverse complement strand
AACCGCTTGACCCAAAGCCCCAGTGCAACGCTTGAAGAGAGAGACACACACACGCTTTTTAGGGAGTTGTTCTATTTTAAAGCGTTATGCGAAAAACCGGAATCAGCTAACGCTGCCTGAAATCATAGATTTCAACGCATTAGCAGATACATTATGTCTCAGGTATTTCGACAAACGCTATAGGTAATTGGTAGTCAGCTGCGAAAGGATATTTGCTTTTGGTACGCTACTCTTTTGAGTCGGCGCTTACTGCATTTGTTTATGATTTATCATCGTCAGAGAGATACATGATGTTCTTTATTAGGTTTGGCGATGACTTACTCTCCCACGTCTTAAGACGCAGTACCATCAGCGCAGTGGCACTTAACTGCCGAGTTCGGGATGGGATCGGGTGTTTTGCTCACGCTATGATCACCAAACCGAATAAAGAACATCTCCGATGATTGCCAAGGCAATCACCGGAATTCCAAGTCACGTACGACTGTAGTGTGTGTATGTATCCTGATCGCAGACGCGCCATTGCGCGTCTTAACCCAGCTATTACTGGATCAAATCAAGCCTATCGAGCAATTAGTACCAGTCAACTGAACGTATCACTACGCTTACATCTCTGGCCTATCGACGAGGTGGTCTACCTCGGCTCTCAGGGATACCTTGTTTTGAGGGGGGCTTCCCGCTTAGATGCCTTCAGCGGTTATCCTGTCCGATCATAGCTACCCTGCACTGCCGTTGGCACGACAACAGGTCCACCAGTGGATCGTTCACCCCGGTCCTCTCGTACTAGGGGCAACTCCTCTCAAGTATCCTACACCCACGGAAGATAGGGACCGAACTGTCTCACGACGTTCTAAACCCAGCTCACGTACCTCTTTAAACGGCGAACAGCCGTACCCTTGGGACCTGCTCCAGCCCCAGGATGAGATGAGCCGACATCGAGGTGCCAAACGGTGCCGTCGATATGGACTCTTGGGCACCATCAGCCTGTTATCCCCAGCGTACCTTTTATCCGTTGAGCGATGGCCCTTCCACTCGGGACCACCGGATCACTATGGCCGTCTTTCGACTCTGCTCGACTTGTCAGTCTCGCAGTCAGGCTGGCTTCTGCCATTGCACTCAACGAGCGATTTCCGACCGCTCTGAGCCAACCTTCGCGCGCCTCCGTTACAATTTGGGAGGCGACCGCCCCAGTCAAACTACCCACCACGCAGGGTCCCGGACCCGGATAACGGGCCGCGGTTAGACATCAAGCAGAATAAGGGTGGTATCTCAAGGGAGGCTCCACAGAGACTAGCGTCCCTGCTTCAAAGCCTACCACCTATCCTGCACATACTGTGCCTGATGCCAATGCGAAGCTATAGTAAAGGTGCATGGGGTCTTTCCGTCTAACCGCGGGTATCCTGCATCTTGACAGGAAATTCAATTTCGCTGAGTCCACATTTGAGACAGCGGGGAAGTCGTTACGCCATTCGTGCAGGTCGGAACTTACCCGACAAGGAATTTCGCTACCTTAGGACCGTTATAGTTACGGCCGCCGTTTACCTGGGCTTCAATTCGGAGCTTGCACTCCTCCTTTTAACCTTCAGGCACCGGGCAGGCGTCAGACCCTATACGTCGTCTTGCGACTTCGCAGAGCCCTGTGTTTTTAGTAAACAGTCGCCACCCCCTGGTTTGTGCCCCCGCCCAAAAGTTGCCTTCTGAACGGGCCTCCTTCTCGCGAACTTACGGAGGTATTTTGCCGAGTTCCTTAAATGTGGTTCTCTCAAGCGCCTTGGTATTCTCTACCAGTCCACCTGTGTCGGTTTAGGGTACGATCTAGCGGAGGGCTATTTCCAGGAACCTCTCAAGGGCCTCCCCAATCCGATAAGGGGAAACAATCTTCGAGATCCGTCACATCCTCCTGGCCCAGGAATATTAACCTGGTTCCCATCGACTACGCCTTTCGGCCTCGCCTTAGGGGTCGGCTTACCCTGCTCAGATTAACTTTAAGCAGGAACCCTTGGACTTTCGGCGACAGGGTCTCTCACCCTGTTTGTCGCTACTCATGTCATCATTCTCACTAGTGATCTCTCCACCGGATCCCTCACAGGCCGGCTTCATCGAAAACGCCTCGCGTCCAACGTACCCGAAGGCACTAAGGACGCATGGCGTTATGTCACACTACGCTCTGCTACCATGCACTATGTGCATCCTAGACTTCGGCTCATGGCTTGAGCCCCGTTACATCTTCGCCGCAGGACAACTTATTTAGACCAGTGAGCTGTTACGCTATCTTTAAAGGATGGCTGCTTCTAAGCCAACCTCCTGGTTGTTTTGGTCGTCCCACCTGCTTTCCCACTTAGCCATGAATTAGGGGCCTTAGTCGTAGGTCAGGGTTGTTTCCCTCTCCACAACGGACGTTAGCACCCGCTGTGTGTCTGCCATCTAGTACTCCTCGGTATTCGGAGTTTGGTTAGGATCAGTAAGCCTGTGGGGCCCCATTACCCATCCAGTGCTCTACCCCCGAGGGTATTCGGATGACGCTCTACCTAAATAGATTTCGCAGAGAACCAGCTATCTCCGAGTTTGATTGGCCTTTCACCCCTAGGCACACCTCATCCCGACCTTTTTCAACAGGTGTGGGTTCGGACCTCCAGTAAGTGTTACCTTACCTTCATCCTGGACATGCCTAGATCACTCGGTTTCGGGTCTAATGCATCTAACTCAGTCGCCCTATTCAGACTCGCTTTCGCTGCGCCTACACCTAACGGCTTAAGCTTGCTAGATACACTAAGTCGATGACCCATTATACAAAAGGTACGCTGTCAGCTCTCAAGGAGCCTCCAACTGATTGTAGGCGTTCGGTTTCAGGAACTGTTTCACTCCCCTCGTCGGGGTGCTTTTCACCTTTCCCTCACGGTACTGGTTCGCTATCGGTCAGTAAGGAGTACTTAGCCTTCGAAGGTGGTCCTCCGATGTTCAGACAGAATTTCACGTGTTCCGCCCTACTTAATACGTCCAATTGTGCTTCATATACGGGGCTGTCACCCACTATGGCTGTGCTTCCCAACACATTCTATTCACACGCATGGCTCGGCTGGTCCCCGTTCGCTCGCCGCTACTAGGGGAGTATCTGTTGATTTCCTTTCCTCCGGGTACTTAGATGTTTCAGTTCCCCGGGTTTGCTTTTGTAAACCTATGTATTCAGTCTACAAATACCTAGTTTACCTTATTGTTAAGAACACTCCGCAAGGAGTATAATAACAACAAAGTATCAGGTGGGTTGCCCCATTCAGAAATCCATGGATCAAAGCTTATTCTCAGCTCCCCATGGCTTATCGCAGAGTATCACGTCTTTCATCGCCTCTTACTGCCAAGGCATCCACCAAACGCCCTTTTCGCGCTTGATTTGATCCAGAAAAAGCAAGGCTTTTTCAATGAACAGGCCCTTTTGTTGATTAAACCTGCTCTAAGATCAAAATGCATACATTGCAGTGCTTGCCGCTGGTTCGCGAGCAAACACTGTTCGAACAGCATTACTGCTGTTCCGGTTAGTGTACTTGACTTGGAACAAAATAGATTTTCAAGGCGTCAAACAGGTTCTTGCGAACCCTCAGCCTGTCTGGCAACTGCTTA
>NZ_JBJMBF010000033.1:0-9891 GCF_046640325.1 Loktanella agnita | reverse complement strand
GCGCGCAATGCAGGAGGTTTCACAGCCGATCAGGACGCGCATGGCTGCTCTCCCATGCGGAGGGCGCAGGTCGCCCAGTCCGAAGCCGCGGCGGCCACAGTCTCGCCAGTGCCGGAGCAGCCCAGAACATTCACGTGGAATTCGAGCGGTCCCCATTTGGGCGTCGGTTCAATCAACGTGCCACCATGATCCAGCACGGCCTGCTGCATCAGCGTAGCGGCGCCGTGATTATCCGGCGCGGCAGCAATGCGCTGTGCAATCTCGCAGCGGACACGTGTGGTCATTGCCGCCAGATCGAGGCCCAGCTTTGCAGTCAAGGCGAAGTGTGGGGTTTGCGGAAGAAACATCATGAAAGGAATCCTTGAAAAAGTGAGAGTATGGATGCCGCGTCAGTGCGCTGCGATCCATGCGCCCAGCAGGAAGGTCGCAACACAGCAGGCGATCCGAGTGGAGCGCGCATTCCGTGCCGCACGCTGATCGCGCAGCAGCAGCTGCTGATAGATCGGAAACTGTTCTGCGACGAAGGCCGTGTGCATGCTGGTGGTCACGCGGCACCGCCCAGAATTTCCTGAAGGCGTCGGGTTGGTGACGGGTGAAGTTTGCGCTGCACAGCTTGCAGGCGTGACAACCCGATTTGCGAAATCGTTTGTCCGCGTGCGGACTTCAGCGTGGCCCAAGCCAGCAGGCGAGCATTAGGGCGACGATTTGCGACTTGGGGGGCCATCACGAGTGCACGGGCATCAGTGAGGGCCCGTATCTCCCGAGTTAGGTTCTTGAGGCTGGACATTTTGTGACTCCATCAACATCTGACGAAGATCACTATTTCATAAAAAATGAAAAATCAATATTGAATATCATAAAAAATGAATATCTGATTCTGGCCAGGTGTTCGATTTTCGTGTGATCTTGCTCCGTGCTTGGTTACGCCGCGCCTAGGTGTATAAATTAGAGAGGTACAAGCATTGTCGCCAATTTCAGTGTTTTTTCTGAGGTTTTTTGTGTTTTTCGGTTTCAACTTGAACTGGATACTCGCTCCGCGTGTCACGTGGGGGAGGCGAGGATTTCAAAGAGTTTTTCTGCTACATCGCCGGGAAGCTGGTTGTGAGAACCGGCCATCATAAAGTTAAAGTCCACACGGTGTTCCTCGTATAGGTAGTTCATCAGTTCGCGGGAGGGAAACTGATCGCCCTTGATTTGGTTCGTGATTGATGATGCCTTCCGGTTGATTTGAGTCGCGATCTCAGTCTGCGTCATGCCGGTCAATGTGATTGCGGCGCGTAGTCTTGTAGCGCAGGCGGCGCGGCTCATGTCACCAGTCATTGCGAGGCGTTTTTTTTCAGTACTGTCCATAGCGCATACTTACCTTTTTCAGATTAAATGAAAATTTCAAAAAAATGCATGTTGTGTTTTCATAAATTATGAATATTTATACTACTCATGGTAACTGTTCATGAGCTTCTCGAGAAACTTGGCCGCGATAGGGTTCGTAATGCCTTAGGCGTGTCTGCATCTCAGCTTTCCAATGCTGTGGCTGACAACTCGATTCCATCGGGCTGGTATGTCTGTGTCCGAGATCTTTGTCATGCCGAGCTGCTCGACGTGCCTGACCACCTTTTCACGAAGATGCGTAGGGGCGGCGACGTCGTGCCGTCCCGCGCCTAGTCGATCCATAGAGGCCTCTTGGAATGATTTCATCACACAAAATACTTTCACCAAACTTCTCTTCTGATCTTGAGGATACACCCACGCTTTCGCCGCAGTCCCGGCCCGGTTTTCCAGCGCAAAAATCTGGAGAGGTGCTGTACCTCGATAGCTATCGTGGGACAGCGTTCAAACATTGGTTTGCGACGGCCTTTGCGTCTTATCTCCGGGATCGCTTTGTGAATCCCGAACAGGTGGCGACGGCCTTTGGCGTGCGGGCGAGTACAGCCTGGAACTGGTGGAACGGCGATAACAAGGCGTCGGGCGATGCGGTGGCGCGCCTCTTCATGACCTTTCCCGATGCGGGGGCGTGGTTTCTCAAAAGCTGGGAGAGCCGGTGATGACCGGTGCCCCCAAAGTTTTGCACCGGGCGTTTGATGCTGCGGCCACTTCCGGGGGCGGGTCTGACCCGTCCCCGGTTTTTTATGCCGGCAGGGCGGGGTGACCAATCCATCATGAATGCAGAGCAGGCTGATGACGAGATGGCGCGGATACTGGGGGCGTTCATCGCGGCGGATGAAGGCGCCGTGGTGGCGGTGCCTTTGAAGGAGAAGGAGCCGCGCATGCCCTGGCCGGAGGAATGGTTCACGCGTCGTGACCGGTTCGACCTTGTGGCCTGCCAGCGGCTGTGGGGCGAGGTGCTGCTCAGCTGCCTGCGCGGCGCGCTCGGGGTCAGCAGCAGTCATGAGGATTATCTTACCGGCAAGGTGGACCCGGCCTGGATCGGCTCGAAGGATTTCCTGCTGGTCTGTGACTATGCCGGTGTCGCCACTGAGGGGCTGCTGGCCTGTCTGGATGATCCCCCGCGGCGGGCCGCTCTGATGGAAACCCTGCGCTACGGCAATGGCAGGTCGACCGGCCGGTAGCCGGTCGCAAATGTAAACGAATTCGATGGGCTGAGAGGAGCTCTCGGCGCGGTGCTTGCCCGCGGGCGGGAGGAGTCTGGCCCGTTGTTTCCCAAACAAGACGACAAGACGAGGAGAGCAAAATGAGCCACAAGGCAACCAACTGGCTGTCGGAGCTGGACGCCGACGAGATCGGGGCGAGTGAATTCCGGGTGCTGTTCCATCTGTGTGACTGCCACAACGTGGCGCGGGGCTGTTTCCCGACACAATCCTACCTGATCGCCAAGACAGGCGTCTCCAATGGGACCGTGAACAACGCGCTGAACGCGCTTGAGGCCAAGGGGCTGATCCAGCGCCACCGGGAGCGCGACAGGCTCTCCAAGCGCCTGAAGCCGACCCGCTACATCCTCGCCTTCGAGATGGGCGAGCCGTCTCCAGATTCTGGAGATGGCCATGGTGGGGACCGGTCTGCAAACTGCGTCGGAGGCCAATGGGATAAGCCTTCCGAGCAACCCAGTGTCGAAAAACGCGCAGAGCCGTCTCCAGATTCTGGAGAAGGGGCCGTCTCCAATCTGCAGGGTGAGCCGTCTCCAATCCAGAGGACGAGCCGTCTCCAGCCTACTGGAGAGACACCTGTAAAGAAACAGAAAAGAACCGGCGCGCAGGTGCGCACAGCGCCGTTCTACGGCTCCAAGGCCGATCAGGCCGCAGCCATGTGGGCGGGCTGGATCAGGGAAGGCAAATACATCCCGCCGACGGCGATCACGGCCAGCCTGGCCGCGCGGATGCTGGCGATGAAGCTGGTCACCCAAGGTGAACTCCGGGCTGCGAAGGTGATTGACTGATGGCAGGCGAGGCAGAGACAGGCGCAGACCGCGGTGAGAGCCCTATCGAGGGCGCAAACAGTACCGTATATCGCGTCATGGTTGCGGATCCGTCTCCAGAATTTGGAGAAGGAAAACAGCCCGAGCCATCTCCAGAATCTGGAGAAGGAGCCTTCTCCAATTTGGGGGTCGAGCCTTCTCCAGCCCACTGGAGAGAAACCTGTAATTAACCAAAAAAGAACCAGCGCGCCTGACGGCCCGGCGTCGTTTGAGGGTGCGACGGCAGCGACAGCGGCAGACGGCGCAGCGCCATCAATTGATCGGTCGGACAGCACCACCGGTCGCCTTGCGGTGGAGCGCAGCAACCGGGACCGGATCCGGGCGCAGCTCTTCGATCGGCTGGGGTTCCGCTTTCCCAGAGGCACGGATGCTGAGAAGGGCCGGGCGATGCTGAACCGGATTGCCGATGATCTGGTCTATCTCAGCGATGCCAGCCTTGCGACGCTGCAGGTCATGCTCCGCACCAAGGGCGAGGGCACGTCGCGCTGCTTCTGGCCACAGCGGGCGACGTTTCTGGCCATTGCGGAATACATCCAGCCACGGGCCGTGGAGGACATCCCCGCGCTTTGCAGCTGGTTCGGCTCGGTCGAAGGCCCCAAGGCTGCCGCGAACGGCACGCTGGTCGAGACCTTCCTGTTCATCGAGGCGCGCAAGCTGCCACCGGTGGCCGAGGGGGCAAAGCGCCAGATCGCGACACAGGCCCGGGAGAACGCCCGCCGTCTGGTGATCGTGGACGAGCGCACGGCGGCAGGCTGGCCGGTCGCAGCAGATGATCTGGCCTTTGCCCGCTGGTATCGCGCGAAGCTCGCTTTCTGTCAGGCGCTGATGGAGACCGAGCGGCGTAAGCGCGGCCATCCGGTGGACAGGTCGCGCGCCCCCGGTGCCCGCACATGAGCCGGGGCAATGCACTTCTGGCGGTCAGCCGTCTGGCGGCCGAGGCGGATCGGATCGGTCAGATCAAGGGCCGGTCTACCCGGCCTGACGACTGCGGCGAGGCCATCGTCGACATCGCCCCGGCCCGTGGTCCGGTGCAGCGGTTCCAGCCGCGCGAGACCACGATCGACACGGGAGGCAAGGTCCGGACCCGCCGTGTGGGCCATGAGGGTCAGAACGCCCTGCGCCGGGCCGATGCCTTCGACGTGATGCAACAGCAATCCGTCCGCCGCCGCCCCGACGCAGCGCCGCTCTTCACCGCCGCACAGATCGGCGCAGGACGGGACTATGCCGCGCTTTATGAGCGCTGCGCATCTGCCGGGATCCGGTGTTCTGGGATCCATGAGCTCGACAGTGGCAGTGGCGGCGGTATGGGTGGACAGGGTACCTTCATTGATGCCCTGATCCGTGACCGCCGCAGGCTGGCGGCCATGGAGCGCGCGATCGGCACGGAGATCGTGATCAAACCGCGTGGCGCGCAGGCACACAGCGACCGTGGTCGCAAGGCGATCACCGCCCACGACCTCGTCTATGGTGTCTGCCTGCAGGGTCTCACCATCAGCCAGCTGCTGCAGCGCTTCGGCTGGTCACGCGCGCCCAGCGTGACCAAGACAGTACGCGCAGCCCTGTGTGCGGCCCTCACACGTCTGCAGGGGATATGAGGTGATATCGTGATACAAGAAGCAGTCCGGTCCATGCGTAACGACGGTCATCGATAACCTGTCCGCGTCGGCAACAGAACTGTCGTCATCACTCAGCGCTGTGCGCAGCATCATAGGGTAGAGGGAGGGGTCGAAACAAATCCGGACCGACCAAGGACCGGAGGAGGAGCCTTTTCGCGCGCAATGTGGAAATTGAAGAGAGTTCTCCACTTTGACGCTCAGCACAGCAGGGCAAAAACGCTGAAGTCTCGTTTGCTGCGGTGCATACTTATCGGCAATGAGGGCGGAAAGCCGGCTTTCGCTGCAGTTGCAGCGAGCTTATGCGGAGATCGAGCAAGCGGACCTTGGTCACGAAAATCTCTGAAGGATCCTTCTACCAGAAAGTTCTACTTGGTTTCCTTTCGAGCGTCTTACTCAGAGTCGCTATCCTTCTTGAGCAGCTCTTCAAGGGCCGCAAGCTCATCTTCGTTAATATCTGTGAAGAGCGATACGGCCATAGCGTTTGATACCTTTGCTCTTACAGCGTCCCAATCGTCAGAAGGACCATGCTCGATGTAATTCGAGATACCTTCGTATTGCTTTTGAACTTCAATGCGCGCCGACGTAGATAGCTCTCGGCTAACCGCAAAGTGGTAGGGTGTTGGAAAGCCGAAACGAACGAGTTGTGGTAGGAAGCCAGGCATCGGCGCAAGGTCCGTGCCATTGGCAAGTTCAATTTCTGTTACCAACTGCGCCAACGCACTCATAACGAAGCTAATCTCGGACGCAAAGCGGTTCGAAAAACGCCTCGCGAACTTCGCCTTCCCGTCGGACTTGGTGGGTATCTTGACCGGGGCTTCGTATTTCACAATGAAACCCAATATTGTTGCATCCAGCTCCAATAGAGTCTTGTGGTCAAACCAGTCTGGCAGGAGCTCGCGAATACCAGCAAGTGCCACAGTTCGCTTTGCCACTTGATCCTTCTGGTTCTTGTATGCTCTCGCAAATATCTTCTCCAAGCCCTCCGGCCTGAAGAATGCATCAAAGTCTTCCTCCTTGGGGTCGAACTGATCCAATACCCATATCGCCCAATCTATGGCCTGAACTGATGGCCATGGTGCCGACGGAAGTGCACTTTCGAGCTTGCGGACCAACTTAAGGCTGGCCCCCGTTTTCGCGGCGAGCGCCTCTTGCCATGTAGCAGGAGTTTCTGGTTCGGCGTCAGACAACACTTGTTCAAGTTTCTGTTTGCGACCATTCAGCCATGCATCCGCGTTTGCGGCGTCGGCAGCCCGCTTCTGGAAGTATCCAAAAGACCGAGAAGTAAGAAGCTGGAATGGAGTTGCTCCATCCTCGTTTGGCTTCAATGATACAGTGAGTTTTCGCGCGAGGTACTCAGCGACGGGACGGCCGGTGGCCTCTACCTCTATTTCGTCAAGCAATGTGCAAAGCGGATCAATAAGGGGAACACATCTGTCTTTGGGTGAGAGAACCATACTGGTGACTACGGTCTCTCGGGGCACGTAAGTGTTCAAATCGCAAGGAATCGGATTACCGGGGACAACTAGAGCTAAACCCGTAGAAGCATGACCAGCGCGGCCTGCGCGCCCCAATGCATTCAGAATTTCATGCTCTTTCATGTTTTTTCGTTTTTCAGTCTCGGGGTCTAGTCGGTCGGTCCCGGCAAGAATTACGGCATCACAGGGAAGGTTTAGCCCCTGCGCAAGTGTGGATGTCGCAACAAGCACGTTTAGGCCGCTTTCTTTGGACCGAAACAAACCCTCAACAAGTCGACGCTCGTAAGGAAGAAGCTCACCATGGTGGACCGCCGCAATTTTGCTCCCTGCGTCATAGATGGATTCTACTTTGCCGATCTCCTCAATCGCAGTTTCCCTCAAAACGGACTGATCAGCCGTAAGTGTCGGTTCGATAGCAGAGAACTGCGCGTTAATCTTGTTGGCCGTTGATATTGTGAAGTTGATGCTTTCACAGAACACAAGAACCTTGATGCCATGCTGCGCAAGCTTGACTGCCAATTCTGCCGCCACCTCGTTGCGGTTCGAGGTAAGCCAGCGGTATCCGGTTTTGTTGGGCCCCCCAACGCCGAGCGGCATCGGGGAGTCCGAGAGAGGCTTTAGGGCACTCGAACTGCCGGGCTGTGGTAGCCAGTTCGAGTCTAATGAGAACAAGCCGTAGGGAATGGCCCACACGTCTGGGGTGACGCCATTGTTCAATTGCGTAGTGAAATTGCTCAGGTCCGTGTGTGAATACACTACACATCCCCGGAGCTGGCGTGTTGGCTTCCACTCATAGTCAAAGGCCACGAAAGGACGACCAGTTCGGTTTTCGAGCCAGTTTTTCAGCTCTGATCCGTTAGAGATCATCGCAGACAGTAGCAAATAATCGGCACTCGCATTGATCTGACCGAATTGCAAAAAGCAAAGCATAGCGTCGATGCTTCTCCGGTCAGCTCGAATGCCGGTGGGAGAAGTAGGATCGACGTCGGCGCTCATCAAGTGGAATTCATCGAATACCAATAGACCAACGTTTTGAAAAAGATGGGGTGCGAAGGTCAGAAGAGCAAAACACTTCTCAGGTGTCATGACGGCAATGTCGGGCAGTCTGTCCACCATCTCGTCCAAGGTAAGCTCGTCAAGGCTTTGGGCTACCGCCAGTTCTGAGAGGCGCTCATTGAGATCAAACTCTACCTGCGAAACCAGCGCGTGGGTCGGTGCCAGATAGAGGACGGTTTTTCCCGACGCCAACGTCGCCGCAATTTTTAGACCCGATAGGGTAGATTTGCCTGTTCCCGTCGGCGTGGTCATGATCATGGACGAGCCCACATCTAAGAAACCAGTTGCAATTGCAGCTTTATGGTTCTTCCAGATTAGAGGCCACCTCTTGGCCTCGCGAATTATCCAGTCACGCCAAGCTCCATGATCTGTGCCATTCGGATTTGGAATGCTCACCAATAGATTGTCAGCCACGGCTCCGAGGGCAATTCGCAAAAGGGAAGCGAGATGGTGCGGTCCGGGAAAAGTGGTCAACGAAACAATTGGGGTGTCCGCCACATCCTCCAAGCTCTCGGATAAAGGCCCGGCTAGAGCGATGACTCGTTGAAGAGTAAAGTATACGCCCTCAAGATCCACAGGATCCAAATGACCGAGAGAACATTTTGAGAATGTAACAAGAGATTGAAGGACTTCCCTGTAAAGCAGGTCTGTGGCAAGTGCCTCACTTGACTCCGAATACGCATCTACCTCTTCGACTTCGGTGTTGGAGATGTCTTCGTATTGCCCCCGGGCAAGACGGCCGAGCGTCAAGATCAGCAGTCGTCTAAGTGCGTTTTCTTCACCAGTCGCTCGGATAACGCGGCCGACCTCAGTCGCATCGGGGAACCTCTCAGAAGCCAAAAAGAGCAAAGCCGACGCAATATCCGGGCCAATACAATCTTCATTAAGAAGACTTTGGCTCTCTCCAGTCAGAATTAGCCGATCTATACGATCAACGATTTGACGAGCCGATCCAGCAACGAATGCGATTGACCGTATGCGTTCTGGATTCACGCCCAAAACAACTTGAGCCTCAAAGACATCTGCCAACCTACCCATCTTCGACCTAACGGCGGCCAGTTCCTCTGGCAGGGTCTCTAGGTTATCCGCTAGCAGCCGCGCTGATGCTATTTCTACGCTGGCAGACGTTAGTAACTCGACGAGTTCCGACGCACTCAGACTTTTTAGATCTGGCGATCCCGCGATTAGCTCCTCTGTTACCGGATCAAACATTATCTGCGATCCTCTTTATTTCTCTCCTGACATTTCTCGCCAAAGTTTTCAAAAATGCTCGGGTATCATCGGATGGTAGGACTTCTGCTAGCCGTACGGTGTCCGCACCGAGGGCGTGTTTTTCAAAGTCGTTAAATATATGTTGGTAGCCATCTGCGTCCGCGTTTACTGGCATGGCTGTAACTGCGACCCTAAATGCCCTCGTTTGCTCGTATATCAGTGCTTCCAGTAGCTCCTCCTGCGCGTCGCCTTCTAGGCCTGATTGTTCTCTCAAAATAGCAGTGATCGCATCCAACAGTTCTAGATCTTTGTCCCCGTTAACGATCCCGTCGATTTCGCTCCAAACGCTACCCTGAACGAGGCTCTTAGGATTGACTGACGCTTTGTCTTCGCAAAGCACCACTCTCGAAATTGCACCAGATGCGTCTTCAATACTTACAAGCAGGCCGTCAAAACCCTTGTCTGCCCTGCGAACATGAGGCGGTGTAGCGAGCGCGGTTGGCATGTCGATAGATGCTGCAACCCACGAAAGATGTTGAAAGAGTAGCCCATCGCGTTGCTCGATCCGCTTGTTTTTCTTGTTGTTGGCCGTTTTCTTCTTTTCCGGGTCGGCACTTGAAAGGTCTGATGCAATGTCTGCGAGCCTTATGGAAAGAAGAGAAATCGCATTCTCGAACACTTTCCCCGGAAAACCAGCTTTGCTTGGTTCTAATTGATCGATTATCTGAACTGCATGTTTCGGCTTACGTAGGTAGAGCCATGCCAAAGTGCGGACTAGGCGGCCTTCGTCAATAAGCGCCCATTGCGAGAAGTTGCAGGTTGGTGAAAGGTCGGCTTTTTGAAAGGTAAATGGCATAGGTGCTCACAGGCGCTCCAAAATTTTCTTCCAGCCTACTTCGCGTTAGAGGTGAATGTAAGCGCGAGGTTGTACCTGCCCCCTAATCCGCAAAAATTCTGCAGAATAGACGAATGGCCGGTCTGGTGGAGCTTACTTGCTGCGTCGGGAACCTCGCGAAAGGCCGGTTTGGGCCGTTTGCTTCAGGCCGTACGAGGGTCGGAAAGCGGACCTAATCCGCAGGCGCGAAATCGCAGAAGCTGCCCG
>NZ_JBJMBF010000032.1:0-11105 GCF_046640325.1 Loktanella agnita | reverse complement strand
AAATAGAACAACTCCCTAAAAAGCGTGTGTGTGTCTCTCTCTTCAAGCGTTGCACTGGGGCTTTGGGTCAAGCGGTTTAAGGCATTTTGCATTTAATCTGAGGCATATCCTGCATTTGCGAAGTAGTTCCAACATTCGTCTGGATTGAACATGTCACAGATGTCTCCAAACGCATCGAACAAGGCATCAAAGGTTCTGGCACGATCCGCCTGACATGTGGAACGGCATGCAAGATTGACCCCTGTATTAACGCGTTTTGCTTTGATTTGAATCGAACTGGTCTTGTCACGCTTGCGTTCCGGTCTCTCCACTCATTTAGGCAGCCTTTCGTTCAAAGGCCAAGAGACTTTTGCCACCCGGCGATGAATGCTGCCGCCGTGGATTATAGAATCCGTTAGAGCGTTTCTTTCTCATCTTGAGTCGTGAGGGGTTCGCTTCGGTTTGATTTTCTGCTTCCGTGCTGGTTAGGAGGATCGTTCATGCCCGCACCCTTATCATCGGATATTCGCCATCGTTTTCATGCTTTGCACCAGGAAGGTCATTCAGCGCGGGAGATCGGTCGACGGCTTCTGATTTCTGCTGCAACAGCCGTTCGGTTTGCAAAACAACTGCGGCGGACTGGGGGTCTCACCGCTGCGCGCAATTCCCGGCGTAGAGGGCATGGGCGGCTGGTGCCTTATGAAGGCTTCTCTAAGGAGTTGGTTGAACAAGATCCGGATATCACGCTGAAGGAGCTGCAAGCGGCCCTATTGGAAGCCCATGGCGTGCACGCGTCGCTGTCAGGCATTGATGTCGTGTTGAGGCGGCTTGGGCTTACGTACAAAAAAAGAGCCTTATCGCAGATGAAAGGCGCAAACCTCATGTGAAGCGGGCACGGCGTAGCTGGTTCCGGTGGACGCTGTCTGCCATCGCGCAAGCCCCGCACCGTGTGGTCTTCATTGACGAGACCAGCGTCAAAACCAATATGACCCGTTTGCGTGGACGATCACAATGCGGCACCCGGCTCAATGCTTCCGCTCCCTTCGGGGCCTGGGGTATGCATCAACATGAAATGGAAACGCTCTAGTTAACCAAATCTCAATTGAGCGAATTTTCGCCTCATTCTCTGCGCAAATTAACATTAGATTATCTGCATGTGTCGGATGTTCCGGCCTTTGTTGAACGAGTAAACGTCTGTCCGAACTCGCTGGCTTGTACGAAGCCGACAAGAGTTCAACAGAAAATGGAGTACGAGTATGAAGTTCGGAACCTTTTCCAACAAACGAAATTTGGTATCGGCATTAGCGCTGTCCGTCGCCGCATTTGCACCGGCAACCGGAGGCGCGGGTGAGGTCACCTTGAAATCCGCCGACGGCACAGTGAACCTTGTCGGTGAGTTTGTCGCATTTTCTGACAACAACTATGTGATTCGCACTGGTCTGGGCGACCTGCGGATCTCGGCAACACGCGTGCGCTGCGAAGGGGCCGACTGCCCCGATATCGGCGGCACGGCAGAGGCAGATGTAAAGATTTCTGGCTCTGACGCGGTTGGCGAAGGCGTGATGCCGCTGCTTCTTTCTGGCTATGCAGCGTTTCTTGGGGCTGAAGCCACGCAAACAGCAACCGGCACCCGTGGTCAGTTCGTGACCGAAATGGTGGGCGAAGAAGGTTTCGGCGACCCGATGGGCGCTTATCTGGTTAGCTCCACCAGCTCAAATGACGCGTTCCGCACGCTTTTGGACAACACCACCCAAATCGGCATGTCCGACCGGCGCATCTCACCGGGTGAGGCACGCGCCCTGCGCGACGCCGGTGCAGGCAACATGATCGATCCAAGTCAGGAAAACATCATCGCGGTCGACAGCCTTGTTGTGATCCGACATCCGGATAACCCTGTTGACACGCTCAGCATGGAGGACCTGCGCGGCATCTATAGCGGCCAGATCACAAACTGGGCCGAACTTGGGGGCAATGACGCACCGATCCAGGTTCTCGACTGGCCTGCAGATTCAGGTACGCGGGGCGTGTTCGAAGAACAATTGTTCGGCGACACCCCGCCACCACTGCGTGCTAGTGCCATCGAAGTCACCGACAACAACGAGATGGCCGCTCTGGTCAATCAAAACGAAAACGCCATTGGCTTCGTTGGCTACGCCTTCCAGCGCGGCGCGAAACCAATCACACTGATCAACGAATGCGGGCTGTCCATGGTGCCTGATGCGTTCTCGGCGCGGACAGAAGAATACGCACTGCAGCGTTTCCTCTACCTCTACAACCGGGCAGAGCTGGACGACCAGTCGCGCGACTTTGTGGAGTACGCCATTTCCGACGCCGCGGATGAAGTTATCGCCAAGGCGGGCTTTATCGACCTCGGCATTGATCGGCGAGCGCAGCCTTTGGACGGCGACCGGGCCAAGCAATTGCTGAACCCAAATGTGGACGATTTCGAAGGTGGCGTCATGCGGGCCATGTTGTCTGACATGGTTGAATACGACAGGCTGTCGACCACATTCCGCTTCCGCACCGGCTCTCAACGGCTTGACCCGCGCGGCCAGCTGAACCTCGAACGGCTTGCCCACTATCTGGAATCAGAGCCTAGCGGGACAAAAATCCTCTTCGTTGGCTTCACCGATGACGTGGGTGCTTTTGAAAGCAACCGGGAACTGTCCGTTGACCGTGCAGCGCAGGTCATGAGCGAACTGCAAAACTACGCAGGCGACCGGCTGGGTGACATCGACATGCAAGTCACCGGCTATGGCGAGATCGCACCGGCAGCCTGCAACAGCACGGAAAACCAGCGGCGCATCAACCGCCGGGTCGAAGTCTGGATCCAGAACCCGAACAGCTGAGGCGACAGCCGGGCATCCACGCGGTGTCCGGCTCCCCGTTTTCACAATCCCATGAAAACCGGCTTCAACATGCGACACAACCGCAGAAGCCGCCGCGTTCACAAGGCTCGCAACGGGTTTGCAATAGTTACGGAACGCGTGACATCCGAATGGAAAAGGTCATGAAAAACAAATCGAATACGCAGGATCGCAGTTCCCGAAACCAGACACGTAGGGGCAGCAAGCTGCTTGTTACGGCCGCACTGGCAACCACGGTCTTCACATCAGGCCCCGCATGGACGCAAATCCTTGACGATGCGCTCTATGACGGCGGCAAGGCGCGGGTAAACCTGTCCGCCAGCCTCCGGTCTTATAGCGAAAGCGTCGCCGGGGCGGGTTGCCGCGTTGCCGCGGGCATCAGCGGCGACGTAGCAGAGGACGATCTTGCCGCCTACCGCGACCGGTTTAACCGGATCCTCACCGGGCTGAAAAACGGCGACACCACATTGGGCATCCCGACAGCAGAAGAAAACAGTCGTAGTATCCGGACCATCGCTATGGTCTATGAAAAATGGCGGCCCGTGAACGCCGCTGCGGAAAACATGGTCAACGGTCAGATCGACGCGGGCCAACTGGCCGCGATCAGCGACAATTACCGTGACCTTTACGAACAAACCCTCGTGCTTGCTTCGGAAATATCGGGCCAATATTCCAACCCGCTCGAACTGCTCAACAAGGATGCGGTCACGCTCGACTTCATGACCCGCCAACGCACCCTGCTTGACCGGATGGCGCGGATCACCTGCGGTCTGGCCACTGACAACCCGGCGCTTGGCACTGTGGAAGAGCTGAAGGAAACCCTGGACTTCTTTGAACGGTCATTGGTCGCGCTGCGTGATGGCTTCCCCAATGTCGGGATCAGCCCACCCCCGAATGACGCAGTGAAGAATGCGCTCTCCACCGCCCATGATCACTGGATGGAATATAAACCAGTGTTTGATCACATCCTTGCGGGTGACGCGGTGACCGAACAGGACGTGGTCGATGTGACAGCTTTCGACAAGCAATTGAAGGTCGAGATGGACAATGCAATCACGCTCTATCTTATCTCTTCGCCGGGGCAGCGTGGCGTCTACAAGGTGCCACTGACCGCCTATGTCGAAAATGTTCTGTCCGGATGGCTGACCAATCCCGCCCTGATTGCCGCGATTAACACGCAAAACGCCGCACATCAAAGCCTGACCGAAGAGCAGATCATCGCCTTGGATCAGGACTGGCGTGCCGAAGCGACTGCCGGGGGCGGCACGATGATCAGCACCACATTGGGCAGTGCCGTATCCACTTGGCTCGGCACGCAGCAACAGGCCACCGCCGGTTTCGTGACCGAAGTCTTCATCATGGACAACCGTGGGCTCAACGTCGCGCAAAGCGTCGAGACATCGGATTACTGGCAGGGTGACGAAGCAAAATGGCAGGAAACCTATGGTCGCGAAGATGGCAGACTGCATATCAGTGATGTCGAATTCGACGACAGCACCGGGTTCTACCAAGCTCAGGCGTCTATGCCGGTCTTTGATCTGGGCACGAATGAAAAAATCGGTGCCGTGACCTTCGGCATCAACGTGCAAAGCCTGATGTAACTAGGCGGCGCCTTCCCATTCAGAGGCGATGATGCGCAGCCCCAAGACTGCCAGCCTCTGAGGGCCGTGCGGGTACTCCATTCCCGCACGGCTTTATTGTGTCTGATGCCGCGGCGCTAGGCGGCCAGTGCTGATCAGCGCACGGCACGCCGGTCTCCCGGCGCACCGCGTACCTTAGTTTTTGAACGCTCTGATCTCACCGGACTTCAACCGGCTGATATAGCTGTTCAGCTCATGCTTCACGATCGGCATCAGCAGATACAGTGCGATGATGTTCACAATCGCCATGGAAAACAGCATAGCGTCTGAGAAGTCGATCACGGGACCAAGGCTCGCTGCGGCACCGATCACGATGAAAACGCAGAAGATGATCTTGAAAGACAGCTCTTTCATCGCGCCTTCGCCAAACAGATAGGTCCAGGCCTTCAGCCCGTAATAGGACCAGCTGATCATGGTCGAAAAGGCAAACAGCACCACCGCAACCATCAACAGGATCGGGAACCATGCAAATTGCTTGGCATAAGCTGCCGATGTCAGGGCAACACCGCCCACATCGCCATCAGTCGCGATCCGGCCTGCCTCTGCATTCCAGATATATAGGCCTGTTTCAGGATCAACATTTAGAACACCGCTGATCACGATCACCAGCGCGGTCATCGTACAGATCACTACCGTATCAATGAACGGCTCCAATAGGGCGACGTAACCCTCTGTCACCGGCTCTTTCGTCCGCACGGCAGAGTGGGCAATCGCCGCTGACCCGATCCCAGCTTCGTTGGAAAAGGCCGCACGCCGGAACCCTTGGATCAGCGCGCCGGTAAAGCCACCGACAACCCCAAGCCCGGTAAAGGCCCCCATGAAGATCTGTCCAAAGGCCCATCCGATCATGTCAAAATTCAGGATCAGGATCAGGATCGACACCAGCACATAGAAAACCCCCATGAACGGCACGACCTTTTCGGTCACCCGGGCGATGGATTTCAGACCACCTGCAATTACCGCAAAAGTCACCAGCGCCAGCGCAAGCCCGGTGATCCAACCCGGATAATCGCCAACGACACCGGCAATCTGCGCATGGGCCTGATTGGCTTGGAACATGTTCCCGCCACCTAGCGCACCCAGAATGGTAAAGACGGAAAACAGCACCGCCATGGCCCCGCCCATTGGCAAGCCGCGCTCGGCAAAGCCTTTGGTGATGTAATACATTGGCCCGCCGGACACGCTGCCATCGGGATATTCATTGCGGTATTTCACACCCAACGTGCATTCGGTGAACTTGGTGGCCATCCCGAACAGACCTGCGACGACCATCCAAAAGGTCGCCCCCGGCCCGCCGATACTAACCGCAACCGCGACCCCAGCGATGTTGCCCAGCCCGACAGTGCCAGACAGGGCCGTGGCCAAAGCCTGGAAATGGCTGACCTCGCCCGCGTCATTCGGATCGGAATAGTCGCCTTTGACCAGCCGGATCGAATGCATAAACCCGCGAAACTGGATCGCCCCGAAATAGACGGTAAAGACCAGTGCCCCCACAACCAGCCAAAGCGCAATCCACGAAAAAGATGTGCCCGGCAGCGGCGCAAAGATAAAGGACACATACCAGCCGGTATAATCGGCAAAGATCGTGTTGATCCGCTGATCCAGCCCGCCGCTCTCTTGCGCAGCGACCAAACCAGGGGTCAGAGCCGCAATCAGGCCCAACAGAAAAATGCGTAATGTCGACATTCTATTTCCCCTTATGGAATGATCGTGACGGGGACAGAAGCGCCAGTGACCAATCGCCCAGTCACCCCGCCAAAGACCCGTTCTTTCAGACCGCGCAGGCCGACCCGGCCTACGATGATCTGTGCAGCACCGCGTTCCTTGGCGATCGCATCTATGATCTCTGCCACGTCACCATGGCGCACGATCCCTTCAACCGCCACGTCATCAGCGGCCGCCGCTGCCATTGCCGGACCCAGCACACGTTCGCGGGCCAGGCTGATCTCTTCCTCGCGGCGCTTATGGCGCTGCGCGTTCTCCTCCGCCGTTTGAAATGAAAACGGCGACCACTCAATCACATATACCAGTGCAAGGGTGCATTCCCCCACCGCCTTGGCGCGGGCTTTGGCGAAATCCAACGCCCGTTCCCCCGCAGCAGAGCCGTCGATTCCGACGACAAAAGTTGTCTTGGTCATAACTTGTCCCTGTTCTTGTTTCAGGTAATAAACTGCCAGAAGCTGTACCATCAACGCGCCCGGCTCTGCCGACCGGTTAACTCTCATCATAGCCATGCGGGAAAAATCTGGCGAAAAACTTTGCATAAGCACTGATTTCAGGTAATTTTCCCGGCTTTTGGGCATCTATCAATGTAAACAATTTGAATAAATAGTGAACATTAAGCTTTCATCCGGCAACACGGCGTCACAGCCCATGCGTGTATCGCGTACAAACAAGCATCACCTGTATCGGAACACCGATTGCCGCCCGCCTCATCTGCCCGCTATCAAAAGAATGTGCATTAAATAATATGGCCCGCCGCACGGCGCATTTGAAGGCCGCGTATAGCAAAGGAATTTCGACCATGAAATTGACCCTGCCGGAACCACAGATCAGACTCTACGAGGATGGACTGGCCGCGCACGACAAGCTCGACCGCAAACCCATCGCCAAGCAACTGTCGTATCTGGTGGAAAACATCGCGGACCCGCTGGTCATCGCGCTTGATGGCGGCTGGGGGAGCGGGAAATCAACCTTTCTGAAATGCTGGGTCGGCGAGCACCTGAAGGAACAGGCACACAAGGCCCACACGCTCTATTTCGATGCGTTCGAGAATGACTATCTGGAAGACCCGCTGATCGCCCTGACCGGCGCATTAACGGATCGGCTCGAACAGGTGGATCGCAAACCCGAGCTGCTGAAGAAGCTAAGGACAGCCGCCTATCGCATCGCACCCATGGCAGCCCGTATCGGATTGGCCGCTGTCACCGTCGGCGGCACCGAACTTGCGGGGGCCGTCGGTGACGCAGTGATCGAGGCATCATCCGAAAATGTCGAAAAAGCTGCCGAGGCCTATTGGAAACGCGAAGACGGCCGCCGCGCCGCCATGGGCCAATTCCGCGCGGCGCTCAAATCCCTGACCGACCCGGATGGAAACGATGCACCTCAAAAGAGAATGGTCATCGTCATCGACGAACTCGACCGCTGCCGCCCCGACTACGCGCTGCAACTGCTTGAGGTCATCAAACACTTCTTCGCCACACCCGGCGTACATTTCGTGCTGGGTGTCAACATGCACGAACTCGCCAACAGCGTCCGCGCGCGCTACGGGGCCGGGATTGATGCAGACCGGTACCTGCACAAGTTTGTGCAGATTAGGGTGCCGATGAAGCTTTCGCTGAGCAAGCTTGGCAGTGCCACAGAGGCATCGAAGCACTTCAAGTATGTTGCTGAGCAACTTTCCATCCATTCGCTCTGGCATCAATACTTCGACGCATACTTCGAAATGCTCAATGACAATCAAGAAATCACGCTTCGTGACGTTCAAAAAATAGCAGCGCTCCTTGTTATCACAAACAGATGGTCACTGGATCAGAGGGAGGAATATTGGCTTTATGCCGGCTTGCTAATCATACAGGTTCTAAAGTCGACGTGGATTTCAAGGCTCCGCCGAGGAGAAATAGCTTTCCAACAGATTAACCAGTTTTTTGACCTTGATAGACACAAGGAAAAGAGAGAGGCCTTGGGCGAGTTGGCGCATAGCATTGGATCGGTCCTCTGGTCCGCACATTACACAGACCACCAACCCCAATTTAAGCCGCGCGTTCTTGAATTTGCAAAGAAACAACCTTGTGCGAGAGATCATCGTAAATCACCTAGACGCCTTCGAACTCCTCGACTGATCCTCTTGCCTGCAAGCCCCTCTCCTTTTAAGTGTCGCTCAAGCACTCGCATAAGGACCAAGCTCGATGGCCAGCAATCAATTCGTCTATTTCATGGACGGCGTGTCCAAAACCTATCCCGGCGGTAAGAAGGTGTTCGAAAACATCCGTCTGAACTTCCTGCCCGGGGTCAAGATCGGCGTGGTCGGCGTCAACGGCACCGGTAAATCCACGCTCATGCGGATCATGGCAGGCCAGGACAAGGATTTCGCCGGTGAGGCCTGGGCCGCCGAAGGTGCACGCGTCGGCTATCTGCCGCAGGAACCCGAATTGGACCCCGCGCTGACCGTGCGCGAAAACGTCATGTTGGGCGTGGCCGACAAAAAGGCGATCCTTGATCGCTATAACGAAGTCGCCATGAACTATTCCGAAGAAACCGCCGATGAAATGGCGCAGTTGCAGGATGAAATCGACAGCCAGAACCTCTGGGACCTCGACGCGCAGATCGACATCAGCATGGAGGCTCTGCGCTGCCCCCCCGACGACGCCGACGTGACAACCTTGTCGGGCGGCGAAAAGCGCCGCGTCGCGCTCTGCCAATTGCTGCTTGATGCGCCCGACATGCTGCTGCTCGACGAGCCGACCAATCACCTTGACGCGGAAACCATCGCCTGGCTGCAACAGCACTTGATTGACTACAAAGGGACAATCCTGATCGTCACTCACGACCGCTATTTCTTGGATGCGATCACCGGCTGGATTCTCGAGCTCGACCGCGGCTCCGGCATCCCGCACGAAGGCAATTATTCTAGCTGGCTCGAAGCCAAGGCCAAACGGCTGGAACGTGAAGCCAAGGATGACAAATCCAAGCAGCGCACGCTGGCGCGCGAGCTGGAATGGATGCGGCAGGGTGCCAAGGCGCGGCAAGCCAAATCCAAGGCGCGGATCGCGTCCTATAATGAAATGGCCAATCAGTCTGAAAAAGAAAAAATGGGTCGCGCCCAGATCATTATCCCTAACGGGCCACGGCTGGGCTCCAAGGTGATCGAAGTCAACGACCTCAAGAAACACATGGGGGACAAGCTGCTGATCGAAGGGCTGTCCTTTGACTTGCCCCCCGGCGGCATCGTCGGTGTGATCGGCCCCAACGGCGCGGGTAAATCCACATTGTTTTCTATGCTCACCGGGCAGGCGGAGCCGGATGAAGGCACCGTGGAATACGGCGATACGGTCAAGCTGTCCTATGTGGATCAATCGCGCGACGCGCTGAACCCAGACGCGAATGTCTGGGAGGAAGTCAGCGGCGGGGCCGAGATCATCGAACTCGGCGATGCGTCCATGAACTCCCGCGCCTATTGCTCGGCCTTCAACTTCAAAGGCGGCGACCAACAGAAAAAAGTTGGCCTGCTTTCCGGGGGTGAACGCAACCGGGTCCATATGGCAAAGCTGCTGAAATCCGGCGGCAACGTGCTGCTGCTCGATGAGCCTACCAATGACCTCGACGTCGAAACCCTGCGCGCATTGGAAGACGCACTGGTCGATTTCGCCGGCTGCGCGGTGGTCATCAGCCACGACCGGTTCTTCCTCGACCGGATCTGCACCCACATCCTCGCCTTCGAAGGCGACGCCCATGTGGAATGGTTCCAGGGGGCGTTCAGCGACTACGAAGAAGACAAAAAGTCACGACTGGGTGCTGATGCGCTAGAGCCGAAGCGGATGAAGCATAAGAAATTTGTAAGGTAGTAAGAACTTACGCACAGATCCGGACGTGTGAAAAAACCTATTCATTCGTAGACTGCATTGAGCTGCTCTCTTGATGAGAGCAATCCTAGATTGATTTTCATATCACGCTTGCGTGATGCTGCTGTATCACATAATTTCGGCAATTTTCGCTCAGCTTAAAATGCGTTTCATAACAGCGCTCAGAGGTGCAATTTGACTTTGTACACACGAATAAGGGGTGCCCACGAAAAATTTGAATGGCACCTCATCTAGAAATTATTAACTATTGGAGAACACTACCTTGAAGCGATCACTAATTACCCTTACCTTACTGGCCGCCTCTACCAGCGGTGCACATGCACAGTCCATGTATGCTGGCATCGCTTATTCTTCATTCAGCGGCGAAAATGTATACGTCGGTCCGGTCGATAGCGATGAATATGAGCTGGTCGGAGAGGTTGCCGAAATCTTCATCGGAGCAGACTGCGACATGGGCAGTTACATTCTTGGAGGAGAAGCTTCAATTGTAACCGGAGCCGTGTACGAGGAAGGCTATGAGGATGAATATCAATTCACCTCAATCGTCGATTTGAAGGGCCGTCTTGGTTTTGATGCCGGGCAGTTCATGCCTTACGGTGTGCTTGGGTTGTCTGCCGGAACTTTTGAAGACAAAGTTGGCGATTCTGAAACACAATTTGGCGTCATTGCTGGACTCGGCGCGGATGTTGCAGTGAGCACTCAGTTTAAGGTTGGTCTGGAGTTCACATCGCGGGCCTACAATTTTGAAGGGTTGTATAATGATGGCGACATTGAAAGTAGGGTGAACAGTGCTTCGCTTCGCGGTTCTTTCAGGTTTTAATCTCTATCACGAAAGGGCTTTTGTCGAATTTTTCGTCAAAAGCTTTCCTTAATTCGGGTCGGCGCCTACGGGTGTAGAGCACACTCTCATGACCTGCCCCCATTGAGTCCGCTAATTTAGGTTAGAGCGTTTCTTTCTCATGCTCTGCTACCCAACCTTCTGCCACTGAGGGCCAGAGTTTTTCGTCGTTTTGCTCTGCTACCCAACCTTCTGCCAC
>NZ_JBJMBF010000031.1:0-13355 GCF_046640325.1 Loktanella agnita | reverse complement strand
CCGGTGCCAGCGCCAAACACCACAGTCGAGGCCTCTAGCGTCCCCGCGGCCACAGCCGCGTCACCCGCCGCCGCACCGATATTGAGCGTGCCGCTGGACGTGCCACCAAGTGCAACGTACGCCACACCTCCTACTTGTACCGACCCGCCATCAGCAATCGTCAGCGTCCCCGTGCCTTGGTTGCCGACAGTGAGCTTATCTGCATTCGTCAAGCTTGACCCGGCCCCGGTTACCGACACCGTGCCGATGGAATTTGCGTCTGAGCCGATAAAGCTTTCTAGATTGCTGACCGCGCCACCCTCCGCAATCGTCAGCATCCCCGTGCCCTGGCTGCCGACAGTGAGTCTGGCCGTATTCTCCCAGTTGGAATCCTCTCCCGTCACCGTCACTGTGCTAGTGGAGCTTGAATAATGACCTATAATGCCATCAGCACTGCTGACCGCGCCACCCTCTGCGATGATCAGCGTCCCCGTGCCGAACTCGCCGACAATAAGGTTAGCCGCATTCGTCCAGCTTGACCCGGCCCCGGTTACCGACACAGTGCCTTCGGAGCCTGTTAATAAGCCGATATAGCCATAGTTGCTGCTGACCACACCACCATTTTCGATGTTGAGCGTACCCGTGCCTAAATTGCCGACGTGTAAATAGCTAGTATTCGTCCAGCTTGAATCCTCTCCCGTCACCGTCACCGTGCCGGTCGAGCCTGAATTACCCCCGATATAGCCGTCGTTACCGCTGACCGCGCCACCCGCAATGATTTGGAGCGCGCCGGTCGAGGAATCGCCGACAAACAAATCGTCGCCAACATCCCAAGGGCTCGGCCGCGTGCCTGTCCCCCCTGCACCTCCGCTTGCAAGCCCGTTTCCGTCCACAATCTCAACGGCCCCATCATCAATCGACTCGGCCCACCCCGGTGCCGCAACCGTCACCAGCGCCGTCGCGGACAGCAAGGCACTGCGTAAGACCATTCGCGCACGGAATGGAAAGCCGCAACGCGCGGCAAGAACACGATGAAACCCGGTCACCTGTGCCCGCGGGCGTCTGACAGATGCCGTGCCCTGATAGGCCTGTGGTGTGAGGGGGGCGATGCGCAGCAGTGACGGCCCGTAGACCGATGAACTCGATCCGCGACAGATGATAGTCTTCATAAGTGAACTTTCTCGCGACAGCCGAGGCGCAGGATCATATGGATTTCAGCGTAAAACCCTACGAAATACACGTCGGATAAATGAATTTAATGGCCAATGAATTCAAAATACTACACAAAATGCGCATGCTGCGGCCGACCCGGATATCACCAGGCGCAGATACACTTTTGTGTTATTGGGGCCGCCCGCAGCCTGTCAAGTTTCTTTCCCTTAGGTCAATATATTTACAACACCTGTGGCCACCAAAGCGCAGCTGAGCGACAGACACCCCCTGAAAGACCCACCCCATCGTCAATCACGCGCAGCGGGGCATTTGAAACAACGATATCAGGTTCGCGATCCATTTGGTTGCCTCAAGGGCTGGCAGCAATCATGAAAAATGCCAAGCCCATCGCTAATGTTTGACACATAGATGCTGCACCATGCGCAAATGTCCGAAATGAAGGACCACATTGCAGAATGGCAATTCATGGGTGAATGGCGGGTTTGGGCCGATGGCGTTGATCGAAACTTCCGTCTAATTTTGTTGAAAAACTATTCCTTGATCGTGGCGTGAACTGCTGATTCAATTAGTTGGAGGATCTGCGATGATGGGAGCACGACAAGAAGCGTAGGCGGCTTTGTTCTATGAGTTCTCATTGGACGATCATGTCCCGCAAGATCATCTACTGCGCTCCATTGATCGTTTCGTCGATCTCAGCAGCATCCGCACCCATCTTGCGGATTTCTACAGCCACACGGGGCGTTCTTCTGTCGATCCTGAATTCCTGATCCGGGTGCTGCTTGTAGGGTATTGCTTCGGCATCCGGTCCGAGCGGCGGCTCTGCGAGGAGGTCCATTTGAACCTGGCGTACCGCTGGTTCTGCCGTCTGGATCTGAATGATCGCATTCCTGACCACTCTACCTTTTCTAAGAACCGGCATGGCCGCTTCCGCGAGAGCGAACTGCTGCGTCGCTTGTTTGAGACGACCGTTGCCCGCGGCATCGAAGAAAGTCTGGTCAGCGGCCAACGCATGGCTGTTGATTCCAGCTTGATAGAGGCGAATGCCAACCGGCAGCATTCTGCACCAAAGGATGAATGGGACGCCAACCGCATTGATGTCGATGCCGCGCCACGCGCCGTGAAGGAGTATCTCGATACGCTGGATGAGGCCGCTTTCGGCGCGGCGAGCGAGGTGCGCCCAAGTTCACGTCCTTCTCTGATCCAGCCAGCCAGTGGACTGCGGCGCGCAAAGGACCTGCTTTCTTTAGCTATTCTGACAACGATCTGATCGACACCGATCATGGTAGCATCCGCGGGCGATGTTTGGAAATGCTACGTCGACCAAGGTTTTTTCGCGATCATATCGAATCCGCGCTGACTTCTGTACGTACAGCCTACGTCCCTGTCGGTCGTGGGAGCATGCCCTCGTTTTCAGCGGCATGGATTGACGCCATGTCACGTCCACCTAGAGGCGCCGGGTTCCGGTCCAGCACATCCCTGTCGGACTGGGGCGTCCGGAGCCTCGAATAGAGATGCCGCATATGCACTGCAGAGACGCCGTCGGCCTCCATCACGAGGCGCACCATTGGGTCAGCCAGCATTTCCTCAAGGAAGACGTCGGACAACGCTCTGCCCGTTAGCTTGTCCCTGGCGCGTGCATGGTCCAGATCGGCAAGGGAAACGGCCAGAGTCCGCGAAAGCCCCGGATGAGATGTCCGGGGATGAAGTTTCACTAGGACGGAGGCTCTCCAGGCTGCGGGATCTCGTTGGTCCGGAGGTGAAACCAATTCCGTCTCGATCTCGTACTCTCCTGCCGGGAGTGTCTCGTCAAAGCCTGGAACGGTGAATGGCCGGGAAAACACCGCGACGGTCTTGCTCGTCAATTCTTCCATTGGCGCGTTCCATTCCCTTGTTGCTGTGGGTGGGGCGCGCCCCTCGTTGAAACAAGACGCGCGCCTTGTGTACGTCTCAAGATGTCTTGGATTTTGCCGGCGCTTCGGTGCCAGCAGCCTTGGGATCGGTCTCTTTGGATGGGGCCGCCGCTGTCTTCGCCGGCTTCGGCTTTAACGCGGCCGCAGCTCGCGCGGTAAGGTCCTTGAAGGACATTTCATCAATCCTTTGATTAGGCGACGCCAACTCCTCGTCCATGTCGGACCGGGATGCCTGGCGTCGATACTATACATATGGGGGTGGGCGGCCCGCTTTACGATGGGGCATCGAAAAGTTAGCCAAATGCAGTCAGGCCAGCTCATCCGTCCAGACCTTGAATTGTAACAACGTGTTCTGGCCGAATGTCTGGGTCAGAGGGACATCGGCAGCATCGCGACCGCGCGCAATCAAGATTCTCGCAAACCTTGGCGTGTTGTTGCGCGGGTCGAACATGTGCCATTCTCCGGCAAGGAACACCTCCATCCAGGCGGCAAAATCTCCGGGTGGATGAGGCAGAGGTTCACCGATGTCGCTCAGATACCCGGTACAGTAGCGGGCCGGAATGTTCATGCAACGACATAGGGCGATGGCGAGATGGGCGAAGTCGCGGCAGACGCCCTGTCGCTCGGCCATGGTCTGCGATGCGGTGCGCGTCGCCTTTGCCTGCATATAGTCGAAGCGGACATGCCCATGCACGAAATCGCAGATCGCCTGCACGCGTGACCATCCTGGATCCGTGGCCTCGAACAGGCGCCACGCTTCCTCCGACAGAAGGTCGGTATCGCAATACCGGCTTCCCTGCAGAAACACGAGGGTTTCGAACGGCAGATCCTGAACCGCGTACTGCCGCGCGCCGGGCATGGAGGGATCAGGCTGGCCCGTGTCGCGGAAGATGCCATCCGTCGACAGGCAGAAGTCGCCCTCCGGGGCCACCATCCGCGTGCACCAGTTGCCGAACCCGTCGCGGTAGCTTTCCAGCGGCACGCTCGGCTGCGTCACGAGATAGTCGGCACGCTCCAGATCGCCAAAGCGCGAGTAGTGGACGTTCAGCATCGCAATCAGTGGCGTCGGCTGCGGGAATCTGTAGCGCAGACGGCACCCGATGCTGACGCGCATGCCGGACTCGCCACGACGAGAAAAATCCGCATCACCGTGCAAGGACGCACATCCCATCGGAGAGCCGGAAGCCTCGATTACAGCTCCACCGGTTTCCGGATCGGTCGAGATAGGCGTTCTCCGGCAGATCGATAGCGATGCAACCGCCACCATAGCTGGGCGCCTGAGCATCCTGCGGAATCGGCCCAGTGCCATCCTGCGCAAGCGCGGGGAAGGCGAAGGACGCGATCACACCGGCCATGAATGCCGTCTTCGCGATCAGCCTCGCGAGGGGATGCTTCATCGCCGCCTGCTCCTTGGCGGACCAGAGTCCGCCGGTTGCCGCGCGAGTCTTCGATAGCCCAAGCGTGAGCGTTCCGGTCAGCCATCGATTGGGCGCGGGCGGGTAGCCCCAGGAATTCGATCTCGATGGCATGCCTTCGTTCTCGGCCACCAGGATCGAGAAGTCCTGCGAAACTGTCGGATCAATGTTCCCGATCATCGGGGCGACAATTTGTGCAAGGCCGCAGCCGCAAGAGCATGTTCCTTCTGGTGGTAATTACCGCAGAACTTGTCGTCGACCCGCGCTTCCCAAGTGCCGTTTCTTTCACGTACATGAATCGCATCTCGCTGCGCTATCCGGTACATGGGAAAGCCTTGTCCTCCGCTGCTGTTGGGCGACACGGGTGGCTTGACGGTCATTTCCGGCTCCTTCGGCTTGGGCGCGCGCATTTCTTCGAGGAGCATCACGGCGCGAATGAATTCTTCGGCGTGATCATCCGTTTCGCGGTGGTCATTTTCGTGCTGGGCCATACGCATGGGCACGACGAACCGAGCTCTCAAATGATCGATGAACTGCAGCTCCGTGCGGGCTATGTAAGCGGTCAAAGCTTGCAAAATCCGTTCATGGGCCAGCACACGCCTTTCAATAGCTGTCGTCTCGAGTGACGCGATTGACATGACGCGGTTCATCCTTCATCGACCACGCTTTCCGGGCGCACGGATGATCCATCGACATCGAGAGCTGCCAGGCAAGCTTGCGCGATATCCTGGTTCGGCGCATCGGTACCCGGCATTGTCGCCCAGCCAGCTGTTATGAGGGTGTCGCGCCGCTGGAAGGTCGAGGCGGCTCGGATCGCTTCCAACTTGTCTGCCCGGGACGGGTCAGAGCGCGCCATGTCGAGGCATACCGGGACCATGGACGCGACAACCTTGTCGTGAGACATCGCCATCGCCCTGTCGTTTGAGGTATCGTCGGTCACCCAGCCACCCCAGGAAAATCCGACAATGCCGACAAAAGCGGCGCCGATCAGCGTGCCATAGATGCCGGGTTTGAGCCATTCGGGAGTATTCACGTTCTATCCTCCTGCGGAAAAAGCGCCGCTTCGCTGTGATTGTTTGTTACGGATGTGTCCGCATCCCGGCGCAGAGCCTCCTTAAGATCGCTCTCGGTCGTCAATCGGAGCTCACTTCGCCCCGCGTGAGCCCCCTTACCGCGCACAGTCATGTAGGTTGCCGTCCGTCGATAGGCCTCGAAGCTCAGTCCCTGGAGAAGCTCTTCTTCGACGAGAACCTCATAGTCGCCCGCGGGCAAATCAGCCGGGTATCCCGGCAAGGTGAACGGGTTTGAAAACGTCACCGTCGATCTGATCGACCGCATGTTCATCTCTGTTCTCCGCGATGTTGGCAGATATGTCGCACGCCACTGTTGACGGCCTCTTGGAATGGGGGACGGACCAGTCGAACTACCCTCTTGTACGCCCGGATCGTTCAACCAATGCTGACGTATGTTAGTGCCGGGCACAGAACCCGTTGCGACCTCCCTGAGGGCAATCGCCCGCACTGACCTGTGTAAGGACGGCGAAACCGACCTGAGCGTATCATTTGGGAAACAGGGATGATCTGCATTCCTGCAACCCTTGAAAGGATTGGCTATGGCCGACCCCAATGTACTCAACCCGCACCCGCCCGAGTTTGATCGGTTTCTCTATGCATCCGTCGGCGAGGACCGGAACGGCTATGTCGTGACTGTGCTCTCTACGCTCGCGCGGCTTGGCCTGGATCCATGGAAAGAAGCCGCTGAATTGGTCGTGCTGGGGCACGACGCTGCGCAGGCACGCTTGGGAACGCTGCTTGCCCGATTTCGGGACGTACCCGCGCTCGCCAGCGATCACGGTAGGATCGCACGAGACTTGAGCCTGCTGCTTCCCGAAGGCCGGTCACCAAGTAGCCTGAAGCGAGTTGCCTCGACGGTGGCCCGGGACCGCCCGGGAAAAAGCGGAGCGATCTGGACGGTACTCGCGATCATCTTTGTGCTGTTTCAGATATTCATGGTTGGCGGGTCGGGGTCAGGCGAATGACCACCTCAACCGCGACCGTGAGGAGACCGGAACATGCAGTGCACAAGTCCGATACGCTTCCACTTACACGAACAGGGCATATTCTGGGACATGGAGGAACACTTTTGGACCAGTGGCGCCGACAACGCGCGGGCAACGACTGCAACCAACGCCGTCATGGTCTTCCCTTATCCGCGCAGCATCCTTCAAGGCGACTAGATCTGGACCCACCTTCGTGAAAGGACCGACTGGCATACCGTTGTCATGGCCGAACGTCGCGTGATGCGGTGTCATAAAATCGCCATTCTCACCTAATTGCATCTCGGTAGAAAAGGCCGATGTGCCAATCTACAAGGCCCTCTGTGCCTCTACTTACCTCAACGATGACAACAGTTGGCTGAGGACTTCCCACCAACAAACTGTGGTAACTTGAAAAGCGCAGAAGCAATCGAACTGCGGCGTGCGCCGGGACTAACCTGCGTCAGTGCGGCGTGGCGCCAATGCCGGTTAGGTGAGACATGCCCGCCCAGTATTTGGCGGTACACCTTTTCCGAGTACCCGAGAAGCGTGTGGGCGTGTCGATCCTCAAAAGGTCGGCATGTCGGCGCGCTTCTTATTCTCGGAACGTCCAGGAAAGGACAATCCCAATGACTCCCGAACAGAACAAGACTGCCGAGAAGATGACCTCCGTAAAGGCCGCGTGGGACAAGGCGCCCGCTGGTCCGAAAAAGGACACGGCGCTGAAACACTATCAGGCAGCCGAGAAGGCAAACACAGCGAAGAACGACGCCGAGACCAACAAGGAACTCGACGCCGCGAAGCATGCGCTTTCGTGACAACCAGCTGCTGATGTGATCACCTGGGCCGCCTGCCGAAAAGGGAGGGCGGCCCTCTCACATGAGGAGCGGGCCGCTCTGATCCAGATACGCCGGATCAAACTCCGCTAGATCCATCAGCCCGTCGTAGTTGTGGAACTTCACATGGCCGTCCCGAAAAGTTACTAGTCCACTCTCGCGAAGCTGCCGCAGAACCCGGTTTACGTGGATGGCACTCAGCCCCAGCGCATCCGCAAGGTGGTACTGGGTCAGCGGGCAGTCATACCCATCCTTGGTTCCCATGCCGACCAACGCAAGCCGTGATCCCAGCTCTAGCAGGAAATGCGCCATGCGCGCATCCGCATCACGGCGACCGATTCCGACGAGATGTTCCACCACCATCGCTTCGTCCCGTGACGCCGCCCAGAGTATGGCGGTTGCGAGGCGCGGTGTCTGCGTGAATGCATCAAGAAGGTCGCTCTTCAGCACTTCCGCAGCCTCGATATCGACGATGGGTTCGAAGCTGTGATCCGACGTGCGCAAAAGAACGCTCCGCAACCCTAAAAAATCACCCGGCACCTGGAAATCCACGATCTGCCGCGTCCCGTCGGCCTGCAGTTTGTAGGAACAGACCCAACCTGCGGACAGAATATAAGCGGCCTGAGCCGACTGGCCCTGATGAACCATATCACGCCCTGCGGCGAACGAGCGGCGACGCTTATGCAGTCGTTCAAGCACGGCCAGCTCGACCTCCGACAGGGCGACGAAGGCCGAAAGCTTGCGGGTCAGGGGGTTGTGTTCAACTAATGTCATAGCGCCTCCTGGCGTGTCGTGACCCAAGAGCAGAAATTAGCTCAGGCACTGCTCTGGATCAGTCCAGCATAGAGCACATCCTGCGAGATGTATGGATGCATCTGAATCTCATCTTCTCTCAGGTTCACGATGCCGAGAAAGGAAACCCGGATGTCCAACGCAAGCGAACATGCAGGCCAGGCCGCCCTATCGATCTGCGAGGCGCTCCTGCTTGCCATGAACGATTGCGGGTTGCTGCCGGAACACGAGATCGCGGGGGTTCTTCGTGACGCTGCGGCGACCCATGAGAATGCCATTGGCACCGAACGCGAAATGGAAAGGCACCGGGCCGTCGCCGAAATGATCAATTCGATCGTAGCTGGCGGGAACTCGGTTCGACGTTTGTGATGCAATACAGCGGCGGTCGCGATCCGCAATCTCGCAGTAGAAGCCGAACAGGCCCGCTGGAATGTCCGAAATCAATGACATGGGCGGCATGATGAAGCCCAGCTCAATGCTGCGATCCTGACCTGCCCCCTGCTGGTCCCTCGTTCATAATGAGAGTTTGCGGGTTTGGATTTAATATTTTGCGTTGTCAGTTTGCACAAGCGCGTCGCGCGCGGAGCCCTCAAATTGCGCAGCGGGTGGTCATAACCGGGTCTCAGGTCTCAACAGTGGTTTCGCATGAACCACACTGATGAGGAGACCGGCTATGACCCCCAAGATCCGGAACTTCCGCGGGGCGCTGAAGTTGTCGGATACGAAGTCCAAGGACCAGCGCGCATTGGGTTGCCCCGCGATCGGCATCGGCGTCCTCGTCCCACGTGCGCGTTGCCGGCAACGCAGCCGCTTAACGGACAGCCCTTCTTCGCGATAGATCCTGAAGAGCTTCTTGTGGCTATGGTCATGCCCTTGCGCTCCAACAGCATGCCGATCCGGCGGTAACCGAACCTGCGCCGCTTGGGGGCGATCTCCTGCATCTCCTTGCGGATATCGGCACTGTCCGGCGGGCGTTCACGCCGGAGTGTCTTGGGGTCGACACCATCCAGCCTGCAGGCCCGGCGCTGCGAGATGTCATGATCTCGCATCACCCGGAGCGCCGCATCTGGCCGCTTGATCAATGTCGTCAGTTCTTTCCCAACTGGTCTTTCAGCACCACGTTGTCCAGCATCGTGTCTGCCAGCAGCCGCTTGAGCTTGGCATTTTCATCCTCGAGCGCCTTCAGCCTCGCCGCCTCGGACACGTCCATACGGCCATACTTGGCATTCAGCTTGTAGAACGTGGCGGTGCTCAGACCATGCCTGCAGCACACCTCAGCCGTCGGCATCCCGGCCTCCTGTTCCTTGATCGTCCCAATGATCTGCACCTCGGTGAAACGGCTCTTTCGCATCTGTTTGCTCCTTCAGAGTTGGCGCAGACCCTACATCACGTTGAGAGATTTCCCGGGGGGCGGGGCATAACGGTTGGATAAAATTGCGTAACGCTTTGGTGCGGCAGAAGCACAGGTATAGCTGCTTCGAAAAGTGATATGGCCTGTCTTGCTTGACCACGATGGGTTCTGTGGGCCACATATGTTATCGATTTGAAAATTTCACCGGTGCGCTCTGCAAACATCCGCTCAACACTCTGATCAGTTTCTAACTGAATGCCTCTCAGTTGACCTCGAAGTCGATCCCAGAACAGCGAGGGTCTTCGATCTGGCGGCAGTGCGGCATGATGATAGACCCGCCATCCGATGTCAAAATGACATGGATGCGGCGTTGGACTGGCTGGAGGCTAACCTCGGCGAAACGAAGCACTTAATCGGGCACAATATTCTGCACCACGATCTGCCGCATCTAGCGGCCATGCGGCCACGACTCGCGAAACTTGCTAAGGCGCCGATCGATACCTTGTGGCTCAACCCGTTGGCCTTTCCACGCAATCCGTATCACCGCCTCGTCAAACATTATCACGATGGTCGGCTGCTTTCGGAGCATGTGAATGACCCTGAGGCCGATGCGCGTCTGGTTTTCGACGTCCTGACTAACCAATTGGACGCATTTCGCGTATTGAACGCGAAATCGCCGGACGCGATGGCCGCCTACCACTACCTGACGACACGCAGTGAGCAGGATCGGGGCTTCGACGCCCTTTTTACCTACCTGCGGAGCGCTGAAGTGTCCTCTGCAGAACAGGCGCGCCAGGCACTTTGGCGTTTGCTGGAAGGTGAATCCTGCAGAACGGCGCTGCGGCACGTGTTGGAGCACGTTGGCTCACCGCAGGCTGGATGGCCGCTGGCCTACGCGCTGGCATGGATTTCAGTCGCGGGTGGGGATTCCGTCATGCCGCCTTGGGTGCGCATGCAGTTCCCCAATGCCGCGCGCATGGTCAAAGACCTACGCGACACCGCTTGCGACGCGCCGGACTGCGCCTGGTGCCGTGAGAAGAGCGATCCGGTCAAAGCCCTGTCGCGGTGGTTTGGTTTCGATGGCTTTCGTCCCACGCCCACGGATGCCCACGGCCGACCGCTGCAGGAACGCATCGTCGATGAAGGCATGCGCGGCAACAGCCTGCTGGGTATTCTGCCGACCGGGACGGGCAAATCCGTCTGCTACCAGATCCCGGCCCTGGCGAAGTTTGACCGGACCGGTGCGCTGACCGTCGTGATCTCGCCACTGGTCGCGCTCATGGCTGACCAAGTGGCTGGCATGGAGCGCACGGGCATATCATCGGCGGTCACAGTGAACGGGATGCTGTCGCTGCCGGAACGACAGGATGCGCTGGACAAAGCCCGCATGGGGGACGCAGCGATGCTGCTCATCTCTCCAGAGCAGTTGCGCAGCATTTCGGTGCGCTCGGTCTTGAAACAGCGCGAGATTGGGCTTTGGGTGCTCGACGAGGCGCACTGCGTGTCGAAATGGGGTCACGATTTCCGGCCTGATTATCGCTACATCTCGCGGTTCATTCGGGAAACGGCGGGCGACGAAGACATGGCGCCGGTGATCTGCCTGACTGCAACGGCCAAGCCGGAGGTCGTGCACGACATTCGGGATCATTTCCACCAGCGGCTTGGGACAGATCTGCTACTGCTGGATGGCGGGGCGTCTCGGACGAACCTGAGTTTCGAGGTCCGCTCGACCGGCAAGCGGACGAAACTTGCCGATATCATGGAGGTCATCGAACAGCGCCTGCCACCGGAGGGTGCGTCCGGTGCTGTCGTCTATTGTGCGACGCGCAAATCAACCGAAGACGTGGCGCAGTTTCTGCAACAACAGGGGCTGTCGGCGGAACGCTATCACGCGGGTCTGACACCGGATGAGAAGAAGACTATCCAGGAACGATTCCGCGTTGGCGACTTGCGGGTCATCGCTGCGACCAATGCGTTTGGAATGGGGATCGACAAGCCGGATATCCGGTTGGTGGTGCATGGCGACATTCCCGGGTCGTTGGAGAATTACTTGCAGGAGGCGGGGCGCGCGGGACGTGATCGGGATCATGCCAATTGCGTGTTGCTTTATGCCGCCGACGACGTGGAGCGGCAGTTCCAACTCTCTGCGCGATCACGACTTGATCGGAAGGAAATCTGTGCGATCCTAAAAGCCGTTCGGCGTATGGACCAGCGCACCCGCAGCACGGGCACGATCGTCGCGACCTCAGGCGAGATCGTACGTCAGGAGCATGAGCGGGAGTTTCAGCGCGAGAGCGCGACGGATGACACACGGGTCAAAACGGCCTTGTCCTGGCTGGAAGAGGCCAAATTGCTATCCCGCGAGGAAAACCGGGTTCAGGTCTTTCCGTCTTCGCTACGCGTCCGCAGCCTCGACGAGGCGGGAGCAAGGATCGACAACGCTGAAATCACCGGGACGCGGCGCACACAGTTGATGGACCTTGTCCGCCACCTGATGAATGCCCCGGCCGACGAGGGAATCTCCACCGACGAGCTGACGGGCGTCAGCGGCCTGACCGGCGGTCAGTTGACCAAGGCGCTCGCCGATCTGGAAAGCCTCGGCATCGCGCGAAACGACACGGCGGTAACAGTTTTCGTGCACGCTGGGGTTGCGGATGATTCCCGCAAGCGCTTGACGCAGGCAACGCGGCTGGAAATCGATCTCATCGCGTTGATGCGAGAAGAAGCGCCAGACGCCGAAGATCAGGTCAGCACGCCGTTCAACCTGCAACTTGCGTGCCAGAAACTGCGAGATGCAGGGCACAGCCAAGTTCGCCCTGACGTCGTAGAGAAATTGCTGCGGGGAATGGCTCGCGATGGCCGTGACCTAGATGGTGGCAAGGGCAATGTGCGCTTGCGTAAGTCGTCGCGCGATACACTGTTCGTGGCATTGCAGCGTGCGTGGTCGGTTTTGGAACAGTCTGCCGCTCTGCGCAGGCAGGCCGGTGAGTCGTTGGTCGAGCACTTGCTGGGACGCCTTGAAAAGGGCCAGCGCGGAAAGGATCAGCAGGTCGAAACCACGCTGGGCGACATGCTGGCGAGCCTTACGGGCGATGCCTTCCTACGCGGGCAGGTTAAAGAAATGACGCGGTTAATGGACCGCGCGTTGTTGTGGCTTCATGAACAGGACGTGGTGACGCTGGGCAAGGGGCTGACCGTGTTCCGGCCCGCGATGACGGTGCAGCTTGCGCCTGGCAAGACGCAGTTTCTGGTCAAGGATTTCGCGCCGCTGCAAGAGCATTACGACGAACAGACGGTGCAGACCCATGTGATGGCCGCTTACGCGGAAACCGGGTTGTCATCGATGCCCGATGCCATGCGCCTGTCCGAGGATTACTTTGCCCTCGATCAGGAGGGCTTCATGGGTCGCTGGATGAAGGGGCGAACGACCGAGGTCAAACGCCAGACAACGGGGAAATCCTGGACGGCTGTGGTCGAAGCTCTGGGAAATCCCGTGCAGCAGAAGATCGTGGCCGATGACCGGGACGCTACGAACGTGCTTGTTCTCGCCTGGCCGGGCTCCGGAAAGACGCGGGTTCTGGTGCACCGCATCGCCTACCTGATCCGCGTGCGCCGCGAAGACCCGCGCAGCATCCTTGTCCTGAGTTACAACCGCCACGCAGCGGTCGAAATCCGGGCGCGGTTGCGGCACCTCATCGGCGATGAAGCCTTTGGCGTCACGGTTTCCACCTGTCATGCGATGGCCATGCGGCTGGTTGGGGCCAGTTTTGCCGGATCGCTGGCAGAATGGACCTGTCGCGGTTTGATGCCGCTCCTTTGATAGCATTTACTGCAACAAAGGAGATTGACTATGGGACTGAAACG
>NZ_JBJMBF010000030.1:0-21876 GCF_046640325.1 Loktanella agnita | reverse complement strand
GATACGAATCTCGACTGGAGACCAACGCCGCACAGCCTGAAGCACACGGCCATCACTTGGGCCATCCAGAACGGCGCTTCAATCGTCGACGCGGCGGGGATTCTTTGCCACCAGCACTGCAACGATCGAGCGGACATATTGGCACCTTTCGCCCCATTTTCAGAGCGGTACACTGGCTGCAATTGAGGGGAAACAGGGGCGCGTAAATCGTCAGATTTCCTAATCGCCTTGTTTTATTGGCGCACCCGAGAGGATTCGAACCTCTGGCCTCTGCCTTCGGAGGACAGCTCAGAGAGGCCTTTTGATTGAATTTAAACGTTTTTTCCCGGATCTCGCTCATCGATTTGTCCTCAGATTCGGCTGAATCAGGGGCGAAACGGGGGCCAGTGTTTTGTGAAGGGATTGAGCGAAAGTTGGACACACAGCTGCCACTCGACAAGTCCCCTTCCCTATCCGTACTTTGGCCAGTCTGAGCAGAAACCAGAACTTAGCGCCACGTGCGATCAAGTTGATCTGCGGCCGGCAAAGTGGACGTTTGCTGTAGTGGAGTCGTTCTTGAGCTGAACGCCGACACGAAGGGCGGGAAGCGGGCCTTCCCGGCAGTTGCGAGGTGTAGGTTCACTGTATGAGAAAGCAGACCTTCGGCCGCAAGTGGCACTTTCGGCGGCAGAGAGCGTCGGCGTCGAGCCCTAACGGGGCTCATTATGTGACATGTAACCCTCTGCTTCAGGGAAATCTGCCAGCATTCCGAGCCGCTTTACGGACATTAACTCCCGTCGAATTTACCCGCACGTCGTTCGAGAAGCGCTGCAACAGCTTCGGCATGATCTTGTGTTTGATGCACAGCGCCTTGATAGGCCGCAGACAGTTCAAGCACTTGATCCAGCGTTGAATTGGTGCCCTCGCGCATCAAACGTTTGGTCAGCCTGAGTTGGCGAGGCGGGTTGCGGGCGATGCGCCGCGCCAATGTCATGGCGGCCTCCATCAGGTCTTCAGGTGGCGCGATTTGCGACACCAGTCCCCACGCTAACGCGGTTTCGGCATCTATCGGATCGGCCGTGAAAGCCATCTGCGCGGCGCGAGACAGGCCGACCTGACGCGGCAGTATCCATGATCCGCCATCGCCTGACACAATACCTACGTTGACAAAGTTCTCTGCAAAAACGGCTGTTTCAGACGCGATGCGGATGTCGCAGAACAAGGTCAAATCGCAGCCTGCCCCATAGGCCGGACCGTTCACAGCGGCGATCATCGGCACTTCGACATTCCAAACCGCCTTGGCGACGCGCTGGATGCCAGCGCGGTAGCTGTTGCGCACGGCAATGGCGTCGCCGCCGAAGATGCCCTCTTTATCGCGCATGTGTTTCAGGTTGCCCCCGGACGAGAACGCCTTGCCCGCTCCCGTCAGGATCGCACAGCGGATCGACTGATCATTGTTCAGCCACTCCATCGCGGCGCAAAGTTCATCGACAACGTCCGCGTCGGTGATCGGGTTGCGCATATCCGGCATGTTCAGCGTCAAGGTGGCGATCCCGTCGTCATGGGTCACAAGGAGTTTGTCGGTCATGTCTGGCCTTTCAAAAACTGCACCGCACCTGTGGCTTCGAGTGCATCGATGTCAAAATCCTCGGGGTCCAAGAGCTGGCTGAGGACAGCAAAAGTATCAGCCCCCAATTCGGGCGCTGCTTTGGGCGGAATAGGCGGCGTTTGTGATAGCTTCAGGGGCGAGGCGACGCCCTGCAACGGGGCGCCGTCTGTTGCAACAGGCGCGGTGCGCATGCCGCGCGCTTTGATGTGTGGGTCGTCAAACACCCGTTGCAGATCATTGATCGGACCGACAGGCACCTGTGCTGCATTCAGCGCCACGATCCAGTCGTCCATCCTGCGACCTGACATGACACCTTGCAGGATCGGGATAAGCGTCTCGCGGTTGCGGACCCGTTCGGGGTTTGTCGCAAACCGCGCATCCGCGGCAAGCCCTTGCAGTCCCGCGACCTCACAGAACCGCGCAAACTGCCCGTCGTTGCCAACCGCAAGGATCACATATCCATCGCTGGTCTCAAACGCTTGATAGGGCACGATGCTGGGGTGGGAATTGCCAAGGGGCTTGGGCGAGGTTCCGGTCGCGAGATAGTTCATCGCCTGATTGGCGAGGGTCGCCACCTGCACGTCGAGCAAGGCCATGTCGATCTGCTGCCCCTCTCCGGTTGCATCGCGGTGGCGCAAGGCTGCCAGAATGCCAATGACCGCATATAGCCCTGTCAGAACATCTGTCAGCGCGACCCCTACTTTCATCGGCTCTGCGCCAGCAGTGCCCTCTTTCTGTCCGGTCACACTCATCAAACCGCCCATGGCCTGAATAAGGAAATCATAGCCCGCGCGGTCGGCATAGGGGCCGTTCTGGCCGAAGCCGGTGATCGAACAATAGACGATATCGGGCTTGACCCCACTAAGACCAGAGTAGTCCAGACCGTATTTGGCCAGACCGCCAACCTTGAAATTTTCGATCACGACATCGCAGGAGGCCGCCATAGCGCGGACCACACGCTGCCCCTCGGGCTTAGTAATGTCGACCACAACGGATTTCTTGCCACGGTTCGCGCTGTGGAAATAGGCGCTGCCCCGATCGGTGCCAGCGTCATCCTTGACGTAGGGCGGCCCCCAGCTGCGGGTGTCGTCACCGCCATTGGGGTGTTCGACCTTAATAACCTCGGCACCCAGATCAGCCAG
This sequence comes from Loktanella agnita, assembly GCF_046640325.1. Classification (NCBI taxonomy): domain Bacteria; kingdom Pseudomonadati; phylum Pseudomonadota; class Alphaproteobacteria; order Rhodobacterales; family Roseobacteraceae; genus Loktanella; species Loktanella agnita. Next base: position 19,146 of record NZ_JBJMBF010000030.1, on the reverse strand, counting down.
AATCTGTGTCGCCCATGGGCCTGCCAGAATGCGTGTCAGATCAAGAATACGCATGCCGGAGAGGGCCTGCCCTGACGCTTGGGGGGATGTCATACCGGCCCTTACGTGATCGTCGAAAAAGACGTTGGCGTCAAAAAGCTGGAGGCGATGTTGGCGACAACCTCGCCGTGCGCCTCTTGATGGGCAGCACGCGCGGCGACCCATTCAGGGTCGCTGGCAAAGGCGTTCCAAAGCTGTTCGCGCTCTGCCAGTGACTCCCATGCCAGAAAATAGGTCAGGTCGTGATTATTGGGGCCGACCAGCGTGGTGAAGAAGCCCGCGGGGCGCAGGCCCATCCGCTCCCAGATTTTAAGGGTCGTGGTTTCAAACCGCCCCAGCAGGGCCGGCATGCCACCTGGAACGCAGGAATAAACGCGCATTTCGTAGATCATGGTCTGTCCTTTGTGGCTTAAGCCAAGGTGTAAGCGGTTTTGACCGTTGTGTAGAATTCCGCCGCATAACGCCCCTGTTCGCGCGGTCCAAAGCTGGAAGCTTTGCGTCCACCGAACGGCACGTGAAAATCAACGCCAGCGGTCGGCAGGTTCACCATGACCATCCCGGCCTCGGCGTTGCGTTTGAAATGGGTCGCAAATTTTAGGCTGGTCGTCGCGATCCCCGCAGACAGGCCGAAGTGCGTGTCGTTAGCCACCTCAAGCGCCGCGTCATAATCCGCGACGCGGATGACGGCGGCGACGGGGCCAAAGATTTCTTCGCGGGCGATGCGCATGTCATTGGTGCAATCGGTGAACAGCGCTGGACGCTGAAAGAACCCTTCGGTTGCACGGCTCAAGCGTTCGCCCCCCGTAAGCAGGCGCGCGCCCTCGGCTTGGCCGATCTGAATGTAGTCCTCGTTCTGCGCCAATTGGCTTGCGTCCACGACCGGACCGATCTGGGTCGCGGGATCCAAGGCGTCCCCGACAGACAGCGCGTTGATCCGCTCGCTTAGCGCTGCAACAAATTTGTCGTGGATCGCGTCCTCGACGATGATCCGCGATGAGGCCGTACAGCGTTGGCCGGTTGAGAAGTACGCCCCCTGCGTCACACAATCCACGGCCACGTCCAGATCGGCGTCTGCCAGCACGATAAACGGGTTCTTACCGCCCATTTCCATCTGCGACTTGCGCATGAGTTTGGCTGACTCCAAGGCGAGTGCGGCCCCCGTGGGTTGCGACCCCGTGAAGGTCAACGCATCGACATCCACGCTTTGCACGATGACCTGCCCGACAACGGACCCTTGCCCCATGACAAGGTTCAACACACCTTCGGGAAGCCCCGCCCGTTGAAGGATATCGACCAGTGCCCACGCACACCCCGGGACCAGCTCAGCGGGCTTGAAGACAACAGTGTTGCCATAGCAAAGCGCGGGCGCCAGTTTCCACGCGGGAATGGCGATAGGGAAGTTCCACGGCGTGATCACGCCGACAACACCAACCGCTTCACGGGTCACTTCAACGCCCACACCGGGCCGAACGGATGGCACAGTTTCACCCGCCAGACGCAAAGTCTCCCCCGCGAAAAAGTCGAAAATCTGCGCGGCGCGCACTGTCTCGCCGATGCCCTCGGCAAGTGTCTTGCCCTCTTCGCGCGACAACAACTGGCCAAGCTCGTCCTTGCGGGCGAGGATCTCGTCAGAAGCGCGGCGCAAAATACCGTGCCGTTCAAGTGGCGCACTGCGCGACCACGCGGGAAACGCCGCCTTGGCCGCATCAATCGCATCACGGGCCTGTGCCGCGTCGGCGCGGGCGTAATGGCCGATGATATCTGCGGTATTGGACGGGTTGATATTGGGTGTGGCCTCGCCCGCGACCCAAGTTCCGCCAATGAAATTCTGTTTGTGATCCGACATATCGGTCTCCTGCGTGGGTTTAGCCGATCTCGGCAGTTTGATCTGAGTAGCGCACGGTCAACGTCATTGCGCCTTCGTTAAGCATCCAGCGGTTTACGGTGTAACTGCGTAAACCGGCGGCGTGGAATGGGTCGGCATCCGCGTGTGTGCGGGCCTCGGCTTCGTCTTTGGCGCGCAGAATAATCATGCCGCCGTAGGGAACTGTCTCGCCCTCTTCGAACAAAGGGCCGGCACCGAACAGAATGCCGTCGCGCTCCAGTCTGATCTGATACTCCAGATGGGCGGGCAGAATGTCTTGCATCCCTTCGCCGCGCGCTGGCGTGGTCGTGATGACATAGAGGGACTGACGCAACATGTTGGCATAGAGGTCTTCGGGCTTTGTCGTGCTCATGATGCGGCTCCTCGCTGGAATTGGAATTGGAATGGCCCGCCAACCGTATGTCGGCGGGCCAGATGGTTTAGCGTTTGTCGATGCCAGCGCTTTCGATCACGTCGGTCCAGACTGCGATCTGCCCTTCGATAAGCGCGGTCATTTCCTCGCCAGTAGACGGCGATGGCTTTGCGCCGAGGGACGAAACCATGTCGCTCACGTTCTGGGCGGCCAAGGCGGCATGCACTTCGGTGCGGATACGATCCGCAATCTCGTCAGGGACACCCGCTGGCATCCCGATGCCTGTCCATGACACCACGTCAAAACCTTCAGCGACGGTCTCGGACACGGTGGGCACATCAGGGGCATCGGGCCAGCGTTCGCCGGATGTAACGGCGAGAATGTCGTAGACGCCAGCCTCGGCTTGCGGGCGGATCACAGTGCCTGTATCGATGACAACATCGACTTCACCACTCATCAGTGCCGTCGAAGCGGCTGCACCACCCTGATAGGGGATGTGCAGGAAGTCGGCATCCGTGCGCAGATCTAACAATTCGCCGGTCAGGTGCTGGGTTGATCCGACGCCCGAATGGCCGATCTTGATTGTTCCCGGCGCATCAGCCGCCGCCGCGATCAGAGCCTCCATAGACTCGTATTCGCCAGCGCGGGCCGCGACCATGAAGGGGAACTGCCCAAGGGTCGAGATAAAGGTAAAACCGTCGACGGATTCATAAGGCAGGCTTTCGTAAAGGCCCGCGGCCACAGCGTGGCCACCGACCATCAACTGCATGGTGTAACCGTCAGGATCTTCGTTCGAGACATAGCCCGATGCCACTGTGCCCCCTGCACCCGGACGGGATTCAACCACAACAGGCTGGCCCAGCCCTTTGGACATTTCTTCTGCGATTATCCGGCTAACAGTATCCGCGTTACCGCCCGGGCCAAAGCCGTGAACAATGCGCAACGCGCGTTCGGGGAATTCCTGTGCCGCTGCCGGCACGGCAAGGGCTGCCACGAGGGGCAGTGTCGTCAGTAGTTTCTTAAACATTTTAGTTCCTCCCATTTGGTTGGGCCCCTTTTTGTGTCACCTCGGGCCCGGTAAGGTGTGCCGCGTTTACGATGTCGCGCGCGCGGTTCTTCGTCGTTGTGACAAGCTAGACCAAAGCGCCCAGACAATCAGAATGACCGAGCAAACGAACAAAACAGCGCTGATCGGGCGGGTCACGAAGATTGTGAAATCGCCGCCATAGAGCAGCATCGTCCGGCGGAAATTGTCTTCGAGCAGCGGGCCAAGAACAAAGCCCAAAAGCACAGGCGCGGGTTCAAAACGGTAGCTTTTCATCAGGTAGCCGAGGACACCGAAGGCCAGCGTCAGCAGCACGTCCGTTACGCTGGTTCTGTGCGAATAGACGCCGACACAGATCATCAGCAGGATCATCGGATACAGCTTTTGATAGGGAATGCGCAGCAGCAAAACCCAAAGTCTTATCAGTGGCACGTTGATCAGCAGCAGGATGATATTGCCGACAAAGAAGCTCGCGATGACGCCCCAGAACAGGTCCGGTTGATCCACCATCAGTCGGGGGCCGGGAATGATGCCGTTCAGGATCAACGCCCCGATGATCAAAGCCATCACAGCATCACCGGGCACACCCAGCGTCAGGGTTGGGATAAATCCGGTCTGGGACGCGGCGTTGTTGGCCGCTTCAGGCGCGGCAAGGCCGGGCAAATGCCCTGTGCCGAATTTCTCGGGCTTGCGCGAAAATCGTTTTTCAATCGCATAGGCCATGAAGGATGCAATCGCAGCGCCTGTTCCCGGTAGGGCGCCAAAGAAAGATCCGATGCTGGACCCGCGCATAATCGGAAAGATCAGCGTTTTGGCCTGCGCCCGTGTCGGGATGACATCGCGCATACTGACAGACAATGGTGCCGCACCGGGTTTAGGCCTACGCGATGCGTGGCGGATGACTTCGCTGACACCGAACAGGCCCATCGCCAGTGCCACAAGGCTTATGCCATCGGCCAGTTCTGGCATTGCAACAAAGCGGTAGTATCCGGTTGTGGCATCCGCACCGACCAAACCCAACGCGATGCCCAGAACAACCATCGCAAGCGATCTGATCTGCGACCCCGTCCCGATCATCGAGGCCGCCAAGAGCCCGATGATCACCAGCATCGCATATTCGGGTGCGCCAAATTTCAGGGCAATCACGGTCATCGGGATCGCGGCAAGCACCAGAACAGCCACTCCGACCATGCCCCCCAAAAAGGATGAGAACGCCGCAATAAACAAGGCAAGCCCGGCGCGATTGCTTTGTGCCAGCGGGTAGCCTTCCAGACAGGTCACAACCGACGAGGGCGTTCCGGGCAAATTCAGCAAGATAGACGCGATCGAGCCGCCATACTGCGACCCGTAATAGATGCCAGCCAGCAGGATCATCGACGATGTTGCATCAAGATAGAAGGTCACCGGCAGCAAAAGCGAAATCGCTGTGATCGCACCAACGCCGGGCAGAACCCCGATAAGCTGCCCCAGCAACACACCGAAGAACGCGTAGATCAGCACGTTGGGCTGCATCACCACTGACAGGCCAAGGATGAATTGATCCAGCATTATGGCCTCCAGAACGCGGGGATTGGCAGCTCAAGCCCCACAAGGAACAGAAGCCAGCCCAACCCAGCCGCGACAATGGCATAGATCAGCACGGTCAGCGGTTTGGCCTGATCATCGGCAAACATCGACACGCCGACTGCCAGAAACATCGACGGGAGAAGGCCCGCCCGTTCGACCAACAGGGCGAAGATAACAATGCTCGCCGAGACGAAACACAGACCGCGCCACTGAAGCGTTGTGGGGCGCTCTAGCGCAGGGCCGCGCAGATCAACGACGATAATGGCGATGGCCAGCAGTGAGATCAGAACACCGATGGTCTGCGGAATAAAACCGGGGCCCATCTGATTGACCGAGCCTGTGGGGTAGCCCCAGGCAAAGAACGAAATCACCAAACCGGCCGCCAAAAGCACACCGCCGCTTACAGCGCGGGCTGCTTTGCTTTGTCCTCCATGATCCTCAATATGTGCCACAGTTCCCTCCCAAGAACGCGAATGCCCATCGATTTGTTAGGCTCGATTTATTCTCATTGTTCGTTCTGCATCGTCTTTGGCGGCGCAACGCCAAGCCTGTCACCCAAAGCCGCCAATCGATCCAACGTGCCATTCGCCAAGGGAATGCCCGCCTGCATCCGCGCCTCTGATAGGCGAAAGCCACGTTCACCAGGCATGAAGATTTCATCCGTCCCAGGTGCCCGCGGCAAACCTTTCAACTGCTGCCCCAGCGCCGCAATCTGGTTTGCGAAACTCTCTGGCGCGCCGAATGCACCGATCTTGATCGCCAATGCCGCCCCGTTCATCGCGCCCTTCCCACCACTCAGAACCGTCGAGATGACAGGATTTGCCACCAGCACGCTGGACAGCACTTCAATCATCAGCGACAGGCCCGACCCTTTGGGGCCGCCAAGCGGCGTGAGGGTCGCGACTTGCGTGGGATCCGTCACCGGATTGCCGTCTGCATCAATCGCCCAGTCCGGCGGGATCGTCGTGCCCGCATCTTTGGCATGCATGATCTTGCCCAAGGCGGCCGTCGATGTGGACATATCCAGCAACAAGGGCAGACCCGTTGACGGCGCAGAGATAGAGATCGGGTTGGTTGACAGACCGGACACCTTGGCACCGTGGTAGGCCATCAGCGGGCCGGATGCTGTCATGACGATGCCGATGCAGCCGCGCTCTGCCGCCCGCAGCGCGAAGTATCCGACAGCACCGGCATGGGTGATATTGCGGGCCGAACACCAGCCGATGTTGAATGTTTCGGCCAGATCAATCGCCGTATCCATCGCCGCGACCATCGCAGACGGCCCCGGTGCCTTGCCCGCTTCAAGCACGGCCACGGCACCGTTGCGTGTTTCTAGTTCGGGTTGGGCGGTCGGATTGATCAGCCCCGTTTCAACCATCTCGATATAGCGTGGTATGCGCAGCACCCCGTGCGAATTGGCGCCACGGGCGTTGGCCCAGACCAGAATATCGGCCGTGCGCTCAGCGTGCTCTTCGGCGTAGCCGCCCGCCCCCAACAGGGCAGAGGCATAGGCCTTTAGGGACTGCGCACCCAACAGTTTCATGATGCGTCGCTGATCTGGACTGGGAAAAATTTGGTCAACCAAGCCTCGACCAGAGCTTGTGTGTGGGGGCGGTCTTCGTCCGATACAGGGAAGTGCGACATGCCCGTCGGGATCATAAGTTCGGCGTTGGCACCGGCTTTTTCAAACAGACGGATCGACTGCTCCATCGGGGTGATCACGTCATGAGCTGTGTGGAACAGCAACAGCGGGCGCGGCGCGATAGAGGCAACGACATCTTCGGCGCGGAAGTTATACATGCTGATCGCGGTTTCCACCGGCACCTCGAATTGGGCCTTTGGTGACAAGTTGACGCGCAATTCGGGCGGAATTGGCACCACGTCGAATCGCGACACCCACATGCATTCGCCTGTCTCGGCTTTGTGTTTACGGCCCTTTTCCAGAATGCCCGTGAACTTCTCCCAAGCTTCGGGCGTCGGGTGCTGGCCACGAAACTTGCGCTCTCCGTCCCCCCAGCCGCAGAACGACATGACGCAGGCGATACGTTCATCCACACCTGCAGAAAAGATCGCCACCGCCGCGCCAAAACTGTGCCCCGTCACACCGATGCGTGCCGGATCAACCTCTTCAAGACCGGACAGATACGTGACCGCGTTGCGTGTGTCAGCCACCTGATCGAAACACCGCACCTCACCGCGCGCGCCTTCGCTTTCGCCGCAGCCACGGAAATCCATACGGAACACACAGTATCCAAGGTCCGCAATCATACGGGCGATGATCTCAACGTGGGATTTATCCTTGGTTCCGACAAACCCGTGAAGGACGATAAAGGTGGGCAGGCGCTCGCCGGGCTTGCGGGACTCGGGCACATGAAGCACGCCAGAGAGTTTCAAGCCATCGGACATAAAAGTATGCTGCTGTTCCATGTGATCATGCCTCTTTCAAGTCAGGTCGGGACTTCGCCTAGACGGCGGCCCATGTGTTGCTAAATGCAGTGAAGCTAGAGAGGTGAGCGCGCAGAAACGCCTCGGTCTCGGGGTTGGTGATGGCGCCTGCATCCACATCCAGTTTGCCGATGGCTCCTGCGATTTGCACTTCGGGTTTCGCCATCACGATCATGTCTTGTGACAATAGCGTCTGACGCAGGCTTTCATGCACCCGCGCGCCACCCAACAACCCCGGAGATACGCTCCAGATCGACACCGGCTTATGGGCCAAGGGGCTTGGGGTTTTGCGCGACAGCCAGTCGATGGCGTTCTTCAGACCACCCGGAATGGACCAGTTGTATTCAGGTGTCACAATTAACAGCGCGTCTACGCTTTCGACCTGCGACATGAATGCCGCCACAGCGTCAGGCATCCCCTCATCCAGCAGATCCTGATTGAACAAGGGTAGCGTGCCCGGATTTGCAAGCGCCACCGCTTGCGCGTCGTCAGGCAGCAGATTGGACGCCGCCCATGCTGCCGCGCGGGACAGGGATGCGCGCCGTAAGGAGCCTTCTAAAATACCGATTTTCAGCATGGAAACGTCTCTCTTTGGTTAAACTGCGGGGGCCGTCCAAGGGAAGTGATGCTCGCGCCAAGGCAGCGGCGCAGGTTCCCCCCAGACATTCATCACGCGGACATTCTCGGGACGCTTCAAAGCTGTGATAATGTTCGGCTCGTAGCGCTCGTCATCGTTGATCACGGCCATGTTTCCGGCCAGCTCGACCATCGCGCCGCAGGTGTCGATATAATAGGCAAAGGTGTTGTCACCCGGACGGTGCCGCCCCGGACCCCAGATGAAGTTCTTGCCAATGGTGTCGAGTCGATCACCCAAGTGGCAGTAGCTTGAGAATTCAGCCACCTCCCATGAGTAATGGTGCAACCCCGTGCCCCCCTTCACGATGCCAAGGATATGGTGCAACCGGTTCGCGGCCCGCATCCAGTTCAGGCCGTCATCGACCATCCGCTCAGACAGGCGCATCCCGAAAATCTTCTCCATCTGGCCCCGTGTTTCGGCAGGCTCGGGAGAGAGGATATTAACGTGATCAAGCCGCAGCGGCGCCATGCCGGGCGTGGGGTGACGATTGCCATAGATTTCTGTCTCAACAGGACTGTGAAGTTCGAATGTGTGACCCTGCGGCGTGACGAATTGCATGCCCGCGACGCAGCAATCCAAACTCGGCTCGGTTGAGATCAGCGTGCAGCCAGCCTCTTCGACCCTAGACGCCGCTTCGGCCACTGCCGCTTCCGAGACAGATTCAAACCCCAAAGACCGTATCGCGTTTTCGTCGGATTTGTGCAGCACTAACTCTGCCATGCGCCCGTTGGACGATAACCATACGCAGTCGCCCTCCTCTCGTGTAACGCGCAACCCGAGAATATCGCAGGACTCCCGAACCAACGCCTCCAGATCGACGACGTTCAACTGAACGTGCCCCATCGAGTTCACCAGATAGCCCATGCTGTGTTCCTCCGCTTGTTGCCAAATGGGTATCACACATTTTCGCAAGCGCAAGTTATTTTCGAAACTTTTGCAATAGTAGAATTAAAGCTGCAAGCCAAATCCATCTCAGCGGGTGACTTTAGGCGGTTTCTTCGGCCACCACGGCATTTGAAAGCAGGCCGATGCCTTCGACTTCCACTTCAACCACATCGCCCGGGATTAGAAACTCCTTGGGGTCGCGGGTGATGCCAAAGCCCGTGCAGGTGCCCGTGACGATCACATCCCCTGCCACCAGCGGTGCGAAGGTCGAGATGTATGAAATCAGGTAGGGAATATCGAAGATCATCCGCGAGGTATTCGTGCGTTGCTTTTCGACGCCGTTCACACGGGTCGTGAGCGTGACGCCCACCTCAGGGCTTGGCATATCCTCCGGTAGCACCATCCAAGGGCCGAAGGCGCCGGTTCCGACAAAATTCTTACCGGGCGTGAACTGATGCGAATGCTTTTGCCAATCGCGGACACTGGCGTCGTTGTAGATGGAATACCCCGTGACGTGCTCCATGGCCTGCTCGGGGGTGATGTGCCGCCCGCCCGTGCCGATGATCACCGCCAATTCGCCCTCGAAATCCAGCTTTTGCGAGGATCGAGGCTGGATCAGGGGCGCGCCGTGGCCGATCTGCGACGACGGTAGGCGTAAGAACAACACCGGATAGGTCGGGACCTTATCAGGGTCGGTATCGTCCTCCCAATAATTGATTGCAGCCAAGACAATCTTGTCGGGATTCGGGATCACCGGCGCCAGCGCAACATCTGATACCGCACAGTCTGCGTCACCAAGATCCGACAGCACTTCGCACGGCAATCCGGCTGCGATATAGGATTTAAGGTCAGGGAACCGCGCCCCAAACCGTGCGCCCATATCGAACACCCCTTGTTCTTCGACCGCCCCCCAAGACGACTTTCCATCACATACGAAAGAGACAAACTTCATCAATCAACCCTTCTTCAGTCTGTCACAATGACTACAAGTGAACTCTTCCGAAATATATCTATTTTTTCGAAAGTTGTGGTGAAGGTGGAAAATCTGGGATATTCGAAAGCTTGTAGTTAGGTTTGATCCGCGCGTAACTTGTACGCCAACTCAGCCTTTGATAAAGACAGGAGAGCCATGTGCCGCCAAATAGTTTGGGCCCGACAAGTAGCCAATCCTCGACGCAGGACGGGGCAGACAATCGCGACGTGCTGACCCGTTTGCGCACCGACATTGTCAGCAGCGAGTTTGCCCCCGAGGCACGTCTGAAATTTGCAGAGATGACAAAGCGTTATGACGTCGGCGTCGGCACCCTTCGCGAGGCCCTGTCGCAGTTGTCGTCTGAGGGATTCGTGACGGTTGAGGCGGGCAAAGGGTTTAGGGTCGCGCCGGTCTCGGCAGAAGAACTGCTTGAGATTACCGACCATTTCATCGCCTTTGAAAAGCGTGCCGTGCGTGAAGCCATAGTACATGGCGGCGAAGACTGGGAAACCAAAATCGTGGCCGTGCATCACCGGCTTAGTTTGATCGAAAGCTTGCCTTGGGAACGTCGGATGGAGCGCCACTCCGAATGGGTTGAACGCCACCGCGAATTCCACGAAGCGCTTGTGTCTGCCTGTCAGGGACGCTGGTTATTCCGCCTCCGGTCAATCATGTTTGACCAGCTGGACCGCTATAGGTTCGTGACCAAGCGGGCACCCGATGGTCTTGGGGGACGGAAGTTTGACGAGCACCGCGACATTATGACGGCGACGCTTGCGCGGGATGCTGATCTTGCGGCAAGCCTGATCGAGCAACACATCCGCGACACATCCGAACGGGCAATCAAACTGCTATGACGGATACTCCAGATTAACTGGCGACGCGGATGTAATGCAGCTGGGACGCTTGAACACCATTCGCAGGATCGACCCCAAGCATCTGTTTATCGGGGCGGACGGCACGACGGGTATCGTTCCCGCGGCGGTTCTGAAGCCCGCGCCGCGTCCCCCTGCCCGCGGGACGGCTTGGCTTACGTTGAATTCCAGACGTCCGATCGTATGTCCGACTGAACGCTTTTGACTTCATTTTTCGCACCGTGCTTAAGGGCGCATCTGTAAGGAGATGCACCCTTGAGATTCTGAGGTGGAGCCCGTTAGCTGTCGTCATCTTTAGCCTTCAGAGCGCCTATCTTTTGATAAGCCTCATCAAGTATTTTAACGATTGCAGCGCGTTCCGTCTCTGAGACATCGTTCTCTCTCATGTGTGATTTGACCGCGTCGTGCAGCCGGTGAACCGCCGCCCGCACACTTGGGGCTGCCAGTCGGTCAAGCTTGTCGTAGATCCGGGCCAAGTCATCCTCCGCCTCGGTCAGCTTCGCCAGACCTTCTGCAGTGATGTGGTAGACCTTCTTGGTTCCGTTTGGAACAATCTCGACGTGCCCCATGTCCTGCAACACTTCTAGTGCAGGGTACATGACGCCGGGGCTTGGCTTATATGCCCCTGCCGTCCGTGTTTCGATCTGTGTGATCAGATCATAACCGTGGCGCGGTGTGTCTTGGATCAAACTCAGGATAAGCAGGCTGAGATCACCGTGCTCCAATGGTCGGCGATGTGATCTGCGACCGGGGCCGCCCTTGTGACGTGCGTTGCGCATGTTGCGTCCTTTCCATCGAGGGCCACCACCACGCCTTGCGTGGGTCATATGCGGGCTGCCAACAGTGTTTTCATCGTTTGCGGGGGTTGTTTGTGTGTTTCTGTCAGTCATAGATAAGTCCTTATTTCGTTATTACTAAACTGACATAGGCTTAGATATATCGAAACACAAGGGCCATTAGTAAAATCGTCCAATTTTTTGTGCGTAGCTGTCTGATCTTCCAAGGCTCTGTCATTCACACCAACAGTTTGCGGGTCCGTGATCGAGACAAAAACCTTTTGTGGTAAAGGGGCTTTCCCAAAGCGGGCATGACACAACTGCAGTAAACGGGCCCTTCATTTCGCACTGCGGGCCTCTCGCGATCAAAAATGCTGGATCTTGCATGAATGTCCGTTTCAGTGAGGTTTTGATACGGCGTCCGATCTATCTGCCAAGGTCGGCTTTGGGCCGATCGCATCAGCCGGCATGATGGGAAGCGCTGCGCTCGAAGCCATGTCCGCTCCCGAGAACCACCGCGACATCCCTTGGCGCTTGACCCTCGCGCCGGTCCCGGGGATCTTGACCGGCAACCCAAGGAGCCACCCCCATGCGCGCGCTGCACACTGCTGACTGGCACATCGGCCAAACCCTGAACGGCTGGTCCCGCGAGGCGGAACATGCGCGCTTCTTCGACGCCCTGACCGACCTCCTGGTCGCGGAACAGATCGACCTGCTGCTGGTGGCCGGCGACATCTTCGACACCACTAACCCCTCGGGCGAGAGCCAGCGGCTGTTCTACCGCACCATGGCCAGGATCAAGCAGCGGCTGCCCCGCCTGCAGGTTATCCTGACCGGCGGCAACCATGATCCCGCCCTGCGCCTGGAAGCGCCTGCCGACCTGCTGGGCAGCTTCGACATCCGCACGATCGGCACCATCCACCGCCGCGACGGCCAGCCGGACCTCGACCGCCACCTGATCCCCGTGCCCGGCCTGGATGGCACGCCCGAAGTTTTCGTCCTGGCCATCCCCTTCCTGCGCGCCGCGGACCTCTCAGGCCTTAGCTTTGCCGCCGATGAGGGCGAGACCACCGTCATCGATGCCGCGCGCCGCTTCCATGCCGATCTGACCGGGGCCGCCCTGCCCCGCATCGGCGATCTGCCCCTGATCGCCATGGGACACCTGCATTGCACTGGCGGCCTGGAATCCGAAGGGGCCGAACGGCGCATCCTGATCGGCGGATCCCATGCCGTGCCGCCCGACATCTACCCGCCCCGCATTGACTACGTGGCGCTTGGCCACCTGCACGGGCCGCAGTCGCTGGACGGTGGCCGGGTGCGCTATAGCGGCAGCTGTTTCCCGCTCTCGGCCTCAGAGATCCACTATAAGCACGGCGTCACGCTCCTCGACATCGAGGGCCGCACCATCCGCGCCACCCACCGCGAGATCCCCCTGCCCGCCCCGGTCCTGCGGCTGCCCTCCACCGGCACGATGACCCTGGCCCAGCTGGAAACAGCCCTGTCCCAGATTGAGGAGCTGCCCGAGGTCGAGCTGCGCCCGCTGGTCTATGTCGAACTGCTGGCCGAGGACGCGCCCGCGGTGATGATGGGCCGGGCCGAGGCGCTGCTGCGCGCCGCCCCCGTCCGTCCCGCCGGCATCCGCATCCACCGCGCTCACGACGATGCGGCGCCGCCGCCCGCCCCCGCCCCCTCGCTGGCCGAGACCTCGCCCGAGGCGCTCTTCGCCCAGGCTTTCGAGGCGAAAAACGGCTTCGCCCCCGAAGACCGCCACCTCGCCGCCTTCCGCGACGTGCTGTCCGAGGTCTGAGCCATGCAGATCCTGTCGATCCGGGGCGAGAACATCGCCAGCCTCGCCAAACCCTTCGAGATCCGCCTCGACGAGGGACCGCTGGCCAGCGCCGGCCTCTTCGCCATCACCGGCGAGACCGGCGCGGGCAAGTCCAGCCTTCTGGATGCAATCTGCCTAGCGCTCTACGGCGATTGCCCGCGCCTGTCCGGCGGCGGCACCCGCGAGGCGGTGGCGGATGTGGACGGCGCGACCCTGCGATCGACCGATCCCCGCATGGTGCTGCGCCGGGGCGCCGCCCGTGGCATGGCCGAGGTCACATTCCGCGCCGTCGATGGCGAGGTCTACACCGCCGGCTGGTCCGCCCGCCGCGCCCGCGACCGGATCGACGGCCGCCTGCAGGCCGCCGACCGCAGCCTGACCCGCGCCTCCGACGGCCAGGTCCTGGAAAGCCAGCTGTCCCGCGTCAACGACCGGGTGGCCGAGCTGACCGGCCTGACCTACGACGAGTTCCGCCGCACCGTCCTGCTGGCGCAGGGCGACTTCGACGCCTTCCTCTCGGCCCAGACCGGCGAACGCGCCGCGATCCTCGAGAAGGTCACCGGCACGCAGGTCTACCGCGACATCTCGCGCCGGGTCTACGAACGCCACGCCGCTGCCCAAACTGCCCTTGCCACGCTGGAGACGCGACGCGGAGAGCACCGCCTGCTCAGCGCGGAAGAACGCGCGGCGCTGGAGGCGGAGGGCAAGAGCCTGCGGGACCAGCAGGCGACCACCGCCAACGAACTGGCCGAGGTCTCGACCGACCTCGGCCGCTACCTGGCGCTGGAAACGGCGCAGGCCGCGCTCGACCGGGCCGAGGCGCGTGTCGGGACGGCCGGGACCGCGCTGGCAGAACTGGCGGAGCAGCAGGCCTGGCTGGCCGATTGGGATCGCGCCCAGGCGTTGCGAAGCGAAGTGCGCGAGGATCAGACCGCCGCCAAGGCCCTGCTTGATGAAACCGAAGCCGTATCCCGACTGACGGAGGCCCACGCGGCACAGATCGCGACGGTCGCCGAACGTGCCACCGAGGCCTCCGACGCGGCCACCCGGCTCGATGAGATCGAGGCGCTGTTCAAGGCGCTCGGCCCGGACTGGACCGCCGCCGAACAGCTCGACAGCCAGATCGCAACGGCAACCCGGGAACTGGCAAGCGCCGAGGCCGATCAGGCCGCACGGCAGGACAACCTGACGGCCGCGCAAACCTCGCAGGAGGCGCTGGAGGCCCAGGACCGGGACTTGCAGGCGGCCCTGACGCAAGCCACCCATGCCCTGCAACAGATCCCCGGACAGGATCTCCTTCTGACGCAATGGGCCACGCTGGAGGACCGGCTGGAGGCTCGCATCCAGGCCGCCACCCGCCTGCACGCCGCCCAAGCGGCGCTTGGCACCATGCACCGCGCCAACCAGGACCAGACCACAGCCCGCGACGAGGCCGAGACGGTCAAGACCAGCCTTGCCGAGCTGCGCCGCGCCCAGTCAGAGCTGCAGCCAGAGCGGCTGCGGCTGCAGGCCGAGGATCCGGCCGGGCGGCTTGCCACGCTCGCCCAGCAGCGGATCGACCTGCGTAGCTTGCAACAGGCCGCGACCCAGCTGCGCGAGGCCGAACGTGCCCTCTCCGACAGTGCCGAGTTGCAGCGCCACGCCCTCAGGGACCGCACCACGGCAGAGTCCGACCACAGCCGCCTGACCGCCGAGCTGGAGACGGCCCGGCACCATGTCGACGCCCTCTCCTGCCCCGTCGCCTCGGCCGAGGCCGCGCTCAGCGCCGAGGCGGATCACCTGCGCCAGCATTTGCAGCCCGGCGCGCCCTGCCCGGTCTGCCATGCGACCGAGCATCCGGTGATGGAGAACAGCGCCCTCGCCCGCCTGGCCGAGGACCTGCGCCAGCAGATGCAGACCGCCACCGATGCCCGCGACGCCGTGCAGGCCGGGTTGCGGGATGCTCAGGTCCGCCGCGAGGCAGCGCAGGCCGTGATCACCCGCGAAGAGAACCGCGCGGCCGAGCTGACCGCCGCCCGCGCCGCCGCCCGGGATGATCACACCCGCCAAAGCGCCGCGCTCGACGGCACCGACCTGCCCCTCGACCCTCAGGCGCCGGATGAGGCCTTCACGGCCCTGCAGGCCCGCCTGGATGCCGCCCGCGCCCCGCTGGACGCCGACCGTGGCCGCCTGAAGACGCTGGAGCAGGAACACCAGCGCCTTGGCGCCGCGATCGAGGCCCAGTTAGCGCGACAGACAGCACTCTCCGACCAGATCACCACCCTGACCGAAGGCCTGACCGACAGCGAGGCCCGCGCGCGCGACATCGCCCGCGACATCGCCGCAGCGACACGCGAGATCGAGGTGCTGACCCCGCGCCTCAGCCCGCCGCTCGCCGCGCTCGGCCTGTCGCCCGAATCCTTCGGCGCCGACGGCCAACCCACATTGGAGCAGCTCCGCGACAGCGCCCGCCGGGCCACGACGCTGCGCCAGCAGTTGACCGACACCGAGGCCGCCCGAGCCGAGCTGCTGCCCCGGCTGACCGAAGCGCGCGAGGCGACCCGCTCGGCCGGCCAGCTTGCCACCGAGGCGCAGCAGGCCCGCGCCCGGCGCCACTCGGCGCTGGACGACCTGAGGACGCAGCGCGGCCAGCTGCTGGGCGGCGAGCCCACCGGCGCACACCGCACCCGCCACAACGAGGCGCGCAAGGCCGCCATGGGCGCCGCGACCGAGGCGCAGCACCTCCACGCCGACGCCAACTCGCGCCTTGCCGCGGATCTCGCCAGCCTGACGGCGGCGCAGGACGCCCTGAACAGCGCCACCGCCCGCCAGCAGGCCGCAACCTCGGCGCTAGCGCTGGCCTGCGAGGCCGCCGGGCTGGACCTGTCCCGCATCCAGACCATGCACGCCGCATCGCCGGAGGACGTCGATCGCCAACGGGCTGCTCTGGACGCCGCCCGGACCGAACGCACCAGCGCCGAAGGCGCGCGACAGGAACGACGCGATGAGCTGTCCCGGCTGCAAGAGACAGGCCTGCCAGAGACCCCGCGCCCCTACCTCGAGACCCGCAAGGCCCAGCTGGACGCTACGGCAACCACGCTGACCGAAGCCGTCGGACGGCTGGCCGAACGGCGCGAGGCGGACGCCCGAGCCAGCGCCGCCCTCTCGGGCTTGCTGGCCGAGATAGAAGCGGCCCGCAGCGTGGCCGAGACCTGGACGGCGGTGAACGAGGCCATCGGCTCGGCCCGGGGCGACCGCTTCGCCCAGATCGCCCAGGCAGTCACCCTGGCCATGTTGGTCGAACGCGCCAACCTGCACCTGGACCAGCTGAAGCCGCGCTATCAGCTGGCCGTGGCCGACCAGGATCTCGCCCTCCACATCATCGACCGCGACATGGCCGGCGACACCCGGCCCAGCCGCCTGCTCTCTGGCGGCGAACGCTTCCTCGTGTCGCTATCGCTGGCGCTGGCGCTCTCGGGAATGGGCAGCCGCGGCGCGCTGGCCGGCACCCTCTTCATCGACGAGGGCTTCGGCAGCCTCGACGCGGAATCGCTCGACCTGGCCATCGACGCACTCGAGCGGTTGCAGGCCCAGGGCCGCACGATCGGCGTGATCAGCCACGTCCAGGCGATGAAGGACCGCATTCCGGTGCAGCTGGAGGTCACCAAGACCGGCGGCGGCGCCAGCGAGGTTGCCTTGCGGCTCGCCTGAGCTCGTCGAAGGGCGAGTTTTGGCGGTTCAGAGGCTCAGATCCTTCCAGATCCTCTCTTTCAGGTAGGTTTTTTCTCCAAATACAGCTCTGCGTTTGAAGTTATTTTCTTACCGGTAGGCAGTATCTTGCGCTGATTTTCAGATATCCCCCGGGGGAGCCACTAAACGTGAAAAACAAAGCAAATCCCCCAAAACCCACCATTTCCCCGGCATGAAACCGCCGGACTTCCTCGTCTTCAGCTCACTAGAGCCCGATCAAGGCCAAGATCCCTTCGCCAGCCGAGGCTTTCAAAGAACAACAACCGTAACACCAACCCCTCCGCATCGCCGGAATACTTGAGAGCTTCGGGGTTCGAATTACCCCCGTTAGAGGATCCGTCAGGAAGGATCCGAACGGGTTCCGCCTCAGGCCATGGGAAGGGAGCACGGAGACGGCAGCGTTGCGGAGGATGCCAACGTCGCCGGCGAGACATTCCCAGTCGCGCGGTCCGGCTCTCCCGGCCCAGAGCCGCCTTTGACCAAACCTCCGGTCGCCTCAGTGCAGCATCCGCATTGCGGCCATTCGTGCATAACTCGGTATTTGGTTGATTCAATGTCAGGAGGCACTCAGCCCCATGCCGCATCGTCAAAAGCCGGAGCGATGAGCAGAAGCCCCCTTCCTTTTGACTGCTCCGGCTGCCATCCTCTCACACATGGGCACCACTACATGGACATGCAAATGCGGCCAAGTCGCGCTCACTGTTGCGCTCGAAGGCGGCACGCGCGTCGTTTGCTATTGCAATAGCTGCCGCGGCTTCGTCACGCGTCTTGGCAAAAGTGATATTCTTGATGAATGCGGGGGGTGTGACCTTTATCAGGTGGCGCCAGAGGCCGCGCAGTTCGTGAAAGGTGCTGACAAGGTCGTGTGGACGAAGATGTCAGACAAGGGGCCAGCTCGGTGGTTCACGACATGCTGTCACACTCCGCTCGCCAACACGCTGCCTACACGCGCCATTCCGTTTCTGACGCTCCAAGCGGCATACCTCTCCGACAAAGAAGCATTGCCTCCGATAGAAATACGTGTGTTCCGAGAGTTCGCCAAGGCCCGCCTACCGAACACGAAATATGGGCAGCGCCGGCTCTTAAGGGAATTTGCCGTGCGCTCCCTCAAGTCAAGGCTTTCTGGTGGCTGGCGACGAAACCCCTTTTTCAACGATGTCGGCAAGCCGATCACCGCGAATGTGGCGCTGCCGGATTGAGGCCACCGGTGCCCCTCGCCAAGGCACCGGCCAATTAGTAATATATGGCTGCATGCTACTGGTGTTATAACCGTCCCTTAGCATCTACCATCGACGCTCATGGTACATCTTCACTCTCGGACTAAATCTGCCGTTGGTCAATCAGCCGAGGTGCGGTATTTTCAGCTCGCATTGCAGACGTTCCCGGCGGATGCAAAACCATCTCAGCAATGATTCCTCACGCCAAATGACTATCTTGGATTCAAAATGCATGTTCTCACCATACTTGATCACCCTGACCAAAACTCATTCAATTCAGCTGTAGCGAAAGAGTTCTGTGCAGGTGCTGAAGGGGCGGGACACACAACCGAGTTAGCTGACTTACATGCCGAAAACTTTGATCCGCGGTGGTCGATGGTTGACGTTAGTGGAGACAATTCAGGTCACGCTCCGAGCGACGTATTGGTTGAACAGGAGCGGATCGGCCGCGCTGATGCGATTGGATTTGTGTTCCCTCTTTTCTGGTGGGGCATGCCTGCGATGACGAAAGGATGGATCGATCGGGGCTGGTCGTGGGGCTGGGCATACGATCAACTGGATGATCCAGAGAAGTCTCTTCAAAGACCGCGAACAGGTGTTTTGCTTGTGCCTGCGGGCGCACGTTCGGACGAGATGGAAGAATGAGGCTACACATCGGCAATCGAGACGGCGTGGATGGCTGGAACCTTTGGCTACTTCGGCTTCGTCAATCGGGAGCTAATACTTCTTAACGGCTCCAAAGGGTCGAAAGCCAGACGCGAAGATTTGCTGATGCGCGCTCACACAGCAGGCGCATGTTTGAAATTGGCGGTTTGAACGGCCCAAACCGGCCGTTAGTCGTAGGTTAAGTTGCCGCGGTGCAACTTCCCCACAGCGGACATTTGGATTTAGTTC
>NZ_JBJMBF010000029.1:0-22692 GCF_046640325.1 Loktanella agnita | reverse complement strand
GAGCATTTCGATTTATACCTGAATCACCAATCGCTGCCTTTCGCCTGCGGCTCAAACGCAATTGGTGATCTGTGATGCCTCAGATTAAAACCGAAACGCTTTAACCCATGATCAACTGATCGCGCCTTGGGTCATCAAAGGCGCAATGGACGGGGAGGCGTTTGCTGCATATGTCCGCGAAGTCCTGGTGCCCGACATCGACCCGGGAACAGTTGTGATCTGCGACAATCTCGAGACCCACAAGAACGTTGAAGCTTCTGGCGCGTTGCACGCCCATGGATGCTGGTTCCTGTACTTGCCGCCCTACAGTCCCGACCTGAACCCCATCGAGCAGGCGGTCTCAAAGCTGAAGGCCCATCTGCGCAAAGTTGGTGCAAGAACCTTCACTGAACTATTCGCGGCAATCGGCGATATCTGCCACCTCTTCACACCCCAAGAATGTTGGAACTACTTCGCAAATGCAGGATATGCATCAACATGAAAAGGAAACGCTCTAAATCACTTGATGCTTTCCCGTATCCGTGATGCGGCGCTGCGCTTTACCAAATGCACAACGGCTATCCCGCTTTAACGTATAGGGCACTTTCGAACCCCGAAGACAAGATTGCTAAGTGTATGAGGGGTAAGCGAAAGAATCGCGGCCGCTGAGAACGGTTTTGATCGCAATTTTCCTGCGGCACCCATGCGCCAAAGCGCTTTGGGTGTTTTTGCGCGCCACTGGCGTAAAAAGTGAATAAATTATGATGAAAATGCAGCTATTCAGTGTTCGTGACAAAGAATGAGCCGCTGGATATCGCGCTTTCTTGATCCGTCGAATCGATTCGCAATTTGCGGTGGCGCGGCGTTGGGTGAAGCGCCCCACATATCGCTGCGGGGCACTTCGTTTTAATGTGCAAACGGCTTATTGCGGGATGTCGCCTGTCAGACCTTCAACGTAGAAGTTCATGCCTGCCAGCGTGCCATCATCTGCCGTTTCGCCATCGGCGAGCCATGCGGACCCGTCCTGCTTGTTCAGCGGGCCAGTGAATGGCTGATATTCGCCAGATGCGATGCTGTCGCGCAGCGCTTCGGCAGAGGCTTTCACTTCGGCCGGAACCGCATCTGTGATTTCGCCGATGCCAACCATGCCAGCGCCGATCCCGTCCCATGTGTCCGTGCTTTCCCATGTGCCGTCGATCACAGCTTGGGTCCGTGCGATGTAATAGGGCGACCAGTTGTCGATGATGGAAGACACGCGCGGGAAGGGTCCGAATTCAGCCATGTCAGACGCTTGCCCAAAGGTCACGACATTACCTGCCTGCTGCGCGGCGGCCTGCGGTGCGGTGGAATCGGTGTGCTGCAGGATCACGTCTGCACCCTGTTCAATCAGCACTGTGGCGGCTTCAGCCTCTTTCGCGGGGTCGAACCATGTGTAGGCCCAGACGATCTTGAACTCGACATCCGGGTTCACCTCTTTGGCGTGGATATAGGCCGCGTTAATGCCGCGGATCACTTCGGGGATCGGGAAGGATCCGATATAGCCGATGACGTTGCTTTCGGTCATCTGACCCGCGATGTGCCCTTGCACCGCGCGCCCTTCGTAGAAGCGGGCGGAATAGGTAGACACGTTATCGGCGCGTTTGAACCCGGTCGCGTGTTCAAACATCACGTCAGGGAATTTTTCGGCCACGTTGATGGTTTGGTCCATGTAACCAAACGAAGTGGTAAAGATCAGGTCGGCACCTTGCAGCGCCATTTGGGTCATCACACGCTCTGCATCGGGGCCTTCGGGAACGCTTTCCACGAAAACGGTTTCAACCGCATCGCCGAAATGGTCCTCGACCGCGAGCCGACCGACATTGTGTTCATAGGTCCAGCCGCCATCGCCGACCGGCCCGACATAGATGAACCCGACCTTAGTCGGATCGTCTTGTGCCATCGCGCCCGATGCCAGCCCCAGTGCCAGCGTGGCCCCGGCCAGAATTGTTTTCGTCTTCATACTCATCCCCTTGTTGGTGGTTGGCAGCGCCTCAGTGTGAGGCATGGAAAGATTGGCCCAGTGACCCCGGTGCCCGTCCGGCACGCATAATAACCAGCACGGCGATAGTGGCCAGATAAGGGGTCATGGAAAGATACTCGACAGGCACTGCCGCCCCCGCTGCCTGTAAATTAAGCTGTAGCACGGTGACACCGCCAAATAAATAGGCGCCGATCAGCAGCCGACCCGGTCGCCAGCTGGCAAAGACCACAATTGCCAATGCGATCCAGCCTGCGCCTGCGGTCATCCCTTCGGTCCATTGCGGCACCCGCACGAGGCTCAGATAAGCCCCGCCAAGCCCGGCACAGGCCCCACCGAACATGATCGCCAGCAGCCGGATCCGGATCACGTGATAGCCCAGCGCATGCGCGGCCTCGTGGTTTTCGCCGACCGCCCGCAGGATTAGCCCAGCCCAGCTGTATTTCAGAAAGGCCCAGACCCCTGCCACGATCAGCAGCCCCACATAGACCATCGGGTCATGTTGAAAGACAATCGGCCCAATAATGGGAATGTCGCCCAACAGCGGGATATGCCAATCAGGGAAATCTGGCGCTTTGACCCCGATATAGCCTTGCCCCATCAGCGCGCTGAGCCCCAGCCCAAAGAGCGTCAGCGCCAGCCCTGTCGCCACTTGGTTCGACAGCAGGATCTGCGTCAGAACCCCAAAGATCAGTGAAAGCAGCGCCCCACCAATTGCCGCCCCGGCGAACCCCAGCCAAGGCGAACCTGTATTGACCGCAACGATGAACCCGCAGACTGCGCCAGTGATCATCATGCCCTCGACGCCGAGGTTCAGGACGCCGGAGCGTTCGACAACAAGTTCCCCGATGGCGGCGAGAATGATCGGGGTGGCCGCGACCATAAGCGAGGCGAGCAGGAGGAGAGGGTTGATGGCCGACAGGTCCATTAGTAACCCCCGTATCTGACTGTCATGGTATTATACGTGACGCATATTCCGGTCCCGACCGACAGGGCTGCCGCCGCTTGTTGCCACTTCCGCCCCCTGATCAGAAACGTCCCGCTGCCAAAGCGGATCGCACTGAGAGCCGCATGCAACACCATCAGGCTGGCGATAGTAAAGAGCATCGCGTGCCATGCAGGTTCCTGAGAGAAGGTCAGGGTCGCGAAGGTCGCGAATATGACAAGTGTCTCGCCAATGGTGAAATCGGTCAAAAACGACGCCAGCGTGCCAGTCAGGCGCGCAAGGAATTTAAGGGTGTTTTTAATCATCACACGGTCACGCCTTTGCCCAGCCGCAGACGATAATTCGTCAGCACGTCCACTGCGAGCAGGAAGAACAGCAGCATCCCCTGCATCAGCTGGATCGCGGCGAGCGGTAAGCCCAGATTGGACTGCGCGATTTCGCCACCGATATAGGTGAGCGCCATCAGCCCCCCCGCCAGCAGGATGCCGACCGGGTGCAACCGTCCGAGGAAGGCGACGATGATCGCGGTGAACCCGTAGCCGACGTTGAAATCAATGCTGATCTGACCGGCGGGGCCTGCGACCTCAAACATCCCGGCAAGTCCGGCCAATCCGCCGGACAGCCCCATGCAGACCAGCACCAGCAGGCCGGGGCTCACACCTGCGAATTTCGCCGCGCGCGGGCTTTGCCCGGTCAGCCGGACCTGAAAACCAAAGATGTGCCGTGACAGGGCGATATAGGCAAAGATCACAGCGATCAGCGCGGCGACAACGCCCCAATGCATGCCGGCGCTTTCGCTGATCCAGCTGCTGGCACTGTCGTATTTTGCCAGATTGCGCGAACCGGGAAAGCCCATGCCTTCGGGGTTGCGCAGCGCGCCCAGCGCCATGGAGGCGAGCAATTGCTCGGCGACATACACCAGCATCAGCGATACGAGGATTTCGTTGGTGCCGAATTTCACGCGCAGGATGCCGGGGATCAGCGCCCAGAGCAGCCCGCCCAAAGCCCCCGCCAGCACCATCAGCGGGAAGATCAGCAACAATTCGGCCGGGTAAAAGGCAAGTCCCACCGCCGCGCCGCAGATTGCGCCGACGATATATTGCCCCTCTGCCCCGATATTCCAGATGCCAGCCCGAAACCCAAAAGAAAGCCCGATCGCGATAAGCACCAGTGGTGCTCCTTTGATCAGAAGTTGCGGCCGGTAAAACCATGCAAATTCCGAAAACAGCGGGTCGAGAAAGATCGTGCGGATCGTCTCGAACGGGTTCTTGCCAAGGGCTGCGAATAGAAGACCGCCGCAGATCATCGTCAGGACTACCGCCAGAACAGGGGTCGCAAAGGTCCAGAGCCGGGATGGCTGCGGGCGTTTTTCGAGGGTGATCATAGGACGGTACCTTTGCCGATGTGTCGTCCGGCGCTGCCCTTAACGATCATTGGTCTACCCATCCACATGCGCGACCTCCATATCATGCGCACCACCCAGCATCAGGCCGATTTCCTCGACCGTCAGCCCTGCAGCGGGGCGCGGCGCAGACAGACGCCCTTCGTTCAGTGCCGCAAAGCGGTCAGAGATTTCCATCAGCTCGTCTAGGTCCTGACTGATCACGATCACCGCCGCCCCTTTGGCTGCGAGGTCCAGCAGCGCCTGTCGGATCGCGGCAGCGGCAGAGGCATCAACCCCCCATGTGGGCTGGTTCACGACCAGCACATCCGGGGCCTGCATAATTTCGCGTCCGATGACGAATTTTTGCAAGTTCCCGCCGGATAGCGAACGTGCCGCATTGGCGGGACCGGGGGTGCGCACGTCAAAGTTAGCAATAACACCCTCGGCGAACTGACGCGCCTTGGTCCAGTGCAGGAAACCTTTGCTGGTCAGTTTCTGCCGGGTCATCGCTGTCATGATTGCGTTTTCGGTCAGCGACATATCAGGTGCTGCGGCATGGCCCATCCGTTCTTCGGGGGCGGCCAACAGCCCAATGCTGCGCCGGGCGTTCGGGGCAAGCTGGCCGATATCACGGTCTTGATAATGGACCATCGCAGGCGCGACACGCATTTCACCGGACAGGGCCGCGACAAGCTCATCCTGACCATTTCCGGCAACACCGCCGATCCCCAGCACTTCTCCTTTGCGGACCTCTAGGGTAATGTCTTTCAACGCGGTGCCGAAACGGTGGGGGGCTTTGGCGCTGAGGCTGTTCAGGGTCAGCACCACATCACCGGCGGGGCGGTCTGGTTTTTCGGGCACATGCAGCTTTGTGCCCACCATCAGCTCGGCCATGTCACGGGCAGATGTCGCGCGCGGATCACAGGTTCCGACAACCTGCCCCAACCGCAGCACTGTGGCGGTATCACAAAGCGTGCGAATTTCTTCGAGCTTGTGTGAGATATAAAGGATCGCGGTGCCTTCGGCGCTGAGCTGTTGCAGCGTGCGGAACAGGATCGCCACCTCTTGCGGGGTGAGCACCGATGTGGGTTCGTCCATGATCAGCAGCTTGGGGTCCTGCAGCAGGCAGCGGATGATTTCGACCCGTTGCCTTTCACCGGCTGACAGTTCGCCAACAATCCGGTCCGGGTCGAGCGGCAGCCCGTATTGGTCAGACACCCGGCGCACCTGTGCTGCGATTTCACCCATAGGCGGTGGGTTTTCCATCCCCAGCGCGATATTTTCGGCCACGTTCAGCGCATCGAACAGGGAAAAATGCTGGAACACCATGGCGACACCAGCACTGCGCGCCGCACGCGGGTCGGCAGGGGTGAAGCCATGAGCGTTCAGCATCATGCTACCACTATCAGGTTTCACCAGCCCGTAGATGGTTTTCACCAAGGTTGATTTGCCAGCGCCGTTTTCACCCAAAAGCGCGTGAACCTCGCCCGGCTGAATATCAAAGGACACGTCACTGTTGGCGACAACACCCGGATAGGCTTTGGTCAGGCCGGACAGGCGCAACAGTGGTTCGGTCATCCGGCATGGTCCTTTATTCCGCGATTCGGCGACGCGATCATGGCGGTTGCGACCCCAAGTGCAATGGCTGCGGGGTGTTTGCCAAGGGCGGGGTTGCCTATTGGGCAGGCAATGCGTGAAATTTGAGCAGCGCTATGGCCCAGGGTTGTAAGCCGGCTCCGAAATCGCGCCCATTTGGTCGCTGATCCGATCAGGCCCGCGCTGTGAAAATCTTGCGACAGCACAGCGTGGCAGAGCGCAAGGTCAATGTCGTGGCTGTAGGTCAGGATCAGATGATCAGCATTGTCGGGCGCATGTCGGACGGCTTTGGCCGGGTCTTTGGCGACCAAAGTGGTGACATCGGTGTCCGGGAACCTGTCCGCAGCCGTATCCACCCAAGTGATATAGAAATCAGGCAGCGGGGCCATGACATATATGATCGCCCGCCCCACATGCCCTGCGCCGTAGATCCAAAGCGGGCGCTTTGCTGGTTCGACCATGCTGTCGGTCCGTTCCCACAACAGGCTAACCGATCCGCCGCAGCACTGGCCGAGGCTGGGACCGAGTGGAATGGTCCGCTCCTGTCTGCTTTGCCCAGTGCCCAGCATTTGCCGCGCCTCCGCCATTGCCGCCCATTCGAG
Organism: Loktanella agnita; assembly: GCF_046640325.1. Lineage (NCBI taxonomy): Bacteria > Pseudomonadati > Pseudomonadota > Alphaproteobacteria > Rhodobacterales > Roseobacteraceae > Loktanella > Loktanella agnita. The sequence goes on along the minus strand of NZ_JBJMBF010000029.1, from coordinate 16,168 downwards.
CGCGCCGCCGCCAATAGTGCCTTCGATCCGGTCTGCCCAGACGAGCATCTGTGTGCCCGGCCCACGTGGCACCGACCCGGCGGTTTTCACCACCGTGATGCGAATACATTCCGTCATCCGCGCGCCCGCTTCACGGCGCGCAACACCTCTTCGGCGGTGGCAGGGGCATTGAGTGCTGGGTAATTGGGACCGCTGGCCGCCACGGCATCCGATAGCGCCAAGAAAGCGGAGATCCCCAGCATGAAAGGTGGCTCCCCCACAGCTTTGGAGCGATAGATCGTCTGGGCCGGGTTCGGCGCATCCCAAAGTGCCACATTGAATATATCGGGCCGGTCAGAGCAGGCAGGGATTTTGTAAGTCGATGGCGCATGGGTGCGGAGCCGGCCCTTGTCGTCCCAAACCAATTCCTCGGTCGTGAGCCAGCCCGCACCTTGCACATAGCCGCCTTCGATCTGTCCGATATCAATTGCCGGATTGAGCGAGCTGCCTGCATCATGCAGAATATCGGTGCGCAGGATGCGGTTTTCGCCGGTGAGCGTGTCAATGACCACCTCGGTCACGGCAGCCCCTTGGGCGAAATAAAAGAACGGCGTGCCCTCGCCCTTGATCCTGTCCCAGTTCAGGCCTGGGGTTTTGTAGAACCCTGTGGCCGACAGGCTGACGCGGTTCTGATAGGCGATGGCAGCGGCTTCGGCGAATGTGATCTGTTCGTTGCCGATCTCCACGTTGCCGTCCGCAAAGCGGATATTTTCGGTGCTGGTTTGGTGCAGCTCTGCCAGACACCCGGCAATCCGGTCGCGGAGGATGTCGCAAGCATTGGCGACGGCCATGCCGTTCAAATCAGAGCCGGACGATGCGGCGGTGGCGGATGTGTTCGGCACCTTGCCCGTATCGGTCGCTGTGATCTTCACCGCGCTGACATCAATGCCAAAGCGATGCGCGGCCACCTGCGCGACCTTCTGAAACAGGCCTTGCCCCATTTCCGTCCCGCCGTGGTTCATATGGACCGAGCCATCCTGATAGACATGCAACAGCGCCCCCGCCTGATTGAGGTGTGACAGGGTAAAGGAAATGCCGAATTTAACCGGGCTGAAGGCGATCCCTTTCTTCAGGATGGTCTGTTCGTTGTTCCAATCGGCAATAGCTGCTTTGCGTGCGTGGTAATCCGACCGCTGCACCAATTCGTCTGTGAGCGCGTGCAGGATGAAGTCCGTGACCGGCATCTTGTAAGGCGTCGTCTGCACGGCGGGTGGATCAAGATACACCTTACGGTTTTGCGCGGTTTCATCAAAATCACTATCCGCCACGCCCCGTGAGGTCAGATCGACATCCTGCTTCTTCTGGCCGGAAGTATCCTCGGGGGGGCGCGCAGCGCGGGGGGCAGATGGCCCCCCTGCGACCATTGCCGCATAGTAGTTTCGCTGGCGGATCACGACAGGATCAATCCCCAGCTCTTTGGCAATATGGTCCATGACGCGCTCAACCCCAAGCATCCCCTGGGGTCCACCAAAACCCCGAAACGCGGTGGCGGATTGGGTATTGGTCTTGAGCCGGTGCGACGTAATCCGCGCGGCGGGCAGGTGGTAGGCATTATCGGCGTGCAGCATAGCCCGGTCCGCCACAGGCAAGGACAGGTCCTGCGCCCAGCCACAGCGGGTGGATTGGGTGAAATCGACGCCAGTCAGCCGCCCCGCATCATCAAAGCCGGCCACATAGTCGATCCGAAAATCATGCCGCTTGCCCGTGATCATCATGTCATCGTCGCGGTCATAGCGCATCTTGCAAGGGCGGCCCGTCGCGCGCGCAGCTACGGCGCAGGCGACCGCCAGCGCGTTGCCCTGACTTTCCTTACCGCCGAACCCGCCGCCCATCCGACGGATTTCGACCCGGACCCCATGCATCGGCAGACCTAGCGCCTCGGCCACTTTGTGCTGGATCTCGGTCGGGTGCTGGGTGGAGGAATGCACCACCATGTCGCCACCTTCCTGCGGCAAGGCGAGTGCGGCCTGACCTTCCAGATAAAAATGTTCCTGTCCGCCCATCGCGACGCTGCCCCGCACCTGATGCGGGGCCTCTGCCAGCGTCTGATCTACATTGCCTTTGGTCCAAATGCGCGGTCCGTCCTCAAACCGGCTATCGGCGGCTAATGCCTGATCAATAGTCAGGATCGGCGTCTCTTCAGAATATTGAATATCACCCAACCGCGCGGCCTTGCGTGCGTTCAGATGACTGTCCGCAACGACCAGAAAAATCGGCTGGCTGAGGTAGCGGATGTCATGCTTCGCCAGAAGCGGTTCGTCATGGATCGAGGGGGAGACATCATTCGCGAAGGGCAGATCATCGGCTGTTAGAACAGCGATCACACCCTTTGCTGCACGGACCTGTTCAAGGTCAAGCGTGGTGATGCGTCCCTTCGCGATCTCGGACAGACCAAACGCCAGATACAGTGAATTCGCCGGGATTGGCAGGTCGTCAACGTAGCGCGCAGTACCGGTGACATGCAGGCGGGCCGCATCATGTGGCAGGGGCTTTGAGATGCTCATGGCGTCACCTCTAACACGCTGGTGGTGTGACCAGACAGCTCTGCGAAATAGCGGTGCAGCAAGTTTTGTGCTGTTTCCAGCCGGTAGGCGGCAGAGGCGCGCATGTCGGTCATCGGCGCGTAGTCACTGCCGATGACTGCTGCGGCCTGAGTGACAGTTTCTACTGTCCACGGCTGTCCGGTCAGTGCCGCTTCGACCGCGTGGGCCCGGTGTGGCGTGCCTGCCATGCCGCCAAAGGCGATGCGCGCATTGGTGACGGTCCCTGCTTCAACCGTCACATTGAAACAACCGCAAAGCGCCGAGATATCCTGATCGAAGCGTTTCGATATCTTGTAGCAGCGCAAGGCCGGGGCGGATGCGGGGAGGGTAACGCCGGTGACCAATTCACCTTTGGCGCGGTCCTGTTTGCCGTAAGACAGAAAGAAATCCTCTAACGGTATATCCCGCGTTTTGTCGCCATGGCGCAGATGCAAGGTGGCCCCAAGCGCGATCAGCGCGGGCGGGTTATCCCCGATGGGCGAGCCATTGGCGATATTGCCGCCAATCGTGGCCGCGTTGCGCACCTGATCAGAGCCATAGCGCCGAATCATCGCGGCGTAGGATGGGTGATGTTCACTCATTTTTGCCAGCACCGTGCTCATCGCCACAGCGGCACCGATATGGATCCCGTCGGCGGTTTCGGCGATCTGGCGCAAGTCGGTGCAGCGGTTCAGGAATGCCACGCTGGGCAAGGCGCGCAATTGCTTGGTGACCCATAAACCAACGTCCGTCGCACCCGCGATCAGGGTGGCGTCAGCGTTTGCGGCGTACCATGTTGCCAATTCATCGAGGCTTTCGGGGGCATAAGGTTGGGCCACGACCTTAGGCTGTTTGTCGTCCAACCACTCGGCTTTGGGCGCGGCCTCTGCGGCCTGAGCGGCGCGGATGATTGGCGCGTAACCGGTGCAGCGGCACAGGTTGCCAGCCAGCACATCATCATGGTCAGTCCGCCCCGCCATATGACCCGCAGTCATCGACGTGATGAAACCCGGCGTGCAGAAACCGCATTGCGAGCCGTGATGATCGACCATCGCTTGCTGCACTGGGTGCAGGCTGCCATCTGGGGCGCTGATCCCTTCGACCGTGCGGACAGCTTTGCCATGCAGTTGCGGCAGGAACAGAATACAGGCGTTCAACGCCTTGGCCCCGTCATCATCGGTGATCATCACCGTGCAAGCACCGCAATCGCCTTCGTTACAGCCTTCTTTGGTGCCGCAGAGCCCCTGATCCTCGCGCAGCCAATCCAGCAGCGAGCGTGTGGGCGTCGTTTCGACCTCCACAGTTTCCCCGTTCAGAAGAAACGTAACATGCATGATGTAAACCCGCCGCCTTACCCTGTCGCCAATCACGGCCTGCGGTGTCGATGCGGCGTAGACACACGGGGCCAAACTTTGCGCCATGAAACCGGGGCGGCAGGGATTTGGCAAGGAAAATTCGGCGCGATCTGTCGCTTATTTGACTGAATGATCAAAAATTGAGCAGTAAAAGGTCTACTTCGGTTGGTGCGCGTCTGAATTTCAGAGAGTGACCGCCAAAGCCGCCATCTGGTCGGCAGCGGTCCCCCAGCCTTCGAAGAAGCCCATATCGCGGTGGGTTTTGGCCCCTTCCGCATTTGCGTGGCGCACAGTGACGACATAGGTGCAGCCGGTGTCGCGCGGGGTTATCGTAATTTCAGCCGTAAACGACATCGCGGCGGGGCCTGTGGTGTCATTGGGTTGAAACCCGCCGCGCATCATATTGGTAAAGACAAAGCGACGCGCCTGATCCGCCACAAGAACGCAACCCTGTCCCGTCACCGGGTCAGGCATGTCGGGGATGTGCATTGTCGTGTCGAACCGCCCACCCGGCGTGGGGTCGATCACCACATCCGTGGTCCGCACCGGCTTTGGCGCGAACCATTGTTCCAGCAGCGCAGGTTCGGTCCAGCACCGCCAGACGTTGATTGGCGCTGCGGCCAACTCGCGAGTGAAGGACAGGGTGGTGTCGGACATGAAAGATGCTCCAATAACGGCCCCGCACGGGGTTCAAGAGACGATGACAAATGTGGCTCGTTTCAGTGCCGCACCAACAGTTGTTCGGCATAAGCTTTGAGTTTGTTCAGGGCCCCAGTCCAGCCGCCCTCAACCTCGCGCAGTGCGTCCGGTCCAGAAAAGGACGAGGTCGCGACGCTGATATCAAGGGCCGTGCCGTCCTCAGTCGGGGTCAGCGCATAGGTGACAAGGCTGGTGAACGCAGGGTCCCCGCCTAAGATCAGGGTTTCGGTGAAAACGGCCCGTGTCGGGGCGCTCAGGTGATACCACCTTGTATCCACCAGAAAATCAGGCGCGTCCGTCGGACCACAGCGATGCCGGTCCTGCCCGCCCTCGCGCAGGTCGGAACTGTCGACCACAAGAACGGTGGCATCATCCGGCGCGCCCCATTTTTCGCGCTGTTTCGCATCGGTCATGACGTGCCACAGTTTTTCCGGGGTCAAAGGCAGGATGCGGTGCAGATCGAACGTGGCCGTATCGGATGTCATGTCATTCTCCTGTGTCGCTGTTGGCAATCTTGTGCGCGAGCGTGTCCAGACGGTCCAGTCGGGTTTCCCACAGGTGCCGTTGCCAAGCGAGCCAGCCCTGCGCTTCGATCAGGGGGGCGGCCTCAATATGGCAGGTGCGCACCCGGCCTTTTTTGACGGATCGGACGATGCCGGTGCTTTCCAGCACCGAAAGATGTCGCATGAAGGTGGGCAGCGCCATGGCGTGGGGGCTGTGCAATTCACTGACCGAAGCGGGGCCAGAGGCAAGCCGTTCGATGACAGCGCGGCGGGTGGGGTCGGACATAGCGCCGAAAAAGGAATCAAGAGTACTGGTCATGGGCAGAGCATCCTTCTGCGCGGGGTCACTGTCAAGATACTTAGCTGAATAGCTAACAATTAAGCGTAATCCGGCATCTGCGGATTGCCGTCTTGTGCCGCCGCTCCCATCGGCTAGTTTGGCGCGCATGACAACCCATCCCCGATTCATCCACCTGCGCGTCCATACCGAGTATTCCTTGCTCGAAGGCGCGGTCCACGCTAAGAAGCTGCCCGGCCTTGCCGCCGGAATGGACATGCCAGCTGTGGCGGTGACCGACAGCAATAACCTCTTTTGCGCATTGGAGTTTTCCGAAGGCGCTGCGGGGGCAGGGGTGCAGCCGATCATCGGTTGCCAGATTGATTTGGGTTACACCACACCAGAACCGGGCAAGCGCCCCGAACCGCCCGCGCCCATCGTTCTGCTGGCGCAGAACGAGACTGGTTACGAAAATTTGATGAAGTTGAACTCCTGCGCCTATCTGGATGCGGCGGGGGAACTGCCGCAGGTGACGGTCGAGGAGTTGGGGCAATATCATGTTGGCCTGATTTGCCTGTCGGGCGGGCCGGACGGGCCGGTGGGGCGCCTGCTGCGACAGGGTCAGCGGCCCAAGGCCGAGGCGCTAATGGACCAATTGGCGGCGATCTATCCCGACCGGCTCTATGTTGAATTGCAGCGTCATCCTGGCGACGGCGGGCTGCCAGAGGCAGAGCGCCTGTCAGAGCGTGGCCATATCGAAATGGCCTATGCCAAGGGTCTGCCGCTGGTGGCGACCAATGATGTTTATTTCCCCAAAACCGGGCTGTATGAGGCGCATGATGCGCTGATCTGTATCGCCGAAGGCGCCTATGTCGATCAGCAACAGCCGCGCCGCCGCCTGACCCCGCAGCACTATTTCAAATCACCGCAAGAAATGGCGACCCTCTTTGCCGATCTGCCCGAGGCAATTGAGAATACAGTCGAAATCGCCAAACGCTGCGCCTTTAAAGCCTATAAGCGCGACCCGATCCTACCCAAATTCGCCGATGACGAAGTGGTCGAGCTGCGCCGACAAGCGGTGGCGGGGCTAAAGGCCCGTCTGGCCGTGATCCCCCACGCCGCCCCGGTTGAAGACTATGATAAGCGGCTGGAATTTGAGCTGGGTATTATTGAAGGCATGGGCTTTCCCGGCTATTTTTTGATCGTCGCTGATTTCATTAAATGGGCGAAAGATCATAACATACCGGTTGGGCCGGGCCGGGGGTCGGGGGCTGGGTCACTGGTGGCTTATGCGCTGACCATCACCGACCTTGACCCATTGCGCTATTCGCTGCTGTTCGAACGGTTCTTGAACCCTGAACGGGTGTCGATGCCCGACTTCGATATCGACTTTTGCATGGACCGCCGCGAAGAGGTGATCCGCTACGTGCAAGAGAAATATGGCCGCGACAAAGTGGGCCAAATCATCACCTTTGGTGCGTTGCTGTCAAAGGCCGCAGTGCGTGACGTGGGGCGGGTGTTGCAGATGCCTTACGGGCAGGTGGACCGCCTGTCCAAGATGATCCCGATCGAAGGGGTAAAGCCCGTCAGCATCGAAAAGGCGCTGGCCGACGAACCCCGCCTGCGCGAAGAAGCGCAGGCCGAAGAAGTCGTGGACCGGTTGCTGACCTATGCCCAGCAGGTCGAGGGGCTGTTGCGGAATGCATCAACCCACGCCGCCGGTGTGGTGATTGGCGACCGGCCATTGGACGCGCTGGTGCCGCTTTATCAGGACCCGCGATCCGACATGCCCGCGACCCAGTTCAACATGAAATGGGTGGAACAGGCCGGGCTGGTCAAATTCGACTTTCTGGGCTTGAAAACCCTGACAGTGATCCAAAACGCGGTTGATCTGATCCGCAAGACGGGTCGCCCCTTGAACGTGACCGCTGATGGAAACGAACTCTATCAGCCACCTGAAGGGTTTGAGTATGACATCGGGGCGATCCCGCTGGATGATGAGGCATCCTATAAGCTTTATGCCAGCGCCAAGACGGTGGCCGTGTTTCAGGTGGAAAGCTCGGGGATGATGGATGCGCTCAAGCGCATGAAACCCACCTGCATCGAAGATATCGTGGCGCTTGTGGCGCTCTACCGGCCCGGCCCGATGGAAAACATTCCCACCTATTGCGAGGTGAAGAATGGCCAGAAGGAACTGGAGTCGGTTCATCCGTCGATTGATTACATCCTTGAAGAAACCCAAGGCATCATCGTCTATCAGGAACAGGTGATGCAGATCGCTCAGGTCATGGCGGGCTACAGCCTTGGCGGCGCTGACCTGCTGCGCCGGGCGATGGGGAAAAAGATCAAGGAGGCGATGGACGCCGAACGCCCGAAATTCGAGGAAGGCGCGAAGAAAAATGGTGTCGATGCCAAGAAGGCGCGCGAAGTTTTCGACCTATTGGAAAAGTTCGCCAACTACGGGTTCAACAAATCCCACGCAGCGGCCTATGCGGTGGTGTCCTACCAAACGGCTTGGCTGAAAGCGAACCACCCGGTGGAATTCATGGCCGGGGTGATGAACTGCGATATCCACCTGACCGACAAGCTGGGTGTGTACTTTCAGGAGGTCAAAAAAGGGCTGGGCATCGACTATACCCCGCCCTGCGTGAACCGTTCCATGGCGACGTTCGATGTGAAAGATGGCAAGCTGGTCTATGCGCTGGGCGCGCTGAAAAACGTGGGTGTCGAGGCGATGAAGCTGATTGTCGCAGCTCGCGATGGCGTCACAGACCAACGCAGTCCCGGACATGATCCGGGACCTCAACCTGACGGCAGAGGCGCCGGATCGGAGTCCGGCGCTGGCGCGCAGAAACCCTTTATCAATCTTTATGATTTTGCACGCCGGGTTGATTTGAAGCGCGTCGGGAAACGCTCGCTGGAAATGCTGGCGCGAGCGGGGGCGTTTGACGTGCTCGACCCGAACCGACGGCGGGTGTTCAACAGTCTGGATGCGCTCACAGGCTACTCGGCAGCGATCCATGATCAGAAAGCATCAAATCAGGTGTCGCTGTTTGGTGATGCGGGTGAGGATTTGCCCGAACCGCGACTGGCTGGCGGTGATGACTGGTTGCCCGCCGAACGGCTGTCCGAAGAGTTCAAGGCGATTGGATTCTACCTATCCGGCCATCCGCTGGATGACTATATGGGCCCCTTGAAACGACAAAAAGTGATGACCCTTGATGATGTGATCGCGCGAGCAGAAAAGGGCGCGGCTATCGTCAAAATGGCGGGCACAGTATCAGGCCGTCAGGAACGTAAATCAGCGCGCGGCAACCGCTTTGCCTTTGTGCAGCTGTCGGACCCGACTGGGCAGTATGAGGTCACGCTATTTTCCGAGACATTGGAAAAATCTCGCGAATACCTAGAAACCGGCGCGCAGGTCGTCGTCACCTGCGAGGCAACGCTGGAGGCCGATCAGCTCAAACTGCTTGGGCGTTCTGTGGCGCCGATTGACAGCGTCGTCGCTGATGCGGGTGGTGCGGGGCTACGTGTGTTTATCGACGCCCCGGATGCCATCGGGTCCGTCGCAAGCATCCTGCAAAACGCCATGCGCGACGGGGTGCGCGCTGGGCGCGGCCCGATCTATTTCTGCCTGATGCAAAACGATCTGCCGGGGGAGGTGGAGCTGGATCTGGGCGATGATTTCCCGATCAACCCGCAGATCAAGGGGGCACTGCGCAGCCTTAACGGCGTGATCGAGGTCGAGGACGCCTAAGCAACATTGCCACGTCGTAAGGTGGATCCGGATCCACCCTACTGTCTGAAATGTCAGCTATTATTTTTCCAGCCCTTGCCATCGCGCCGGGTGGTGCATAGCAATCCATCACTCGATTAATCTATTGGAGCTATAAGAATGAAATCTCTGACCTGCATTGCCGGGATCATTGCCCTGTCTGCCTGCACACCGCCGCTTGAGATTACGCAACCAAACGCGACCGCCGGCGTGGTCTCGACGGTAGACCGTGCGCGGATCACAAGCTACCGCACGACAGAAATCCGTACCTACACGATGCAGGATGACGCGCAGGTCGAGGTCGGCAATCAGGTGTGTTCATTGCGTTCTGAAGAGGTTGCAGCACAGGTCATCACGCCAATCCGCGTGGACATTCCCCGTTTTGTGCAATCGGGGAATTTCGAAAACCGCGGTCGCCCCATGCCACTGCAAATCAGTTGCGAGGGTAATGGGTTGCAAGGCGCAGAGACGGTCTTTGCCCAAGACAAGCAGGTAAGTACGGCGACGAATGCGGGTATCGGTGGCGCGATCCTGAGCACGGTTGTGTCCGCTGCCGTCGCAAGCAGTACGCCCTGGCGTTTCCCCGAAGCGGTGAAAGTGACGGTGCGCCCCTACTGAACCGGCTCCAACAGGCCATGCGGGGTGCCCCGCATAGCCGCTTACCAGTGCGGTGGCTTCTGGTCGGCAAACGGGACGCTGCCACCTGTATCCATTTCGCGCTGGGCTTCGCGTTCCATCAGCATAGTGACCCGCTTTACCGCCAGCGCGAGCTCTTTTTCCTGCCGTGCGACGATATCGGACAGTTCCTCGACCGTGCGGGTGAGGTGGGCGATTTGTTCTTCCAGATGCGTAATGTCGGCCATGTCGCCTTTTAGCTGGCTTCCTTCGCCGCGAAAAGGGGGGACAGATCGCCCAGCGCTTTTGCCTCGTCGACCAACTGGCCGAAATCAGCCGCTAGCGTTTCGGCTAGTTGGTCGAAACTGTCGATAACGAAATAGGTCGGTTGCACGATGTCGATCCGATAGGGCGTGCGGAATACGGTCAGCAGGTCGAAATCCTGCATCAGCGCGTCATCGCTGCACGCATGGGCGGCCTCGGCGGGTGATGACACGATTCCGGCGCCATAGGCGCGCAGCCCCTCTGCCGTGCGGATCATCCCGAATTCAACGGTGAACCAGAACAGCCGGAACATGTGCCAGCTATAGCCTTTGCCCAGCGCCTTGGCCCGCTTGCCGAATCCTTCGATGAAATCGCAATAGGCCTCGTTTGTCAGCATCGGGCAATGGCCGAAGACCTCGTGAAACAGGTCTGGCTCTTCAATATAATCCATATGCTCCCGCCGCCGCAGAAAGGTCGCGACGGGGAATTTGCGCTGGCTCAGCAGCTCGTAAAATTGCGATGGGGGGATAATCGCGGGCACACCTTCGGCTCCGGCCCCGGTCAGCGCATGAAGACGCGCATCGACATTTTTCACCTGCGGTGTCTTGTCCCCATTCAGCCCCAACTGACGCACCCCATCCAGATATTCCGGTGCGACCTTGCCGGGCAGGAACGCCATCTGGCGGGTGAACAGCTCGCCCCAGACGGCATCGTCGTCGGGCGTATAGGGAAAGAACCCATCGGCATCGGCAGAGAGTGAAACGTAGGTGGTATCCTTGGGCACGGCGAAACTCCTTTATTCCATTCTGGCCCGGAACGGCTGAAATTTCCTGTCAATCACGCGGGTTTTCGTGCATTCTTGAATGAAACCATTCATAATTGGCTGCATAATGAAATTTTCTGATCAAGAGCGGGTCTTGCTGGCCGCGTTGCAGGGCGATGCAGGCGCGTCGCTGGCCGAACTGGCCGACCGCGCGGGCATGGCCAGTTCCACCGTCTGGCGCAAGGTGCAGGAGTTTGAAAACCTCGGGCTGCTGCGCGGTCGCGTGGCGCTGTTGGACCCGGCCAAGGCGGATGTGCGGCTTTGTGTTTTTGCCACGGTCCGTCTGGCCGATCATGCAGAGGCAACGATTACAGGTTTTGCCAAGATCATCCGCGGCCACCCGGAAATCATGGAGGCGCATGCCCTGTCAGGCACCGCCGATTACATCCTGAAAATCCGTTGCCGCGATGTGGAAACCTACGAACAATTCATGACCCACACGCTACTGCGGTCATCGCTAGTCAAATCGGTCGTCTCGGCCTTTAGCCTGAAAGAACTGAAATACACGACTGCATTGCCCCTGTGACATTGGCGCGGTAAACGGCGCGGGACTATGATGTACAGGACCGACGATGGCCAAGGATAAAAAGCAGCCCCGCCCCAAGGCAGTGACGCCAAAGGGTTTCCGCGACTATTTCGGCGCTGAGGTTATCCAGCGCGCCGAAATGCTGTCAAAGATCGCCGAGGTTTACCGTCGTTACGGGTTCGACGCGCTGGAAACATCTGCCGTGGAAACGGTGGAGGCGCTGGGTAAATTCCTGCCCGATGTGGACCGCCCGAATGAGGGCGTGTTTGCGTGGGAAGAGGATGGCGACTGGCTGGCTCTGCGCTACGACATGACCGCCCCGCTGGCCCGGGTGGCGGCACAGTATCGCAACGATCTGCCGTCGCCTTATCGCCGCTACACGATGGGGCCGGTCTGGCGCAACGAAAAGCCCGGACCGGGGCGGTTTCGCCAGTTTTATCAATGTGATGCGGATACCGTGGGGGCGGCGTCAGTTGCTGCGGATGCTGAGATCTGCGCGATGCTGGCTGATACATTGGAGGCCGTGGGCATCGAGCGCGGCGACTACGTGATCCGGGTGAATAACCGGAAGGTGCTGAATGGCGTGATGGAAGTCGCCGGTCTGGCCGGGGATGACAAGGAAGAAGAGCGCGGGATCGTGCTGCGCGCCATCGACAAGCTGGACCGGTTGGGCGTCGAGGGCGTGCGCGCCCTTCTGGGGGAAGGCCGCAAGGATGAAAGCGGGGATTTCACCAAGGGTGCGGGACTGTCGGACGCGCAAGTGGAGACTGTGATGCGCTTCGCTGGCGCACATGACCATATCGTCAGTGTCATGAGCGACGTTGAGCTTAGCGCAAAGGACTACGCAGTTTCTTGGAACGGAAACGTAATCCAGTACCTAGCGGACAAGGTCATCGGCAACTCTCAAGTCGGGATTGAGGGTGTCAAAGAACTTCAAGAAATCGCTAACCTGCTTTTGCGGCAGGGGTACGATGCAACTCGGATCAAGATCGACCCCTCCGTTGTCCGTGGCCTCGGCTACTACACTGGGCCGGTTTACGAGGCTGAGCTGACCTTTGAGATCAAAGACGAAAAGGGCCGTCCACGTAACTTTGGGTCGGTCGCAGGCGGTGGGCGTTATGATGACCTTGTCAAGCGCTTCACCGGGCAGCCGGTGCCAGCCACGGGTGTGTCTATCGGCGTCGACCGGCTGCTGGCTGCGCTGCGCGCCAAGGGCCGCATGAGCGACACGGCGCAAGGCCCCGTCATCGTGACCGTCATGGATCGCGACCGCATGGCCGATTATCAGGCGATGGTCGCCGAGCTGCGGAATGCCTATGTCGATCCAAATGATCATTCGAAGGGCAAGATCCGGGCCGAGGTCTATCTGGGCAATCCGAAGAATTTCGGCAATCAGCTGAAATATGCGGATAAACGGCAGTCGCCCGTTGCCATCATCGCGGGCGGGGATGAGTTCGACAAGGGTGTGGTCCAGATCAAGGACCTGATCCTTGGCGCGGAAATCGCCAAGAACGCCACGCTAGAAGAATGGAAAGACCGGCCGAGCCAGTACGAAGTGCCGCGTGCGCAATTGCTGGCCAAGGTGCGCGAGATACTGGACGCGCTATGAATGGCTTTTTCAAAGGCCTTTTACGGTTCCTGCGTGCGGTCTTGTCAGAGCTCGCGATGATCATCGTCGGGGGCGTGCTTGTCGTGCTCGGTTTCGCTGCCGTGTGCTATGGCGTTTATCTTGACAGCACACTGATCATCGGGGCCGGGTCGGCCCTAATGTTCGTGGGCTTTATCATGTGTATGAGGCACTTTGTCTAATGCCCACATCCCCCCAAACATTGACCGAAGCGCGCCGTTTGCGTGATCACTTTGCCGCCCAAGGCGCGCAGGTGGTCAAGGCGGATGTGCTGCAACCCGCAGAGACTTTGCTGGATCTCTATGGTGAGGATATCCGCGCACGGGCCTATCTGACGTCAGACCCGCTACAGGGTGAAATGGTGTTGCGTCCGGATTTCACGGTGCCTGTGGTTCAGATGCATATGGAAACCCATGCAGAGCCCGCCCGCTATACCTATGCGGGCAAGGTGTTCCGCAAGCAGGAACACGATGAAACCCGCGCCAATGAATATGTGCAGGTCGGGTATGAGGTGTTTGACGGTCAAAACCCTGCCAAGGCCGATGCAGAGGTGTTTGCCGTTATCGCCGAAGGGCTGGCGGGGCTGCCCGTGCGTGCCGCGACTGGGGATATCGGCATACTGACCGCCGCCGTGCGCGGGTTGAAAACCACCGATGCCCGCAAAGCGGCATTGCTGCGCCATATCTGGCGGCCGGGCCGGTTCAAGGCGCTGCTGAAACGCTATGGATCGGGTGCGATGCCTGCGACACGCAAGGCGCTGCTGGCCGCAGATGACCCTTTTGCAGACGCGGGTCCCGATATCGGGCTGCGCAGCCGCGCCGAAGTGAGCGCCCGGATTGACGCGCTGCGCGCTGATGGAGCGGCAGCCCCGCTCGCCGCCGAAGAAATCGCGCTGATCGACGCACTTTTGTCGTTGCGCGAAACCTGCCCGAATGTGGTCAGCGCGCTGGGCGATATCGCCGTCGACATGCCCGCCATTGGTGCGGCAGTGGACCGGATGACGGCACGCGTGGATGCGCTGGCAGCACGCGGTGTCGATGTGGATGCGCTGGATTTCGAAGGCAGCTATGGCCGCACCTCGTTGGAATATTACGACGGGTTTGTCTTTGGTTTTTACGCAAGCGACCGGCCTGATCTGCCGCCTGTCGCAACGGGTGGCCGCTATGACGCGCTCACCGCGCAACTGGGCGACGGGCGCGCGGTGCCTGCGGTGGGCGGTGTGATCCGGCCCGATCTGGTGCTGGGGTTGAACGCATGCTGAAGCTGGGTGTGCCGTCCAAGGGGCGGCTGATGGAAAAGACATTTGACTGGTTCGGCCAGCGCGGCGTGAGCTTGCGTAAATCCGGGTCAGAACGCGAATATGCAGGCGCTGTCGATGGCATCGACGGGGTGGAACTGGTGCTGCTTTCGGCAGGGGAAATCCCGCGCGAATTGGCGGCAGGCAATATCCATCTGGGCGTCACCGGGTCCGATCTGGTACGCGAAAAGCTGGCCAACTGGGATAGCCATGTGTCCGAACTTGCGCTGATGGGTTTCGGCGGGGCCGATCTAATCATCGCCGTGCCGCAGGCGTGGGTCGATGTGGATACGCTGGATGACCTTGACGCGGCGGCCGCGGCCTTCCGCGCTCGTCATGGGTTTCGCCTGCGCATTGCGACGAAATATCACCGGTTGGTACGGGAATTCCTGCGTGAAGAAGGTGTTGCGGATTATCAGATCGTTGACAGCCAAGGCGCGACCGAAGGCACGGTGAAGAATGAAACCGCCGAGGCGATTGCCGATATCACCTCCACCGGGGAAACTCTGCGCGCAAACGGGTTGAAAATTCTGGATGACGGGCTGATCCACGCCAGTCAGGCCACTCTGTTTCGTGGTCGCCGTAAGGATTGGACCACGCAACAGCGCGAAACGCTGAAAAAGCTTATTGCGCTCTTGGATATCTGACCGTTTCAGGCTTTCGTATGTAGCAGGAACGAGCCGCAAACGACATTGAAAGAGTGAAAGCCTGATATGAAATATGCCCTCGCCTTTCTGGCGCTATTGCCCGCCGCCGCATCTGGCGAAACCCAGTATTGGGACTACAAAGATTGGCGTATCATTGTGGATACGGTCGATACCGGTGAGGATCTGCGCGTCACTTGCCGTGCGATGACTGGTGGTGACGGGTTGCGCAGTTTAGCTATTGAAGTCTCCAACGGTGATACGCTGCCACCCGATCACTATCCCGCGCCGGTGCTTCATGAATCTGCGCCACGGGGCTATGATACGGTAATGCAAGATGGACAGCGCGTCCTGTTTCAGTTCAGTTTGGATGATTTGACAGAGGGCTTCGTCACAGCCGGTCTGAATGACGAAGGCATCAAAGTGGCGACCGCCCGTGCCCATGAGGGCGACAGCCTGTGGATGCTGCAAACCATGCGCACAGGTGACATGCTGTCAGTAACGCTTGAGGGTGAGCTGGTCTATCGTGCGTCCTTATCAGGCTTCACTGCCGCCTACGGCAAAATCGCTGAACAATGCGGTTTTCCCACCACCGGCGTGATCGAATAAGCCCCCTGCTGTTTGAAAGGGGCTGCCCGTGACCCATGATGAATTGCTGGAATGGTCCCGACGGGCGGTAGAATGGGCGCTGCACTATCACAAAGGGTTGCGGGACAGGGCGGTGCAGGCGCAGGTGGCCTATGGCGCAACCGGCGCGCAATTGCCCGGCAGCGCCCCCGAAACGCCCGAAAGTATGGCGCAGATTTTCGCGGATTTCGAAGCCATCGTGCCCGACGCGATGACCCCATTAGCAGCATCGGCTCAAGAACTTGCAGACGCGATTGCAAAGATTGGCAGTTGTGAAATCGTGACGCCACCCGCCCTGTCGCTGTTTACGTTTCACTATCGCGACGATGCGGCGACACAGGCGCTGCTAAGCCGGATCAACGATGACGGGCGGGTATATCTGACCCAAACGCGGCATAAAGGCCAGTTCGTGATCCGCGTGCAGGTGGGGCAGTTCGATTGCACCCGCGATGATGTGATGATGTAATGGTGGTCAGGGATGTGATCCGCGCATTGATTTAGAGCGTGTCGCGTGCTTTCAGATTCAGGATTCCCAGATCACGTATGATGTGATTCCCTATGCTTGGCGCAGATAT
>NZ_JBJMBF010000028.1:0-34321 GCF_046640325.1 Loktanella agnita | reverse complement strand
GCCCATCTGCGCCCCCCATATCTGCGCCAAGCATAGGGAATCACATCATACGTGATCTGGGAATCCTGAATCTGAAAACACACGACACGCTCTAGCAGTGCTCGGCTAACGAACTATGAAAAAAGAAAAGATTTTACCGCAGGGTCAGTCCTGATGGGGCGGGGCAGCCAGTGGAACAACCTCTGCTGTGTCTGGCGCAAGCTCTTCAAAATCGAAATTATCCAGCCGGTCCGCACGTTTGCCTGCGCGGGTGGCGGCGGTCAATACGCCGGACACATCATCGCCCGCTTGGCGCAGATGGGTTTCCAGCTTACCTGCCTTTTCGCCGATAATCTCTACATCGCGGTGCAATAAACGCAGCGCTTTACGGATTTCGCCCGCCTGTTCGCGCATCCGGGCATCTTTGAGAATTGCGCGCATCGTGTTCAGCGTGGCCATACAAGTGGTGGGCGACACGATCCAAACGCGGGCGTCAAAACCGGCGCGCACCACCTCTGGCAGGCGGGCGTGCAGCTCGGCATAAACTGCCTCGGATGGCAGAAACATGATCGCGCCATCGGCGGTTTCACCCTCGATCAGGTATTTCTCTGAAATCGCCTTGATATGCACCCGCACCGCATTGCCCAGATCGCGCAGGGCGATTTTTTGCATTTCTGGCGTTTCTGCGGCCGCAAAGGTTTCATAGGCTTCAAACGGGAATTTCGCGTCGATCACGATGGGGCCGGGCGGGTTTGGCAGATGCACCAGACAATCCGCGCGCTTGCCGTTCGACAGGGTCGCTTGCAGCGTATAGCTGTCCGAGGGCAGCGCCTTGGACACAATATCTGTCAGCTGGATTTCCCCGAACATCCCGCGACGCTGCTTATTTGATAGGATATCCTGCAACGACAGCACATCCCCCGACAACTTTTCAATGTTCGTTTGGGCGCGGTCTATGGTCGCCAAACGTTCTTGCAGTTGCGTCAGGCTTTTGGTTGTCTTTTCCGAACTCCCGGTCAGGGTTTCCTTCATGCGTTCCTGCATATCGGTCAGCGACCGGGCAGAGCGGGTTGCGTTCTCGGCCAGCCGCTCCGCCATCTGCGCCTGCACCTCGGCCAGTCGCGTTTCCATCGTCTGGATCACCCGAACCTGCGCGTTGGCCTGCGCGTCACTGACCGTCTGGATATTGCCCGCCAGTTGGCTTTGCCCCTGTCCCAGCGCATTTACGTCCTGCGACAGGCGGCCCATCTGGCTGGCCACATAATGCACCATATCCGACGATGCCCCGGCGCGGCGCAAGGTGGTGATCAGCAGAATGATCACCAGCAGCGCAACTGCAACAGCCACCAGCGCGGCAATCACCAGCGGATCGCTGATGTCAAAACTCTGTTCACCAATCTGGATCATGTGCGACCAAAGAGCCTTTCGATATCAGACAATTTCAGCTCTACATATGTGGGGCGGCCATGGTTGCATTGGCCTGATTTTGGGGTCGCTTCCATCTCGCGCAGCAGGGCGTTCATCTCTGCCCCTTGCATGCGGCGGCCCGACCGGATCGACCCGTGGCAGGAAACCCGGCTGAGGATCGCATCAATTCGGGCCTGCAAACTGGCGCTGTCGCCCTGATCGGAGAGTTCGTCAAGGATGTCGCGCAGCATCTTTTCGGCATTCACCTCACCCAGGATTGCGGGGGTTTCGCGCACGGCGATGGCACCGCCGCCGAAGGGTTCGATGCTCAGCCCCAGCCGTGCCAGGTCCTCCGCGATCTCCAGCAGCATCGCCGCCTCACCTTCGGTCATCTCGACGATTTCGGGGATCAGCAAGGCCTGCGCGGGAACGCCGTTTTCAGCCATCTGGGCTTTCAGCTTTTCGTAAACCAGTCGTTCATGGGCAGCGTGCTGGTCGACAATGACGATGCCATTTTCGGTCTGGGCAATGATGTAATTTTCATGCACCTGTGCGCGGGCTGCGCCAAGGGGCAGATCCTGCGGTTCATCCTCTGCCACCGGTTCGATCCGGGCAGACGGGGCCTCGGAAAAGCCGGGGGCCTGCGCCTGAAACGTCATCGAACGGGCGGTGAAACTAGGACGGTCGGGCAGGTTGCGGCGGTCCATCTGATACACACGGGGCGGGGCGTCAGCCGGGCGTTCCGGCTGCATCGCGCCCAGCGTAGCATCTGCCACGGTCGAAGACGCACGGTGCCCCGCCTCGGCCAGTGCATGCCGCAGACCCGACACGATCAATCCACGCACAGCACCGGGATCGCGGAACCGGACCTCTGACTTTGCGGGATGCACGTTCACATCGACCAGCATAGGATCGCAATCCACAAACAAGGCCGCGACCGGGTGGCGATCACGCGACAGCACATCCATATAGGCGGCGCGCAACGCGCCCAGAAGCATCTTGTCCCGCACGGGACGACCATTCACAAACAGAAACTGGGCAATCGCCGCACCACGGGAATAGGTCGGCAAGGCCGCATAGCCGGTCAGGTGAAACCCTTCGCGCTGCGCGTCGATGGGCAGGGCGTTTTCGGCAAAATCGCGCCCCAAAACCGACCGCAACCGTCCATGCAGCGCATCAAACAGATCGCCGGTTTGCGCATCAGCGCGGAATGTCGTGCGGCTATCACCACCCGAGACATCGCGCAGGATAAAACTGACAAAGGGTTCGGCCATCGCCAGCCGTTTGACGACATCGCCCACCGCCTGCGCCTCTGCCCGGTCGGTGCGCAGGAATTTCAGGCGGGCGGGGGTCGCATAGAACATATCGCGCAGTTCAACCACCGTGCCAACGGACAGGGCAGCAGGGCGGACCTCGGCCATGCGCCCGCCAGAGACCGCGATACTATGCGCATCCGCGCCGGCCACGCGGCTGGTGATCGCCAAACGGCCCACCGCACCAAGCGAGGGCAGCGCCTCACCCCGAAACCCGAAAGATGTGATATTCAGCAGATCGGTGCCGTCGATTTTCGACGTGGCATGGCGGGCAAGCGCCAGCGGCAGATCATCCGCCGCAATGCCGCAGCCATCATCTGTGACGCGGATCAGGGTCTTGCCGCCATCGGCAATCACGATCTCAATTCGGGTCGCCCCAGCATCAACAGCGTTTTCCACCAGTTCCTTCACAGCAGAGGCAGGGCGCTCCAGCACCTCACCCGCAGCGATGCGGTTAATTGCGGCCTCGTCCAGCTGTCGGATGACAGGGCGCGGCTGTATCTGGGGGTCTGCAATAGCCATGCCACAAGGGATAGCATAGATTCCCGCGATTCTACGAGGGGTCCGAAACACTATTTACCGACGATAAAATATAATCTATAAGTTATATAACGAATGGGTGATTTACATGCAGCTTGCCACGACTTTTTCCGCCCTGTCTGACCCCACGCGGCTCGCCATTCTGCAACGGCTGGCCGAGGGTGAGGCCGGGGTGATGGAACTCGCCGCACCCTTTGCCATGTCGCAACCCGCAATCTCGCGGCATCTGAAAGTATTGGAAAATGCAGGGCTGATCACGCGGCGGGTCGATGGGCAGCGACGGCCTTGCAGGTTATCCCCGCAGGCGCTCGACAATCTGGATGACTGGCTAGCGATGCTGCGTCGGACCATGGAAACGAATTACGACCGGCTCGACACGCTGTTGGCCGAAATGCAAGCCAGCGAAGAAAGGACAGTTGAATGACCAAACTCTCACTGACGCTCGAAGGTGACACACATGTGATTGTCACCCGCGAATTTTCCGCAACGCCTGAACTGGTTTACCGGGCGCATACCGACCCTGAACTGGTGAAAAAATGGCTCTACGGTCCCGATGGTTGGGTCATGACCCAGTGCACGTATGAGGCATGGCCCGGCGGCAAGATCCGGCTGGATTGGGAGGATGCGAATGGCGAAAACGGCTTCTATCTGACCGGGGAATTTATCGCGCTGACACCGAATGAGCGCACCGAACATGTCGAACGGATGCATGTGCCTGATGCCACGCCCGATACGCACTGTGTTACGAGTTTTGCCGCAAAGAGCGGGGGCACCTTGCTGACCCTGCGCATGACCGTGGCCGATGCCGAAAGCCGGGCCGCCATGCTCGAAACCGGCGTGGAAGAAGGGATGGAGGCCAGCTATGCCCGCATTGACCCCATGTTCGCAGAGGCCTGACAGAGACGCGGCACGCATTTGACAACACTCTTTAGGTAAGTCTTTGCTTACCTAAAGGGAAAGGATCTTGTCATGCGCTTGCTTTGTGTCGGTGGAACCGGATTTCTGGGCGGGGAAGTGGCACGCGCCGCCGTTACGGCGGGTCATGAAGTGACAGTGATGACGCGCAGCGGCCAAAACGTGACCGCCGGGGCTGCAACACTGATCGCCGACCGCGACCAAAGCTTGCCTGACCTGTATGGCGCATTTGATACAATCATCGACACCTGCGGCTACGCCCCCGATATGGTGAACCGTCTGATCGCCGCGGTGGGGCATGTGCATTATGTCTTTGTCTCGTCGATATCAGTCTATTCTGACCTGTCAGAACCGGGTCAGGACGAAACAGCACTCGCGCCAACCGCATCTGACGCAGATCTGAAGTTTGCGTATGGTACCCTGCCAGCACATCGCACTGACGCCACACATTATGGTCCCGCCTATGGGCCACTAAAAAGGGCTTGCGAGGAAACCGTTATTGCAGCTTTGGGGGACAGTGCAACTGTGATCCGATTGGGGCTGATTGTAGGGCCGGGCGATAAGACCGACCGCTTTACATGGTGGGTCAGGCGCTGCGATCAGGGCGGCGCGCTACCGGTTCCCGACCCGCCCGACAGATCAATACAAGTGATCGACATCGCAGACGTCGCAGCCTTCATATTGCATCTGGCCGAGCGTCGGATCGGCGGCATTTTCAACACCACAGCACCCCCGATGACATTCGCGGCGATGTTGTCAGCGATATTTGCGCAAACCCAGCAACCTGCCGATCTGCGCTGGGGACCATTGCAGGCCTTCACGAAGGCAGGGTTGCAACCATGGTCCGACTTGCCCCTGATCGTGCCAGACGACCCGATAGTCAGGCACATGCTGAACGTCAGCACGGCGAGGGCGCAAGAGGCTGGGCTGACGTGCCGACCGTTGGAGGACACCATCCAGCGCATCTTGTCGTGGGATCGCGGGCAAAGAGATGCCGCGCTTAAATGCGGAATGTCAGGGGTCGCCGAACAGGCGGTGCTTCATGTGCTCACTGACCCGGCATAGGGCATTTTGATTGAGGACCGTGGCAAGTCGTCAGAGGTTCTGGAACAGCGCCGCACGTGCGGCAGTGGCCCCGGACTTGATCCGGGGCCCACTGACTTTCCATACTATTGCGTCGTCTCCAACCCCTCCGGGCGGCCTACTACGACAAAATGCAGATTTTCGGGTTTCAGCAATTCCGCCGCCACCCGGTTCACATCCTCCAGCGTCACCGCCTCAACGTACTCATTGCGATTGGTCACGTAGTCCGGTGGCAGGTCGATCATCTGCATCCCCACCATGATTTTGGCAATCTCGCCATTGCCGTCAAAGCGCAGGGGGTATTCGCCGGTCAGATAGGTCTTGGCCGTAGAAAGCTCTTCTGCGGTCATGCCATCCTCTGCCATACGGGCCCATTCAGCACGCGTCACCGCGATGGCTTCGGCAATTGTCGCATTGCCAGAGGCCACTCTGCCCAGCATCACCTCTGCGTGGAACATCGGATAAAGAAACGTGCTGATTCCATAGGTCAGGCCACGTTTTTCGCGGACTTCATCCATCAGACGGGATTCAAAACCGCCGGCGCCCAGCACATGGTTGACGATATAGGCGGCAAAGAAATCCGGATCGTCGCGTTTGATCCCCGCATGGCCAAACAACGCCACGGATTGCGGGGTGTCAAAATCCACAACCGTCACACCACCGGCAAGACCAAAAGGCACGTCGTTCGGCAGGGGCGGTCCTGCGGCGGGCAAATCGCCCAGCAGATCATCCAACATCGGGCCGACCTCTTCGGCGGTGATATCGCCCACGACAGACACATACAGCCGGTCACGGGTCAATGCATTCTGATGCGCACTGACCATATCGTCTTGCGTCAGGCCGGTGACCGTTTCCACAGTGCCATCCAGCACGCTGCCATAGGGGTGATCCCCAAAAGCTGCCTGATCAAACACCGCGCTTGAGATACTGTTGGGGTCTTTGCTATCACTGGCGATCCCCGAAAGGACCTGCGCGCGAACCCGGTCGAGGGCATCCTGATCAAACCGCGGCGCGATTAACGCCTGACGCAGCAGAGCCAATGCCTCTTCACGGTTTTCGCTTAGCATCTGCGCGGAAATCGCGATAGAATCATCATAGGCGCGAAAGCGATAGCTGGCGGCCAAAGCCTCGCGGGCGGTCTGGAACGCCTGTGCATCCATCTCGCCTGAGCCTTCCTCGATCAATCCGGTCATCAGGTTGATCGCGCCGCGCTTGCCGGGTTCATCTAGGGATGCACCGCCGCGAAACCGGATTTCCAGCGCCATAAAGGGGATCGACGGTTCTTCAACCACCCAAGCTTCAATCCCCCCGTCAGAGGTGACCTCGATAATATCAATTTCAGCCCATGCGGTCGCAGCCCATAGGGACAGGCCGATTGCAATCAATCCACGCAGCATCAGCTTGCCTCCTCTTTCGTTGCCACAACCCAGCCGGTGACGGCCTTATCGGGATTGAACACTTTGGCCGCGACGGCCTTGATATCCGCCTCTGTCACGTTTTGCAGGATGTCCGGCCATGCCTGAATATCCGCAATGGTCAGTCCCTGGGTCAGCCCGGCACCATAGCGCCGCGCAAGGCGCTGCACATCATCAAGGGCGTAAACCTCTGCCGCGCGCATCTGTGTGCGGATGCTCTCAATTCTGGCCGGATCAATATCCGCAGCCATGAAATCAGCGACGACCTTATCCATTGCAGCCTCTGCCTCCGACAGGCTGACACCGTCAGCAGGGGCCACGACAAGGTTAAAGCTGGTCTCATCCAGCGATTCACCCCCGTAAGAGGCCCCCGCATAAATCGCGATCTGGCTATCGAACTGCAAGGCGCGGCCCAGATCGGACGTAAAGGGCGACCCGCCCAGCAATTCAGCCAGATAGACCAAGGCGGCGGCCTCTTTCTGCGCGCCGGGGTCGCGCTCTGGGGCCAAATAACTGCGGGTAAGATATGGCTGGCTCACGCGGGGATCGACATAGGTGATCCGGCGCTCCGCGCGATGCGGGGGTTCTTCGGGGCGAAAGCGGTCGGGCAATTGCGGTTCTGCCGGGATGACCCCGTAGTATTGCTCTGCCAGTGCCTTGACCTCTTCGGGGTCCACATCACCAGCAACCACAAGGATTGCGTTGTTGGGTGCATAATAGAGATCATAGAAATCCAGCGCATCCTGCAGGTCCAGCTGCTCCATCTCGTGCTTCCAGCCGATGATCGGCAGGCCGTACCGGTGGTTCTGGTAGAGGGCGGCATTGAACTGCTCACGGGCAAGGGCATTGGGATTGTTCTCTGTGCGCTGGTTCCGCTCTTCCAGAATCACATTCCGCTCGGTCGCTACATCATCCGCCGTGATCTGCAGATTGTTCATCCGGTCGCTTTCCATCTGCATCATCAGCTCTAGCCGGTCGGCGGCGATGCGTTGGAAATAGGCGGTATAATCATAGCTGGTAAAGGCGTTGTCGCTGCCACCATTGGCCGCAACAGTGGCCGAGAATTCACGCGGCGCCAGTGTTTCGGTTCCCTTGAACATCAGATGTTCCAGAAAATGGGCGACACCGGAATTACCTACGGTCTCATCGGCGGACCCGACCCGATACCAGACCATATGCACAACGGCGGGGGCACGGTGATCTTCGATCACCACCACCTCCATCCCATTGTCCAGAGTATAGGTTGTGACCTCTTCGGCCTGCGCGGAAAACGCGGCCAGTGTCATGGCAAAAGCGGCAAATAAACGTATCATAAGCATCCTTTTGGCTTGTCACACAATTAACTACGTCAGTTCGCGACATGTGCAATAGACCATACGCGGATGTGAGCGCTGGCGGATCAAAATGCAGCATGTAATATCAGCCGCAAATCGAAACCGGAGTGTAACGAGTGCTGGATTTTGTTCTCCAAATGTTGGGTTCGCGCCCGATTGAATACGCAGCCGTGGTGCTGGGGCTTATCAATGTGACGCTGATTATCCGGCGGTCCATGTGGAACTACCCGTTTGGCATCGTGATGGTACTGCTCTACGCAAAGATCTTCTTTGACTATCAGCTTTACAGCGATGCGCTGCTGCAGGTGTATTACTTTTTCATCCAGATATATGGCGTCTGGTATTGGCTCCAGTTCCGCCAGAATGACGGCAAAGTCATCGTTGTCCCGCTGCCGCAGCGGCAATATCTGGTCTACCTTCTGACCGCCGTCATTGGCTGGTTGGCGATCAGCACGCTGATGGCTCGGCTGACCGACGCGTCGTTCCCTTATTGGGATGGGGCCGTCGCAGCGCTTAGCGTGCTGGCGCAGTTCCTGCTGTCGCGGCGGCATATCGAAAGCTGGTATTTGTGGATTGCCGTCGATGTGCTGGCCATCGGGTTGTTCTGGGTCAAGGACCTGACCCCGACAGCGGCCCTTTACGGGGTGTTCTTGGGTCTGGCGATCCTTGGCCTGTTTCAATGGCGGGCAGCGGCAAAACAGGCATGAGGCGTGGATTTGTCCTTGGCAAATTCATGCCCTTTCACGCAGGCCATCAGTTCCTGTGCGACGTCGCCAGCAACCTTGTGGACGAGCTAACGGTTCTGGTCTGCACCCGCGATTGCGAACCAATCGACGGACAGCGCCGCTTTGACTGGGTCAGCCAGTCGGTGCGGCGCAATGTCCGCGTGGTGCATCTGCATCGGGACATCCCGCAGGAACCGGCAGAACACCCCGATTTCTGGACTATCTGGAAAGCGGTGATTGCAGAATACCACCCCAAGCCGATTGATACAGTCTTCGGTTCGGAAACCTATGTCACGAAACTGGCCGAAACACTGGATGCGGCCCCCTTTATTGTCGACCTGCCACGGGACAGCGTGCCGATTTCAGCGCGCCAAATCCGTGCTAACCCTGCTGCGCATTGGGATTTCATCCCACCTGCGGTCCGGCCCGACTACCAAACGCGAATTTGCCTGCTCGGCCCGGAAAGCACAGGCAAAACAACATTAGCCAATGCGCTGGGCTATCCGGTCATTCCCGAATATGGCCGATCCTATGATGCGCAATTCCGGCAGGGTCAAAATTGGACGGCAGCGGATTTCATCGCGCTCTCGCAGGGCCATATTGCCCTGCGTCGCGAAATTGCGGCCCGGTCCGGCCCTGTCTGCATCGAAGACACGGACCTGATCCAAACAATGGCCTGGGCCGATTTCTTGTTGGGTAAAATACCAGAACCGCTGCTCGATATCGCAGCCGGTTGGACAGCAGCAACCCACTACATCCTGCTGACGCCTGACGTGCCGTGGACCAACGATGGCACGCGCTACACGGGCGATAGCGCAGCCAGAACACGCTTTCTGGAATGCCTGATCACACTGCTGAACCGCTATGACCTGCGCTATGATGTGATCACAGGTGCGGACTGGGCAGCGCGGACGCAGAGCGCATCAAAACTGGTGGCCGACATCAGCAGGCACCAGCCATAGAGATTACTCTTCCTCTGGCGTGACCGGGGTGCAAACGCGGCGCAGCTCGTTGCCGGGGCCTGCGGTGGTCCAGATGCACTCCATCGGTTCGCCTTCCACATCGCGGGGGGCAGATTGGAAAATCGGGGCCAGCGTGCGTTGCAGCAGGCCTGCCTCTTCTTTCTCCGCTGGTGCTTCGGCGGTGGATTCAGGCTGCGTTCGCGGTTGTGGCCGGGCAGCGACCGGGCGCACCGGGACGGCCACACCCAAAGCACGTAACCGGGCTTGCTCAGCAGAGGCATCAAGCGCCTGACCGGCATAAGCCGGGAAATAACGATCCCGGTTCAGCGGGTTAAAGACATTCGTGCGGCGCTTGCGTTCCAGAATACGGGCATCCTCGGCGGCTAGCTGCGACCGAATTGCGGGATCAACACCGTAGCGGCCCGACTGGGCGACCAGCGCGGCGTCACCGGTGGGGATACCGCCCGCCACTTGCGCAGACGGGCGGCCACCAAGGGCAGCAATCGCATCAGTATTCGGGGTCGGATCAGTGCGGTTGGACCCGCCCGGCGTGGGTTCCGGCAGGCTGAACGTTGCAGGCATTTCCAGCGGACGGACAGGGATCACCTGAAACTCATCCGGGCCACCGCCACTTGCGCGCATGTCGCGCAGGGGACGGTCGGTATCGCCGCAGGCGGTCATCAGGGTGACGGCCAGAATTAGGAATGTGATGGAGCGCATGGCGTATGTCCTCGGGTTCACTGCGACTGTGTAGCTGATGGGGAAAGCGAGGTCACGCCTTCTTCTTGCGGGGCTTCGGCTGGCCGTCATCCGCAAGGAAAGCAATGCCAATCGCGCCGATGAAAATCGCCACATCCGCGATGTTGAATGCATAAGGGTTACTGATCCCGCAGCACGACATATTCAGGAAATCCGCCACCGCACCATAGAAAATACGGTCCACCACATTGCCCAGCGCACCACCGATCAACACGCCACCCGCGATATAGACCCATTTCGATCCGCGCGGCTTGCGCAGCCAGTACAAAACAGCGGCAGAGATCACAAAGGCCACGCCCACCAGCACCCAGCGCATATCAAAATCGGCGAACAGCCCGAAATTCACCCCCCGGTTCCACGCCATGCGGAATTCCAGAAACGGGGACCACACGTCAATCGGGCTGACACCGGGTTCATCCAGCCTGAGCATATGGACGACGTAATATTTGCTCAGTTGATCCAGCAGAAAAACGGCAAACCCGCTCCAGAACACGTAACGCATCAGAATTCTCCGCTTTCACCGCAGGCCACGCCCGCGCGCTCAGACTTAATGCCGGAAATGGCGCATGCCGGTAAAGACCATGGCGATGCCTGCCTCATCAGCAGCGGCAATCACCTCATCGTCCCGCATCGACCCGCCGGGCTGGATCACGCAGGTGGCACCAGCGGCGGCAGCCTCCATCAAACCATCGGCAAAGGGGAAAAACGCATCAGACGCCACGGCAGAGCCTTTGGTCAGCGGCGCGGGCAGGCCCATCGCCTCTGCCATACGCTCTGCTTTCTTGGCGGCGATCAGGGCGCTGTCCAAGCGGCTCATCTGACCTGCGCCGACACCGACAGTCGCCTTGTCTTTCACATAGACAATTGCGTTGGATTTCACATGTTTCGCGACCTTCCACGCAAACAGAAGGTCCGCCATCTGTTCATCGCTGGGGGCTTTCTTGGTGACAACCTTCAGATCATCCATACCGACAAAGCCGGTATCCTTGTCCTGCACCAGCATCCCACCGGCCACTTGGCGATAGGTGGTGATTGGGGCCTTCACATCAGGCAGGGCATCAGTGGTCAGCAAGCGCAGGTTCTTCTTGGTCGCAAAGACTGCTTTTGCGGCCTCAGACGCGCCGGGGGCGATGACAACTTCTGTGAAAATCTCAACAATCGCACGTGCGGTGGCTTCGTCCAGTGGCTGGTTCAGCGCGACGATCCCGCCAAAGGCCGACGTACGGTCGCAGTCAAAGGCATTCTGATAGGCCTCCAGCAATGTTGCGCCACGGGCCACACCACAGGGGTTGGCGTGTTTGATGATCGCAACGGCAGGGCCATCGGCGGGGTCAAATTCAGCTACCAGCTCAAACGCGGCATCTGTGTCGTTGATATTGTTATAGGACAATTCCTTGCCCTGATGCTGTTGGGCTGTGGCGACACCGGGGCGGCCTGTGCCGTCTGTATAAAACGCCGCTTTCTGGTGGCTGTTTTCACCATAGCGCATCACCTGTTTGAACGTCCCGGCAAAGGACCGGCGGCGCGGCGTGTCCTGCCCGATCGCGCCCGCCATCCATGTGCTGACTGCTGTGTCATAGGCCGCAGTGCGGGCATAGGCGATCTTGGCAAGGGTCTGGCGGAACGCATAGGTGGTCTGGCCATCATTGGCGTCCAGCTCCGCCAGCAGCGGAAGATAATCCTTCACATCGACAACCGTGGTGACAAATGCATGGTTCTTGGCCGCAGCACGGATCATCGCAGGGCCGCCAATATCAATGTTCTCGACCATTTCGTCATAACCGGCCCCACGGGCCAGCGTTTCTTCGAACGGGTAAAGGTTCACCACCAGCAGATCAATCGGGCCGATATGGTGTTCGACCATCGCGTCTTTATGGGCGTCATTGTCGCGCAGGGCGAGCAAGCCACCATGCACCGCCGGGTGCAACGTCTTAACCCGGCCATCCATCATTTCAGGAAAACCGGTCACTTCGGCCACATCGCGGACCTCAAGCCCGGCCTCGCGCAGGGTCTTGGCAGAGCCGCCGGTGGACAACAGCTCGACACCCCGGTCGGCCAATGCGCGGGCCAGATCGACCAGCCCTGTCTTGTCAGATACGGAAAGCAGCGCGCGGCGCAGTGGTGCAAGGTCGGTCATGTCATCCCCAGGGCTTTAACAAACAGGGTCCGACAGATCGACCTCGGCCAGATCACGCACCACATCGGGTGTTTCATCGGCCTTGGCCAGCGACCAGCGGACGCGCGTCCCATAGGCTATTGCGCGCCCGGATAAAACCACCTGTTGCGTCGCAACCGGGCGCATCCGCCCATTTTGCAGATAAACCGACGGGACCAGTGACAATTCCGCCGATTGATCGTGGTCAAAAACCCAAGTCTCGCCGGATCGCAACGTCATCCGGACTGTCGTGCCATCCTGCCGCACCGCGACCTCTGGATGCAGATGAAAGCGCAGGGTAAAGGCCAGCCCGCCGCCTTTGACCCGGTCAAACAGGGTGTCATCATGTGGTTCCAGCGTGGCCAGCAGGTCTTCACCAGACAAGGACCGCCCGTCGGGGGTCAGTTCAAGAATGCGGGCATGGGTAAGCCCATGGCTTGCACGATACCCATCGTGTGACATCTCCAGCCTGCGGCCAAAGGTGCCTTCGGTGATGTTGCACAGCACCATGCCGGGCACATCGGTCAGGGTTTCGGGATCGGCGGCAAAGCGGTTCGGCGGGGCAAGGCGCGATGATGACATGCCCGCCAGCGCTAGGGTGCTGTGGCTTGCCGTCGCACGGCTGGCACGGCGCCATTCATGACCAAACCGCGCGCCGGACCCGCAATTCACCACCAGCGGACGGCGACCAGAGGTCAGCTCGAACGCCAATGTGCTGGCATGGGCCGCAATGGTGGCCGATCCGCCAGGCGGGGCGCTGGCATCTGCAATCAACGTGGTGCGACCGACGCTCAACCGGGCAAAGCCCATATGGGTGCGGGCCGCAGGCAGGTCTTTGACACCAGAGGCCGCAAGTGCCTGATCCACCTGCCCGGCAAGCCCGCGTCCGCCGCCATGAAACCGGGCCAGCCCACCATCCGCATGACGCAGGGCACGCAGGGTCGGGGCAATGCGGAATATAGCGCGGGACAGGTCGTGCGGGACATCCTTGCCGGTATCCGCCAACGCTTCGGAAGTTTGGTTCAACAGGCGCAGCAATGTCAGCAAATCTTC
Source organism: Loktanella agnita (assembly GCF_046640325.1). Lineage (NCBI taxonomy): Bacteria > Pseudomonadati > Pseudomonadota > Alphaproteobacteria > Rhodobacterales > Roseobacteraceae > Loktanella > Loktanella agnita. Next base: position 20,681 of record NZ_JBJMBF010000028.1, on the reverse strand, counting down.
GGGCTTGCGGCTCGCCAGCGCGCCATCCGGATCAACGAAAGCGGCACAATCGGCGGCCATGGCGCGCACCGCCGGGGCAACATGGCCTTCCATGCCGCGCAAGGCCAGCCCGGCCCGGATCAGCCCCGCCAATGCTTCGAACCGGGGCAGACCCACGGGCAGAACCTTCCAGCGGCGGGCAAGAAAGCGGGTCTGTTGGGCAAGGCTGCGTATCAGATCATCCGCGGCCGGCTGCTCTTGCCCGTGTAGCAGAAACATCGCGTGATCAATCCAGCGGGTCAGACGGCCGCCGACAATGGCAGGGGTCCAGCCGGGTCCTTCACCTTCACCAAACAGACCGATCCAGGTGAACACCCATTTCTGCGCACGGCTGCGCGCGCGTTCATCGCCAAGGGCCGCCAGATCATCCAGCCAGGCGCAAGCATGGATTTCTTCGGCCACGGCCTCATGGCTGCGGGCAATCTGCCAGATCGACAGGTTCCGGTCTTCGACCAAAAGCCCCGAAAACAAGAACTTCCCTGTGACAAGCTGTTGCCCACGGGACACAATACCGATGGTCTGCGGCTCAGGGTCCGTCACAAAACCGGTCTGTGTTTGCACACGACTGGCACGCCGCGCATGCACACGATGCATAAAGCTGACCTGACGATCCCGCCATCTGGTAGAATAACCCACGTCCCTGTAAGCCTTCTTTCGCACGCAAACGCGCAATTGGGCCCACCCGCAAGAATGTTAGCCTAAGGGGAATTGCCTGTCACGCAGGCTTTGTCAGAACGGCCATATAAAATCCGTCCATCCCGCCATAATCCGGCCAATAATCGGGACGTAAGCGCAACCCACCCTCTTCGGTGCGCCATGCCGGGTCAATACCGGGCGAGTCAGGGGTGGCCACGGTCAAGCCGGAATGACGTTCCAACACCTCTTCCACCTGTACTTCGCCCTCATCAGGCAGAAGGGAGCAGGTACAAAACACCAGCCTGCCACCCGGCTTTAGCAAGGTCAGAGCATGGTCAATCATCGCCGCCTGCTGATCAATCAACGCACCAAATTCCGACCCATCCTTGGCATAGGGCAGGTCAGGATGGCGACGGATCGTACCCGTGGCAGAGCAAGGGGCGTCCAGCAACACAGCATCAAACGCGCCCTGGTCGAATGCAAAGGCATCGCTTACAACCGTTCGGGCGGTCAGACCAACCCGGGTCAAATTCTCGGCCACGCGGGTCATACGGTTTTCCGACACATCCAGCGCCGTGACATCGGCACCAGCAGCGGCCAGCTGCAACGTCTTGCCACCCGGTGCCGCGCAAAGGTCCAGCACTTTCAAGCCAGTCACATTGCCCAGCAAGCGGACGGGGATCGCCGCCGCCGCATCCTGCACCCACCAATCGCCGCTGTCATAGCCGGGCAAGGCAGACACCTGACCCGCATCATGCAAGCGGACAGACCCGGTGGGCAGCAATGTACCACCCGTTGCGGCCACGACAGCCGCAGGATCGGATTTCGGGGTCAAATCAAGCGGCGCGCCAGCAAAATGCGCAGCCTCCATCGCGGTTACAGCCGCACGACCCCATGCAGCCACCAACGGTTGGCGTAACCAACCGGGGGTCAGCGGCACCGGGCGTTTCGCCCAGCCTGCCGGGCCCTCATCGGCAATCTTACGCAACACCGCGTTGGTCAGGCCTTTCATCGGCTGGGTGCGCTTGTTGCTGGCCACGATCTCGACATAGGCGTTGACCACGCCATGGGCGGCCTCACCGGAACAAAGCTCAATCACACCCAGACGCAACGCATGCATCACATGGGCCGGTGGGGGCTTTTTCAGGTAAGGTTTCAGCATGCGGTCAGCGCGGTCCAGCCCGCGTAACGCATCCAGCGTCAGGCGCTGGGCACGGGCGCGGTCATCGGCAGGCAACTGTGCCAGCGCACCGGCAGCAATCAGTTCCGCCATCAGACGGCCCTCGCCAATAATCTGTCCCAGCAGATAATGAGCGGTGCGGCGGGCGGGCAGACCTGTCTGGGTCATGGGTCTCTCTCTTGAAGCGGGATGCAGGCGGGGTATATCAAAGCCATGCGACCCACAAGGACAGCACCATGACCGAAGAAACGCAAAACCACAGCCCAGCCGCCGCCCGCGCACTTGCCGAAGCAGAAGAGCGGCGCAAAAAAGCCACCCCCACCCTGCCGACAGAACTCGGCGGGCGCGACGGCCCTGAACCCGTGCGCTTTGGCGATTGGGAAAAAAAGGGCATCGCCGTCGATTTCTGATTGAACGGCGTCACGGCCGGCCGGTCCTGTGGCAGAGCAATCAGGTTCGCAAGCATGGGACGGCGACCCGGTGCAGCGCAGTATCGGCTGACCTGTACGTCGCCTTGAGAGCACCGTTGAATGAAGCGGTCATTGGGTCTGGACGCAGCAAATGGCAGGTGTGAGTCCAGAGTAACCAACCTGCTGCGGGACAGCGAACATCGCCTATTGCTTTCGCTACGCAGGCAAGCGCGCAATCTCGCGGATCAGGTCATTCGTTTCTGATCTCGATGATTGGTGTCGGTATCGAACTGCAGACACAGTTCGTGATATTTCCATCCCGTCGAAAGAAATAGAAACAAGGCCTTTTTCAGAGGGTATTGCCGTCTCGGGCAAGATCACCGCACCTGATCCTTGTCGCGCAAGTTCAAGCAACCAATCCACGCGATTAGACCGATAGGCCGCATAGAGTTCATGACCGTGGTCAGCACAGGTGCTATGCAGAGCATCCCGCATTTCGCAATTGGGTCGGTCAAGCATGGTTGTCTTGGCAAGAGTGGACAGGGATACGGCTTCGAACTCCGACAAAGGATGCGAGTTTGAAATCACCACTCTGTAAGTCTCATCATAGAGATGATCTATTCGATAGAGGTCTTCACTGACCTGTTCTGCCGTCACCACGATGTCAAAATCGCCATCACGCAGCCGAGGCAGAAGCGCGGAAGAGCTGTCCACTATCAACTCGATTTCTACTAGTGGCAATCGCGCACGGATACGTTCCATGGCAGCCGAAATCCGGTTGTGGCCAATTGTCTCGCCAACACCGACCGAAATTGGCACCCGCTCCAGACGCGTATGCCGGACCGCCTCCGCCTTAGCCTGTAGGGTTTCATCGTGAACCTTCTGAAGTCTTGGCTGTACGAGTTTTCCAAGGGCCGTTAGCCTACATCCCGAGCGGTCTCTGACAAATAGATCGCCCCCAAGTTCGTCTTCTAGTTTCTTGATCGCGGTCGTCAACGAGGGCTGAGAGACATTCGATGCACTGGCGGCGTGGGTAAAGTTGCGATGCTCGCAAACAGCGAGAAAATACCTGATCTGGTGCATTTCCATCGCCGCATTCTCCGTCACTTTCTTTTCGAGGCCACTTAATCAACTTCAATAGTCTGTGTCTATCGAAGAATAGAAGTTTGGAATTGGTGTCTGAACCATCCGGCGTGGGAAAAGAGTGCATCGAAACAAACACGATGACACTCAAATCAGGAGACGAAAATGAAAACGCTAATGCTTCAAACCCTCGCCGCTTTGGCTCTGATCACGACTTCTGCAACCGCACAGGACAACCCAATGGAAAACCACACTGCCAGCTACATCGCCATGCCTGCCGCTGCCGACCAGTCCGAAGCTTTCGCCGCGTTTTTGACCGGAGCAGCACCGATCGTAGGTGAAACCGAGCCGGGCACCATCCTTTGGTTTGCTCTGCAAGCCGAAGATACGCTCGCGATTTTTGACATTTTCGCAGATGAAGAAGCGCGCAACGCTCACTTCGTCGGCACAGTTGCGGCAGCTTTGAACCAAAATGCTGATACGCTGGTCGCCGGTGGCTGGGATAACGGTGTTATGGCGAATATCAACAACTCTGATGTTCTTTCGGTGAAAGTCCCGACTGATCTCTACTCGGCAACAACGGCGACATATATCAAGCTTGAAGCAGCGCCAGGGAAGAGCGCAGAGTTGGCGGAATTGCTTACCGCAGCAGGCCCCATTGTTACAGAGACCGAAACAAAGACGTTGTTTTGGGCTGCGCTTCAGATCGACGAGAACAACTTCGCCATTTTCGACATCTTTGCCGACAACTCAGGTCGCGAAGCACATTTCGCAGGTCAGGTCGCAGGGCTGCTGAATGAAATGGCTTCAGAACTTGTTGCCGGCGGTTGGGATGATGGTGTTGTGGCAAACGTCCATAACTTCGACATCCTTGCCATCAAGTAGCTTGAACTAATTCAGGAAGGAGAGCCCGGTGCGAGCGCATTAGGCTCATGGCTGTTGGAACTTCTCATCTGAAAGCGGTCATTCGAGCAATCGCAGCGAAAGCTCACCCCATCCGCTTAGCTGACGCCAAAACCCAGTGCGGCGAAAGCCCGCATCGCTCACCGAAAAATGATCTGACAATTTGTCCCGTTCCGCCTTGGCGGGGTTGGACGCCCCCGGTATTCCCGATTATGTTCTGTAAGACTTCCTGTTTTGAAAGGTTCACCACGATGATGACCCGCACGACACTCGGCCTTGCGCTGTTTCTGACATCCTCCGCCACATTCGCGCAGGCCGCCTGCTCTGTCGATGTGATCCAGACCAAAGCACCAGAGGTCACAACCGCGATCCAGACCATCGCCGCGCGCAACCCCGACCGCGTGCCCGCCCTGCAGGCAGAGCTGGAACAGCAGATGACCGCAATCCAGAACGGCGGCGACATGGCGCCAGTCTGCACCTTCTTCGACCAGGTTATCGCCGAAGCACAGGGTTAAGCAGCGCAAAGCTTAACGCCAGCTTCATTCTTGCACCGTACATTGCCTTAAACCGGGGTTGCGCACGGTGGGGTCCGACGTTTTTCCGACGCAAGTCCGATACGATATCGGCCGCCAAAACCCCTTGAAAAAAGGCGTTAATACTTGATTCGACGGTTTTGGCGCGGACCACCCGGCCCGCAACCACCGACCGTTGCGCCACTCCACCGACTGGGAAAATTCCCCTCGTTTCACCCGCTACTTGTCGTGGATGGGCAGACACATTACTAAGATTGTACAAAGGCAGGCACATCGTTCAACGCGATGACACACAAGGGACCACATATTTGCGCGGTTGTCATATCGTTATAGTGTTAATTTCATTGGCTCTTTCCGGGTGCAGCCTGCCGCGTGGCGCTGGTTTCCAAGGCGAAGTGCTCGCTGCCTCCAGCGCGGGCAACCGCGAAGAGGGCATCGCACCTGTCTATGATTTCGCCGTATTCGAGGTGAACCGCAATACATTGCCCGTGCTGCAATCCTGGCCCGCGCTCCACACGCAATCATACCCGTGGATCAGGGGCGGTAATCAACCTGCTTCGCTGATCATCGCACCGGGTGACACCCTGCAGCTTGCCATTTGGGACGCCGAGGAAAACTCGCTTTTGTCCGGAACCGCCCAGCGCGTGACACCAATGGATGCGGTGCCGGTTGGCGCCTCCGGTCGCATTTTTATCCCTTATATCGGTGAGTTACAGGTTTCCGGCATGTCACCCGAAACCGCGCGCGCCCGGATTGAGGAAGAGCTGATCCGCAGCATCCCTTCGGCCCAGGTGCAGTTGGTGGTGGAACCCGGTCGGGCCAATACAGCGAATATCGTGTCCGGCGCGGGCGTGACCGGGCCGATCCCGCTGCCTGACCGGAACTACAAAATTCTCGATCTCCTAGCCCAAGCTGGCGGGCCAAACCCGACCTTTGTCAATCCGCAGGTACGGTTGATCCGCAACGACCGTTTGCACGGGGTCGCGTTTGACCGCTTGTTGCGTGAACCCAGCTTGAACACAGCCATGCGCGGCGGCGATACGGTGTTTATCGAAGATGACGAACGCCAGTTCCTCTCACTCGGGGCGACGGGCAGCGAAGCCGTTCATCCGTTTCCCTCTGCCGAGGTCACCGCACTTGAGGCATTGTCGATCATCGGCGGTGTCAGCGACGCGACCGCGAACCCGCAAGGCATTCTGGTCATGCGGGAATATCCGGTCAGCGCCCTGCGCGACGATAATTCTGGCCCGCCCAAGGATCGGGTCGTGTTCACCATTGACTTGACCTCTGCTGACGGGTTGTTTTCGGCCGGGAAATTCATGCTGGAAGATGGCGATCTGATCTATGGCACAGAAAGCGCGCTTGGTCCGGCACTTAGCGTCGTGGGATTGTTCAGCACCCTGTCCAGTCTGAACTAATCTCGTTCAGAACAAGTTGATATCGCTGGCAAATGTGCCGTAGTCGGTGATGCCGTCGATCACCAGAACGTTGCCATCCGCGAAATCAATGGTGACCCGGTCGCCTGCGATATCGCCATAAAAGAGCAACACATCCGCGGCAGAGGTCAGCCCGGTCCACAAGGCCGGGTCGAGCGTGATCTGGTCCTGACCTTGCGCAAAATCGGTGATCCGGTCCGTTCCACTGTTAAAGATAAAAGTATCGGCCCCGGCATCGCCGGTCAGTACATCGTTTCCGAACCCGCCGCTGATCACATCATCGCCCGCACCGCCGCGCAGCACATCATGGCCATTTCCGCCCTCCAGCACATCTTGCCCGTTACCGCCAAGCAGGCTGTCCGCGCCGTCATCGCCCCGCAGTGTATCATTACCCGCGCGGCCCAACAGGACATCGGCATCATCGCCACCCAACAGGGTGTCATCACCCTCCCCGCCAAAAAGCACATCTATCCCTGCCTCGCCATGCAATGTATCGTCCCCGCCCAGCCCGTGCAGGATGTCATTGCCCGCGCCGCCAAAGATGAGATTGGGGGTGGCGTCACCGATCAGATGATCGTCGCTGGCAGCCTGCGGTGGCACAGGGGAAGTGCTGTCAGCGGTCAGGACGTTGCGCAAGTCATTGATGTTGAAGGCGACGATCACCCCAAAACTGGGAAATGGATTATACGGGGCGCCCTGATCTGCGGGCGGGTCTGTTGGGTCGGGGCCGGGTGGCGGTGTTGCGGGACCGGGATAGCCCGGCTCCAACGCGTAGGACAAACGCATGCCGCCAATCAGATCAGCATCGGATAGCAGCCGGTAATCAATCGGGGCACCATCACTGCTTTGCACGATCAGCAGCTCTTCCCCATAGCGGATTTCGAACCCATCTGATCGCAGGCTCATCGTCAGCTGGCCCGGGTACCGCAGCATCGGCCAGAGCGACAGATCAAGGCGATCCTCGCCAAGGGTGAAATCCGTGATCGTATCCGTCACCCCGTCAGCGGACAGGATGAACAGGTCCGCCCCTGCGCCCCCGGTCATCGCATCGGTGCCATCCCCGTCACGGATGATGTCATCACCCGCGCCGCCCGCAATCACATCACTGCCATTATGGCCTTGCAGAATATCATTGCCGTCAGTCCCCGCCAGCAGCCCACCCGCCAGTGTTGCGGTGCTGGTGACCCCAGCGGTGCCGGTATCAAAGCGTAGCTTGGTCAGACCTTTGTCGCTGCTGCTGGCCACGTAGATCTCTATCCCGTCGGCAGTGCTGCGTGCTGAGATGGCGCTGACATTATCCAGCCCGATCTCGGTCGTGTCGGCGATATGGGCACGGGCTACAAGCTGGCCGCCTTCAAGCAGGGTAAAGACCGAAATCCCATCATCGGCGCCGCCTGCGATGACATAAGTTTGACCCGCATGGGTTATGATTTCCAGTGATGTGACGCCGCCGAACCGTATGTCCAGCGTATCCAGAAGGTGTTCGCGGATGATCAGGCTGCCATCCGGGGTCAGTTCCATCACGCTCAGGCTGTTGCTGCCTGCGGCGGACAGCACGACATAGGTGGCGCTGCCCACGGGTGCGATAGCCATCGCCGTAGGAGCGTTGATCCATAGCCCGTCAGCGGGGCCTAAATTTGCTGCCGCAGTCAAATCGCCGTACGGTCCCACCGCCCAGCTTGTGATACCGTTTTGCGTTTCACTGGCGCTGAGCAGGAAGCTTTGTGCGCCCAGTGTCGCCACGCTTACTGCTGCAATCTGTTCTGTATAGCTGCCCGTAGGGCCGGTGATCACCGCATCATCCAGCAGGGTGCCATTCGGGGCAAAATCCAATCGGCCCAACCCGGTATCGCCAGCCAGACCACCATAGATCACCTGCGTCCCGTCTGTCAGGGTCAAGCTTAACCCGTGCTGCAATCCTGTCATGCCGACCGGCAAAGCAACGCCAGCGCCGAGCACACCATCCTGATCCGGCACAATGATTTGCAACGCACCACCAACGCCGCCACCTGTCAGAATGGCAGGGCTGCCATCCAGCAAGAGCGTCATAAGGCTACCCATCCCGCCGGGCAAATCGCCGCCTTCAAACGCGCGCGTTGATATCAGCGATGGCGCTGCATCATCGATCATCCAGCTCTTTAAAAACCCGTCGAAACGCGTCGCGCTGAGCAGATAGTCGGTGCCACCAATCGTGACAATTTCCAGATCCGTGATATGCGAAACATGTTGATCGGATTCGTTCGCGACATAAGACGCAACAGTAAGTGATGACATGGGCCGTCCCCCCCAGGACGCAGACACATTCATCGGGGTGTTGCTGGGTTGCAGGGCGGCGCAATTACGGCGGCGGCAGGGCGTTTGGCATGTAATTTTTTCAATATCTCTGCAAATTTAAGGTATACCGCGATCAACCATTGTATTGCCGCTGTGGCGGGATCCGCAGGAATATGCAGAAAGCAATTGCAGGAGCATCCATGTCACCAAAATTCGGCACCAGCGGATTACGCGGACTGGTCACAGAACTGGCCCCCGATTGCCTTGCTGATTATGTCGGGGCGTTCCTGCGGACCTGCCCGGTGGGGACGGGGCTTTTTGTGGCCCATGATCTGCGGGCATCCTCGCCGGATATTGCCGATCAGGTGGCGCGGATCGGACAGGCGCAGGGGCTGACGGTGACGGTCTGCGGCCCCGCCCCGACCCCTGCGCTTGCACTGGCATCCATGCAGGTGGGCGCGGCTGCGATCATGGTGACGGGCAGCCATATCCCGGCTGATCGCAATGGGTTGAAGTTCTACACGCCCACGGGCGAAATCACCAAAGCGGACGAAGACGCGATCACCGCCGCGCTGGGCCAGCAGACCAAGGCTGTATCGGGACCTGATCCCGTGCAGGACAATACGGTCACCGAGCGTTATGCCAACCGCTACACCGGTCCTTATCGGGATGCGCTGGCAGGGATGCGGATCGGGCTTTATGCGCATAGCGCTGTGGGGCGCGACATGCTGGCGGACTTGTTGACCAAGCTGGGGGCAGAGGTCATCGCCCTTGGCCGCGCAAATCAATTCGTACCCGTTGATACAGAGGCCGTATCGCAAGAGTTGCGCACGCAGTTGCGCGCATGGGCTGCCGCACATCCCTGTGATGCCATCGTTTCTACCGATGCGGATGGGGATCGGCCTTTGCTGACGGACGCCAGCGGCACGGTTATTCCGGGCGATATTTTGGGCCAGATTACTGCCACCGCACTGGGGGCTGACACCGTGGTCACACCTGTCTCATCGAATACCGGCGTCGATCAATCTGGGTGTTTCGCCCAAGTGCGGCGCACCAAGATCGGCTCGCCCCATGTGATTGCTGCCATGGAGAAGGCGGCTGGTCGGATCGTGGGGTACGAGGCGAATGGCGGTTTCCTTTTGGGCTTTGCCGCCGATGCGCCGCATGGGACGCTTGCACCTTTGATGACGCGTGACGCATTGCTTCCGATTTTGGCGGTGCTTGCTGCATCGCGCGAAACAGGTGTTGCCGCGCGGGTCGCAGCCGAACCGCCCCGCTTTACTGCTGCCGACCGGCTGCAAGACATCCCGGCCGACCGTTCGCAGCCATTCATCACTGCCCTCGCTACCGATGCGGCGGCACGGAATGGTTTTCTGGCAAAGCTGGACGGTGCTGCGCAGGCTGTCGATCAGACCGATGGCTTGCGGATCACGTTACAAGACGGACGCATCGTACATCTGCGCCCCTCTGGCAACGCACCGGAACTCCGGTTTTATACCGAGGCAGACAGCGCGGACCATGCGCAAAGCACACTTGCGGCAGGGCTGGCCGCATTGAAGGCGCAGTTGGGGCATTGACCCTTGAGGTATCGCACAGCATTTCGCACCAGATTTCCGGGCGGTAACGCACGTCACAAAAAGAGATTTCTGGTGCCTCAAGAGGGACTCGAACCCCCGACCTTGTCCTTACGAAGGACCTGCTCTACCAGCTGAGCTATTGAGGCGCGCGACCGCTCGTTTAAACCCAACTAACGGTCCGTTCAAGCCAGATTCAGAACGAAAATTTGTCGTTGCCATTGCGTGCATTTCTACAGGTATAAATGCCTGCCCCGTTGAACCATTTACCAAGGTCACGCTTAGCCCTGCATTAATTTAGGCAGATCACCGGTCAGCCCGGCGGCCTCGCGGATAAACCCGCGCCGCAGGCCGGGGGCGGCGTTGATCAGCCCCATGCCGATATCACGTGCCGCCCGCAGGAGCGGGTTGTCATTGGAAAAGAGCCGGTTGAACGTGTCCGTGGCAATCGCCAGCGTCGTGGTGTCGAACCGCCGCCATTGTTGGTAGCGGTGCAGAACCTGAACACTGCCAATATCCTCACCTCGCGCGCGGGCGTCGGTCAGCACCTCGGCCAGCGCGGCCACGTCGCGCAAACCTGCGTTCAGCCCTTGCCCTGCAATCGGGTGCACCCCATGGGCCGCATCGCCGATCAAGGCAATGCGGTCGGCGATGAGACTGTTGGCCAGTGTAAGCCCCAGCGGGTAGGTAAACCGCGCGCCTGCCAGTGTGATTTGCCCAAGGAAACTGCCAAACGCGGGGCGCAGTGCATCCAAGAAATCATCGTCATTCATCGCGGCCAATGTGGCGACGCGATCAGCCTGTTCGCTCCAGACGATTGACGATCTGTTGTCGGTCAGCGGCAGGATCGCTAGCGGCCCGCCGGGCATGAAGAGCTGATGCGCAATGCCGTTATGCGGTTTTTCATGGGCCACGGCGCAGACAACTGCAGTCTGGTCATACCCCCAGCCGGTGCGCTTGACGCCGGCACGGCTGGCGGTGCCGCTTTGCCGCCCGTCAGACCCGATCAGCACCGCCCCGATCACTGATTTGCCAGAAGCAAGTCTGACAGTGACCTGCGTTCCATCAACGGTCTGTGCCACAACCGTTTCGCCGGGCAAATGGGTGATCCGGTCATCCTTTGCCATTGTGTCTAGAAACGCCCGGCGCAGGTGCCGGTCCTCGACCATATAACCCATGGGCCCTTCTTCGATTTCAGCATGATCGAAATGCATCATCCAAGGGCTGGGGCCTTCGCCTGAGCGGCCATCGGTAACCTTGATTTCCAACATGGGTTGAGCGTTGTCTGTCACCTGATCCCAGATTCCGATCCCGCGCAGCAACCGCTGCGATGCAAGCGCGAGCGCATAGCTGCGCCCATCAAACCCCGGTTTCTTCCGTCGGTCTACCGGCAGGCTGTCGATGATCGTCACGGTAAACCCGGCGCGGGCGGCGGCAAGGGCAAGGGCAGGACCATTCAGCCCGCCGCCCACGATGATGATATCAGTGTTCATACCCTGCAATATGGTGAGGTAGGCGGGATTGTCCATGTGCGGCTTGGTCGCTACCGTCGCGCCGAACAGCAGGAGAAGACGATGCAGGACTGGCGATGGATGACGGCGGCGGATCTGGGGCGGGACATCGCGGCAGGATCAATTGATCCGGTCGATCTGACAGAGGTGTTTCTGCAAGCTATCGACGCCCATCCGCATCGCGACCGTATCTATGCCCGCGTGACCCATGACCGTGCCCGGGCCGAGGCCGCAGCGGCCAGCGCCCGCGCCAAGGCGGGGCAGCGCCGCGGGCCATTGGACGGCGTGCCCGTATCGTGGAAGGATCTATTTGATACGGCTGGTATCGGGACAGAGGCCGGGACCGCCCTGATGGCAGGCCGTGTGCCGGATCGCGATGCAGCGGTGCTACGGACTGCGACGGCGGGCGGGCTGGTCTGCCTGGGCAAGACGCATATGTCCGAAATCGCCTTTTCCGGGCTTGGATTGAACCCGATCACCGCCACACCGCCTTGCATCAATGACCCTGACGCTGTGCCGGGTGGGTCGTCTTCGGGGGCTGCTGCTTCAGTCGCTTTTGGGTTGGCTGCTGCGGGGATCGGGTCTGATACGGGCGGATCGGTGCGCATTCCTGCAGCCTGGAATGATCTGGTGGGCCTGAAAACGACCCACGGGCGGCTATCGCTGAAAGGCACCGTGCCATTGTGTTTGACCTTCGACACGGTCGGTCCGCTTTGCCGTTCTGTAGAGGATGCAAATCTGCTGCTTGCCGTGCTGGAAGGGGGGCAACCAGCGGATCTGAAACAGTATTCTTTGCAGGGTGTCCGCCTAATGGCATTGGACACGATTGTATCTGAAGGTGTTCGCGCGGCCCCGCAGAGCGCATTCCGTGAGGCAGTCACACGGCTGGAGCAGGCCGGGGCCTCTGTCGAAACACGGCCTTTTCCACCGCTGCGCGATGCGTTCAGCGTGGCGGGCCTGCTCTATGTTGCCGACAGCTATGCATGGTGGCGCGATCTGGTAGAGGCGCACCCTGAAAAGATGTTTCCGCAGATTTTGGAACGGGTGAGCGCGGGCAAGGCAGTCAGTGCGCCGGATTATATCGCGGGATGGCGTGCCGTGCATGCGATCCGGGCGCAATATACGGCAGAGACGGCCGGTTTCGACGCAGTAATCATGCCAACCGCGCCGATGCTGCCGCCCAACGCAGCCCGTCTTTTGCAAGATGAAGGCTATTACAAATCCGAAAACCTGCTGGCCCTGCGGAATACGCGGGTGGCAAACCTGATGGATGTCTGCGCGATGACGTTGCCGACAGGCACACCATCCTGTGGGATCATGTTCAACGGGCGTAAGGGTGGCGAGGCTGCGCTCATGCGGCTTTGCGCAGCGGCGGAATCTGCTTTGCGCGGACAATCTGAGACTATCGACTGATGGCAAGAGGCGGCGCGCCCAAAAAATTGTCGCCATAATGGATACACTCAACGATTCGCGCTGCACAAAGGCACATTTCGAACTGATTTTTCAAATCAGGGTAAAATTCCATGTTTTGAAGTATTCCTGTGAGTTCAACCCTCTCTTGACAGAAGACTTACAGAATTTCTTTGGTCTGGCGCTCATTAACCTAAGAAGGCAAACGAATTGCCCTATTTTATCCACATTTTGATACTTTTGTGGGCGTTGCTGTGCTGTGGAGTCGGGACAGTCAAAAAAGGGAATGGAGACAGTTTAATGAAAAAGACGAGTGGGGCCCGTATGTTCGGGATTATCACTGTTGCCGGTTTGTTGACAATGGCCGCGGGGGCACAGGCGCAGCAGGTCACGCTGAAGTCAAGCGATGGCACAGTCAATATGACAGGTGATTTTGTAAACTTTCAGGATAATGCTTACGTTATTCAAACAGCATTGGGGCAGTTGCGCGTGTCTGCCAGCCGGGTCAGCTGTACGGGCGCAGCATGTCCCGATTTGAATTCGTCTGACGCCGACTTTGTTGTCGCAGGTTCGGACGGCATCGGCCTAGGCCTGATGCCACTTGTGATCGAAGGTTATGCAGGCGCGCGTAATGCTGCCGCATCTTTCGTCAATACGGGTTCAGAAGGCGCTATCGTTGCGGACCTTATCAGTGATCAAGGCTTCGGCGACGATCTGGTTGCGATCCGCGTAGCGTCAAGCAGCACCAGTGATGGCCTTGAGCAATTGCGTCGCGGCGAAGCCGAAATCGCTATGGCTGACCGGCGTATCCTTCCTGACGAAGCGCGCGCCCTGCGCGACAGCGGCGCCGGTAATATGATCAGCCCCGATCAGGAACATATCGTCGCAATTGACAGTCTGATTATCATCACGAACCCGAATAACCCGATCGATTCACTGGATGTCAGGCAGCTTGGCGGAATTTATAGTGGCCAGATTACCAACTGGTCGCAGGTTGGGGGGCCGGATCTGCCGATCGAAGTGGTTATCCGTGATGTTGGCGCGCAAAGAACTGATTCTTTTACCGCACGCCTTTTTGGCGATAGCGGGGCGACATTGACGCGGGATGCAACTTTCGTTCCCACAAGCAGCGACGTGTCGCTTTTCGTCAACCAGAACCCGGGTGGGATCGGTGTTGTCGGTTACGCCTTCCAGCGGGGGGCCAGCGCGGTCAATATCGTTAACCAATGCGGGATCACGATGTCCCCGGATGCGTTCTCTGCCAAGACAGAAGAATATGCGCTGCAACAGCGTCTGTTCCTATATGCGCGTCAGGATACAACCAATCCACAAGTAGAGGATTTTCTAGATTTCGTGACCTCGCCAGAAGCGGACAGCGTGATCCGCAAAGCCGGGTTCATCGGTTTCAGTGTCGACCGGCGCGAACAATCCTTTGACGATTCGCGCGCACGGGCCTTGCTGGATCCGAATGCAGATCCGTTCGAAGGTGGCTATATGCGCCAGATGCTGTCACGGATGGTCGACTATGACCGCCTGTCCACCACGTTCCGTTTCCGCACCGGCTCTGCCCAATTGGACGAACGCGGCGAAATCGACAAGGAACGTCTGATTGACTACCTGGCCACCCAGCCAAATGGCAGCGAAGTGCTGTTCGTCGGTTTCACGGATAGCGTTGGCGAATTCTCGGGCAACCTTGATCTGTCACAGCGCCGGGCGGCGCAGGTGGCTGAAGAAGTGGAAAGCTTCGCGGGTAGCCGGTTGAACGGCATCAATTTCACCTCCGTCGGCTATAGCGAGATCGCACCGTCTGGATGTAATGCCAGCGAAGAGGGACGGCGTATCAACCGTCGTGTCGAGGTGTGGATTAAATCACCCGCGTAACCCCAATGGATAGAGTGTGGCGTGCAAGCCCATGGGATCTCGCCGAAAGGCGTTCCCATTGGTGCGCACGATGGAGGACAGACAATGTTTGAAAAAACAAAACGGAAAGGGATGCTCCGGCATTCGGCGGTGTGGGGGGTCATAGCCGCAGCGGTGATTGGGCTCGCCAATACCACAAGCGCTCAAGCGCAAAGTATTCGCCAAGATGTCGGCGCAAGTGAACGGATCAACCTTGCAGGGCAGCTAAGCACGCTGAGCCAGCGGATCATTGCGTCGGCTTGTAATCTGGACGCAGGCATTGCGGTTGCGGAAAGTAACGCGGTGCTTCAGATTTCGGCCGATCAATTCGGCCGGATCAGTGATGCATTGCTTTACGGCAATCGTGGCTTCGGCATTCTGGGCGAAGAAAGCAGACCCCGCACTCTGCGGGTGATCGAAGACCTGAACGAAGCGTGGAACCCTCTGCTGGAACGGGCTGTTGCGACTGATGTCGCCGCAAACGATCCCGGCCAGATCGGGGCACTTGCAGATCAAAGCGGTCCTTTGATGGAATCCGCCAATATTCTGGTCAGTGAGATCACAGGGCAATATGCGGATCCGGTCTCGCTTTTGCATGCTGATGCGCTTTTGATTGATCTGGCGGGCCGACAACGCACTCTCGCGGGCCAAATGTCCAAAGATGTTTGCCTGATCGCGTCCGGGGTCAACGAAGCCAGTGCCAAAGCAGAGCTGGAGCAAACGATCAAGCTTTATGACGACACGCTGCTGGCATTGCGGAACGGTCTGGAAAGCGTTGGCGTGCGCCCGCCCCCAACGCAAGAGATCGCTGACGGCCTGCAATTCGTTGTTGAAGAGTGGAGCGCGATTCAACCGTTCCTAGACCGCTCCCTTGCCGGAGAGTCACTGGACGAAGCCGCGCGTCAGCGCGTTTACCTCGCCTTTCTCGGGATGGAAGCCCGTATGAACAACGTTGTGTTCATGTACGCCAAAAACTCGAAGCTTGGGAACTGATACGAAAAAGGGCCGCCAGCGAATTTCTGGCGGCCCTTTGTTTTGCGCATAGCCTATATAGAAACGCTTTAGCGCTTGTGCCGCAGCGTATCGCCGGCTGAAAGCGTTGGCTCAAGCGTCACAAGGTGAGGTTCCGGGTCAAGATCGCCCGCATTATGGGCCGCAATGATCTGCGCTGCTTTCACCCCAATCTCGCGTCGGCAAGCATCCATCGTCGTCAGGCGCAGCGGTAGACCTTCCAACAGATCCACACCGTTAAAGCCCGCCAAGCCGATTTTGCCGGGCACATCAATGCCCTGCTCCAACAGATAAAGAAGGCCACCCGCGCCAATCATATCATTGGAATAATAAAGAAAATCCAGATCAGGGGTCCTCTCGACCATCTTGGCAGTCATCTCGCGACCTTTGGCAAGCGCCGAGCCGCCAGAGTAGAATTCCTGATCAGCGATCTCGACCCCGGCCTTGGCAAGGGTGCGCGTAAAGCCTTCAAACCGTTTGCGGGCGCGGTGATCAAGCGGCATTTTCGTGCCCATAAACCCGATCCGACGATAGCCCGCGTTGATGATCTCTTCAGCCATCATTCGTCCGGCTCGGCGGTGCGAAATACCCACACAGGAATCGACAGGATCGCCGTCTACATCCATGATCTCGACCACCGGAATACCGGCCTGCATCAGCATCGCGCGCGATGCCTCTGAATGCTCCAGGCCCGCGATGATCACGCCGGACGGGCGCCAGGACAGCATTTCGAAAAGGACTTTCTCTTCCTTTTCAGGCAGGTAATCGGTGACCCCCACGACCGGCTGCAACGCCGTGTCTTCCAGTACGTCCGAGATACCCGACAGCACCTCTGGAAAGACCATGTTCCCCAGCGACGGAATGATCACCGCCACAAGGTTGACCCGCTGCGACGCCAGCGCACCCGCGATCTTGTTGGGCACATAACCAAGACGCTTTGCCGCATCTTGCACCTTTTGGCGGGTGGCCTCGCTGACATCGCCCTTATTGCGCAACACGCGGCTGACAGTCATCTCGCTGACGCCCGACGCTTCGGAGACATCGCGCAAAGTCAGGGTTCGCTTGGCTCTGGTGTTCACGAACGGGGTTCCATCAATCGTTTTAACATTGTTAACGAGCCTTTGCGCCGTTGACCAGATGGGCAAAGGCAGGCATTCAAGTCAGAGGTGGTCCCGTGGCTCAACTGGATAGAGCAGCCCCCTCCTAAGGGGCAGGTTGCAGGTTCGAATCCTGCCGGGGTCGCCAAAACTGCCTGAAAAATATGTGCCAGAAAAACCAGAAGTGCGCGCAAAAGAAACCAATTCTATGCGCAAAACTGTCGGCTCGCTGCGGGAGTTCTATATTTAATTGTTTATTTTCAATTATTTGCGACTTTCTTCGCCGACTTGGTCGCTAGGGTCAGGCCCCATTGATTTCCGGTTGGCTGCGTGATTCACCGCTGCAAAAATGGCTGTGAATATGTCTGATCTTTTGTGGCTAACGGATGCGCGGATGGCGCGTCTGGAGTCCTTCTTCCCAAAGTCACACGGCAAACCCCGCGTAGATGATCGTCGCGTTCTGAGTGGGATTATCTTCGTAAATCACAATGGCTTACGATGGCGCAATGCGCCTGCTGCCGATGGCCCACATAAAACGCTCTACAATCGCTGGAAGCGGTGGGGCAATAAGGGCATCTTTGCGCAGATGATGACGGGTTTAGCCTCCGAGCATGGCGAAGAAAAGACTGTGATGATTGACGCGACATATTTGACGGCTCACCGAACCGCGACCAGTATGGGCGTCAAAAAGGGAAGCGTGGACGCCTGATCGGTCGTACGAAGGGCGGGATGAACACGAAGCTTCATGCCATCTGCGACAGCCAAGGACGTCCGCTGAACATGTTCGTGACGGCCGGACAAGTCAGTGACTACATCGGAGCACGGGCACTTGTAAGCAGCCTGCCAGATGTTGATTGGCTGCTCGGGGGATCGCGGCTATGATGCTGATTGGTTCAGAGAAGCCTTGAAAGACAAGGGGATACGCGCCTGCATCCTGGGTCAAAAGCAAAGCAAGAAAACCGTAAAATACGATAAGCGCCGATACAAAAGGCGCAACAGGATCGAAATCATGTTCGGCAGAATCAAGGATTGGCGGCGCGTCGCAATACGATACGACAGATGCCCCAAGGTCTTCTTCTCAGCCATCACCCTCGCTGCACTCGTTATCTATTGGCTATGAGTCCTGACCCTAAAGCCTCCCGCCGAAAACCTGAATCATTGGGATTCCCATGAGAGCTGAATTGTGATTCATCCTGTTTGGGAGGATGTATCATGTCAGCACCTTTGCCGGACGCACTTAAAGCGTTATGCGAAAAACCTGTATCACTCAACGCTGCCTGAAATCATAGATTTCAACGCGTTAGCAGATACGTCATGTCTCAGGTATTTCGTCAAACGCTATAGGGTGCGGTTTCAGAAGTGATTGAGGAAGGGCTAAGCGGGCGTGCGGCGGCATTGCGGCTGAAGGTTTCGCCTGCCACTGGTGCGCGTTGGGGGCTTGCGATCCGCCGCACCGGACAGGCCCGCGCGGCCCCTCAAGGTCGCCCCATTGGTAAGGGAAAGCTCGATCCGCATCGCGCCTTCTTCACGGAGGTCATCGCGCAGGATGGCGACATCACGATGCCGGAACTGGCCTCTGCCTTGCATGATGCGACTGTTGTCCGCGCGCATCCGAACGCGATTGGCAAGTTCCTTCGCAAGCTCGGTTACCCATTCGTTTGGGTCAATAACGTAAGCTTGAGGCCTTGTTCCACCGGCAAGCTAGATCGGATCGCTCGACAGATATTGCCCTGCCTCCGCATCATAATACCGAAACCTGTTATAGTGCAGCCCGCTTTCCTCATCCGCCCATTGCCCTTGGAACCGGATGTTGCAGGTGACTTCGTCGCCGTTGACCGCTTTGCCTTTCCAGACTTCGATCTCTTTCTCGTCACCCCACAGCCCAAACTTTGCCCGCCAGGCCGTCCGCCGCCCGTCTTATGACACGAGTTCGCGCGGCGTGCCAATGTGATCCGTCACTACATAATACAAATCATCCCCAGCCAGTTTCGACATGGGCCGGAAGGTGTCGGGTTCGTAGATCCAGTCCTCCGCCGCGTCCCACGCGACAGTCCCATCCGCGTAAATCGGCGCGTCTGCGACGATCTGGTCGTCGTCCCATTGGTCGGTGCGGCGTTCGCCGCAGGTTCAGCGCAATTTCTTCTTTGCGTTTTCCCGTAATTAGTTCGAGGCGTCGAACAAGTAAGTCATCACGCATTTAGACGGCTTTGTGCAGCTATTTCAATACAGCTTGCGCTTAAAGAACCAATATTCTTCGCCCTCTTCGACAGTAATACCAACTATGGTTCTTCTATTAGGAAGAAGAATGGCGCACTCAATCTCGATTCTTATTTTTAGGCCCGATACCCAAACACGCATCAAGCTTCCTGCCTCTACGCTGACCCATTTTTTCGTGCTATCACCCCCAACATTGATAAATAGCCTATCCCTAGGTTCAATTCCTTCAGTTAACAGAAAATCTGAAAACGTGCTTTCGAAGGAATTTGTACTCTGGAAAGGTACAATTGCGTCTGGTTTCTCGAAGATACCGATAAATTTTTGCCAGACTGACATGGGAGGAACATCCAAAAGTTCTACGACTTCAGTATCTTCCATATCTGCTTCCGCAATAAAGGTCTGATTATCCATAAGGCTCACACAAACCGCACCTCATTCGAATACATCAAGTCGATAAAGCACGAAATTCCAAATTGCTAGCATCATTTCAAACCTCAAAATGACCATCACTAGAAAATGAAGTTTCATCAATATAGAAATGAAATTCATCGGGAAAATCAACTTTGCCACTATTCATAATCTCTCGAAGCCTAGCCTCACGTTCCGGTGATTTCTCCATGCTGCGAAAATAGAAGTTTCCTCGAAAAGACTCTATTAGTACCTCCATAATTTCATGCACGTCCGCCTCATGATCAGCAATTTCCGCGATATCCAGAGAAATAATCTCATCAAAAAGCACCAGATCACGTCCATCCTCTAGATAGAGTGGCGCGTTTTCAAGTTCTGCCTGTATTTCTTCAAGGGTCATCGATCTAGAACGGTGAGCTGTCCAACGGAATGTAAGCACCATTTGGGTCGCTCGTAAATGTCGCCCATGTTCCATTCTCCACTAGGTTTCGCTTTCCCCAAGGGCGTGACCTTCAAACGTCGAGATAATACTATATTTTCGAATCAGATGAGATCCACAGTGTCAAAGTCTTCATCCGTGATGATGAAACTAAACTCTTCACTAAGTTGCGTGAGAACCCGGCCAAATTCTACCCCTACACTGTCATTCCATGACGAGATTTCTATCAAGATTTCTTCTGTAAAGAATATTCGGATATCGAAGGTCCATTCACTTTGTGAAGATGTGCCCTTTAGAATTAAAAGATTGTCTTGAACATCTATACAAAACGGCTGACCAGAAACCAATGCTTTAAGCCGACCCCAGACATCAGATATCTGGCACTGTTTATTTGGACATATGTAATATTCTGTGCTCATCTATGATCCATGTGGACGACCTAAAGCCGTATGGTAGACGACAGTTTTAGCCGGTCTTTAAATAGGTTTGGTCCACTGGAGAATAAATACTCTGCAGCCAGCATGTCCAAACAAATTGCGCAAAAACTAGAGCATGTTGCACTCAATGGCCCTCATATCCTGCGGCCTTGAAGTAGTTGTAGCACTCTTCGTCTGAGAAAAG
>NZ_JBJMBF010000027.1:0-35639 GCF_046640325.1 Loktanella agnita | reverse complement strand
CCATCTGCGACCCCCATATCTGCGCCAAGCATAGGGAATCACATCATACGTGATCTGGGAATCCTGAATCTGAAAGCACGCGACACGCTCTAGCTGACTAAAGAAGTCGTTAACCTTTGTCAGTTCAACGGCGGCAAAGTCCCGCACAGCTGTCATTATCGTGCCTCCGCAGATTTCTGCGTGGACGTATGTCTTGAATGGCCACTTGCACTGCATCGTTCCTTCAACGGCGCCTACTCACGGTGAGGGGCGTGAGCAGGCTCGAAATGTCAGTCCTGCTACTGCAATCCCGCAGGCTCAGGACCCGTTCACGGCGTTGAAGGTAAACAGTGTCTCGCCATTGATCATGTAGCCATTGATTAGCTCCGCCGCGCGGGGCGATGCCAGCCAGTCTTCCAGCGCTTCTGCCGCTTCAATTTTCACGTGGCTGTGCAGCGCCGGGTTCACAGGGATATAGGCATATTGGTTGAACAAAACCGGATCACCAGCAAAGAGCAGATCAAGCCCCGCTTTGTTGCCAAAATTCAGCCAACTGGCCCGATCGGCCAGAATATAAGCGTCCATCGCCGCAGCAGTGTTCAGGCTTGCGCCCATGCCCGCCCCAACAGGGCGATACCAATCACCCGCTCGTGAGGCACCAGACGCATCCCAAAGCGACAGTTCCTTTTTATGCGTGCCGCTATCATCGCCCCGGCTGACAAAGGCAGCCTCGGCATTGGAGATACGCAGCAGCGCGTCAGCGGCGCTGTTTGCCTCTGCCACAGTCGCGGGATCTGCGACAGGGCCAATAAAGACGAAATCATTATACATGATCTCGCGCCGGGCCGTGCCGTAACCACCCGCGATAAAAGCATCCTCAGCCGTGCGGGAATGCACAAGGATCGCATCCACATCGCCCGCCTCGCCCAGACGGATCGCCTGTCCGGTGCCCACGACCAGCAATTGCACCTCTAGCCCGGTGTCTTCGGCAATTGCGGGCAGCAAAATCTCGGACAGACCAGAATTGTGAAAGGACGTTGTGACCGCCAGCTTCAGCGTCTCGGCGGGGGCCATCGTGCCGATAATGGCAAATATCAGGGACAGTAAACGGATCATTCGACGATATCTCCTTTGAGCAATGCCGCGGCCTGTGGTGTGCGCGGTGCGGCAAAAAATCCCGTCGCATCACCGGTTTCAATCACCTGACCATGCATCAGGAAGACAATCTCGCTGGCCAGCCTGCGGGCTTGCCCGATGTCATGGGTCGACATGACAATACGTGTGCCAGCCGCCTGGACCTCTTGCAAGATCGTTTCAATTTCGCGGGTGGCGCGGCCGTCTAGGTTGGCGCAGGGCTCATCCAGAAACACGATCTCAGGCGACCGGATCAGCGCACGGGCCAGCGCGAGCTTTTGTTTTTCGCCGCCCGACAACTGCGGCGCAGGCAGGTCAAACACATGAGTCAGCCCGACCCGTTCCGCCCAGTCAGCGGCGGCTTTATACGCCTCTGCCTTGCCTTTGCCATGCAGCAGCAGCGGATAGGCCAGATTATCCCGCACACTGCGACGCATCATGATCGGGGTCTGAAAAACAAACGCCTGCAGCGCCCAGGTGTCGGCAAAGGGGATCGGCGCCGTCACACGCCCCCCCGACAGCCGCTCCAACCCATGCAGCGCGCGCAAAAGCGTTGTTTTGCCCGCCCCGTTCGGGCCCATCACAACCGTCAGCCCCGTGGCTGAGATTTCCAGATCGACCGGCCCCAACAGCAATTTGCCGCGCTTGCGCACCAACGCGCCTTGCATCTGCAATGGCAGGATCGGGGTCACCATTTGCCCTCGCTTTCTGTGCGGCCAATAGCGTGAATGGCAAGGTTCACCGCAATCGCCAGCCCGATCAGGACAAACCCAAGGCCCAGCGCCAGCGCAAAATCACCCTTGCCGGTTTCCAGCGCGATCGCGGTGGTCAGCACACGGGTCGCATTATCGATATTGCCGCCCACAATCATGATCGCGCCCACCTCACCAATACCGCGGCCAAACCCGGCCAGCGAGGCGGTGATCAGCGCCCGCCGTCCATCCCACAGTAGCGTTCTGATCCGCTGCCATTTGCTGGTGGACAGTGAAATCAGCAGGTCGTGATATTCCGACCAGATATCGCGGATCGACTGATGCGCGATAGAGGCGATCAGCGGGGTGATAATCATCACCTGCGCGATGATCATCGCGGTCGGGGTAAAAAGCAGGCCCATCACGCCAAACGGCCCGGCCCGTGACAACAGCAGATAGACAATCAGCCCGACAACAACCGGTGGCAGCCCCATCAGCGCATTCAGCAGCGCAATCGTCGCCCGCCTGTGCCGAAAGCGCGAAATGGCAAGAAAGGCCCCAAACGGCAGCGCCAAGGCAGAGGCGATGACAACAGCCGATAAAGTAACCTGCAACGACCGAAGGGTGATGGCCACCAGATCGGGATCAAGTGTAACGACCAGCCAAAACCCTGCTGCCAACCCCTCCCATAACTCGCCCATTTACGCCGCCTTCGTCCCTCGCCTGCGGGCAGCGTTTCACGACAGGCCCGGCGGATCAATCACAAACGGTATCACCCGGCGCGGTGAGACAAGCCAGCGATGACCCCGCGCAGCTCTGCCAAACCACGCATCCGCCCGATCAGCGGATAGCCCGGATGGGTGGTGCGGCCCAGATCGCTCAGCAGCGCGTGACCATGATCGGGGCGATAGGGAATATCGCGGCCTGTCTCCAGCAATGCGGCGACCAGTGCGGGCATATCCGTGTCCCCTTCCAGATGCGCGGCCTCTTGGAACGATCCATCAGGCTCTTTGGCGACATTGCGCAAATGGGCGAAATGGATGCGATCCGCAAAGCGGCGCGCGATAGCAGGCACATTATTATCCGGGTTCGCCCCCAGCGATCCGGCACAAAGCGTCAGCCCATTGGCGGTGCTGTCCTGCATGGCAAGGATCGCAGCGATATCCGCCTCACATGACACAATCCGAGGCAAGCCCAGCAAAGGGCGCGGCGGATCATCCGGGTGGATCGCCATTTTTAGACCCAGCTCTTCTGCCGTTGGGATGATTTCAGCCAAAAACCGGGCGAGCGATGCGCGCAGGTCATCCGCCGTGAAACCGGCCCAGGGGGCCAGTGCCGCACGTAAGCCCGCTACATCATAGCGGTCGTAGGCGCCGGGCAGGCCCGACATGATTGCGGTCAGCAAACGGTCACGATCCACGTCAGTGGCGCGCTCTGCCAAAGCAGCGGCCCCCGTCAGTACAGCTGCGGACCAATCCGCCTCTGCCCCCTCACGACCCACCATATGCACGTCGAAAAAAGCCATTTCCACGGCCGAAAACCGCAGCGCATGCCCGCCACGCGGCAAGGGGGCGGCCAGTTCCGTCCGGGTCCAATCTAGAAGCGGCATGAAATTATAGCACACCGTGCGCACGCCTTCTGCCGCCAGATTGGCGAGCGACTGACGGTAATTGGCAAACAACGCATCCAGACGCGCCGCACCTGCGGCTTCGCCGCGCTTAATATCCTCATGCACAGGCAGGCTTTCGACCACTGCCCAGTGCAGATCGGAGGCCGCCGCGATCTCGGCCTTGCGCGCGGCGATCGCCTGACGCGTCCAGACCGCGCCATAGGGGATGTCATGCAAGGCGGTTACGATGCCCGTGGCCCCGGTCTGGGCGATTTCATCCAATCCGATTGCGTCCAGCGGACCAAACCAGCGCCAAGATTCAATCATTTCACTGCTCCTGCAACAACTGCGCGCGCGCCATCCGTCACCAGCGCTTGATAAGCCGCAGTGACAGCGGCGCGAAAACCGGGATCAGCGGCCAATGCTGGCGCGAAAATATCATCAAACGCCAATAGCGCCGCGACCTTAGCCTCGGCACTGTCAGCACCGTCCGATGCTACCTTCAGCGTATCGGCCAGCGGGTCGCGCACGTCAATCGACTGGCCTTTTTCATCCACGCCGCCCACATAGCGCATCCACGCTGCCACAGCGAGGCACAGGCGCAGCGGCACCCGCCCCTGATCCAGATTATCCCGGATCGTGCCCAGCAAACGCTGCGGCAGTTTCTGGCTGCCATCCATCGCGATTTGCCACGTACGGTGACGGATCGCCGGATTGCGATAGCGGTCCAGCAGCGCGGCGGCATAGGCGGGCAAATCCTCACCCTCTGGCGCGGGGACCGTTGGCAGGATTTCGTCGCGCCAAAGTGCTTCACACAGGGCGGCGAAATCAGGGTCAGCAACGCACGCGGCGATGGTGTCATACCCGGCCAGATAGCCCAGATAAGCCAGCGTCGAATGGGTCCCGTTCAGGCAGCGCAGCTTCATCAGCTCATGCGCCTCGACGGATTTTACAAACTGCGCGCCCGCAATTTCCCACGCGGGGCGACCGCAGGCAAAATTATCCTCAATCACCCACTGACGAAACGGCTCATGCACGACCATCGCCGGATCGCGATAGCCTGTCTCCGCGTCCAGCCGATCAATATCCGCATCCGTCGTCGCGGGCGTGATCCGGTCCACCATGGTAGACGGGAACGGCACAGCCTCTGCGATCCAATCCGCCAGTTCGGGCGAAAGCGAGCGCGCGAAATCCAGCACCATCTGGCGGGTCAGCGCCCCGTTTGCAGGCAGATTGTCACAACTCAACACGGTAAACGGCCCCGCGCCTGCCTGCCGCCGCTGCGCCAGCGCGGCACAGATCAGCCCCATCGCAGAACGCGGTGTCGCTAGGTTTTCCAGATCATATGCAATATCCGGATGCGACAGGTCCAGCCGACCGGTCGCAGGGGAATGGCAATAGCCTTTTTCGGTGATCGTCAGTGACACGATCTTCACCTTCGGGTCCGCCATCAGGTCAACCACAGCGCCGGGGTCTTCGGGCGCGACCAACAGCTTGCTGACCGCACCAATCACCTGCGCTTGCAGCCCGCCCGGTGCCAAAGTGCAGGATGTATACACCCCGCCCTGCGGCGCCATCTGGTCACGGGCTGTCGGGCTGCGCAGGCTCACCGCCGCGATGCCCCAATCACCACCTTCAGCCTGCATCGCCGCGTCCGTGTAGACCGCGTTGAAAGCACGAAAGAACGCACCCGGCCCCAGATGCACCATGCCGATGGCCGGGGCCGGCCCGTCCCGTGTCAGTCGTTTAGCGGGCAAGCCACCCTCCATCCACGTTCAGGATTGTGCCATGCACATATTTCGCCGCCGGGCTGCATAGAAAGGTGACCGCGCCCGCGATATCCTCTGGATCGCCCCAGCGGCCTGCGGGAATACGTTCAAGGATGGCGGCATTACGATCCGCATCATTGCGCAGCGCCTCGGTATTATTCGTCGCGATATACCCCGGGGCCACAGCGTTCACATTGATCCCCTTGGCCGCCCATTCATTGGCGAAAATCTTGGTTAGCCCGGCCACACCATGCTTTGACGCGGTATAAGACGGCACACGGATGCCGCCCTGAAACGACAGAAGCGAGGCAATGTTGACAATCCGGCCACCGCGTTCAGCCGCCAGCGCATTTTTGGCAAAGCGCTGACACAGCAGAAATACCGCCTTCAGGTTCACATCCATCACCGCATCCCAATCAGCTTGGGTGAAGTCCACACTGTCATCGCGGCGGATGATCCCCGCATTATTGACAAGAATATCCAGATCATCCGGCAGCGCGGCAACCGCCGCATCCAGATCCGCCAAATCCAGCAGCAGCTCTGCGCCGCTACCGCCTGCGGCCGTGATGGCCGCCACGGTTTCAGCGCAGGACCGGCGACCTGCGGCGATGACATGGGCACCGGCTGCGGCCAGCGCGACCGCGATCGCCTGCCCGATCCCTGTATTCGCGCCAGTCACCAGCGCCTTTTGTCCGGTCAGCGCAAAGCTCATCGCAGATCACCCATCGCCACCATATCCATATCGGTGAAATCGACATTGTCGCCCGCCATCGCCCAGCAGAATGTATAGGATGACGTGCCCGCACCGGAATGGATCGACCAAGGGGGAGAAATAACCGCCTCTTCATTTGCCATGACGATATGGCGGGTCTCTTCCGGCTTGCCCATCAGGTGAAAAACGCGCTGATCAGCAGGCAGATCGAAATACAGATAGGCCTCCATCCGACGGTCATGCAGGTGGGCGGGCATCGTGTTCCAGATCGAACCATCTGCAAATTGCGTGTAGCCCATCAGCAACTGACAGCTTTCGCAAACCTCTGGGTGCAGGAACTGGATGATGGTACGTTCATTCGCAGTTTCGCGCGCGCCCATTTCCACCCGGCGGGCATCTGACAGTTTGATCAGCTTGGTGGGGCATTTGCGATGCGCCGGGGCGGACAAGACATAAAACCGGCCCGCGCCGCTGAATGTCACAGCCCCCGACCCCAAGCCGATATAAAGCACCTCGCCACGCTCAAGCGTATGGGTCGTGCCTTCAACGGTCACCGTACCCGTCTCACCGATATTCAACACTGCCGCCTCGCGGCGATCCAGAAAGCTGGGCGTGCCGGTCTCAGGCACCGCGTCCAGCGTCAGGTCAGTGCCTTCAGGCACGGCAGAGCCAAGGATCAGCCGGTCGTAATGGGAATAAACCAGCCGGATTTCACCCGCGGCGAACAGATCGCCCACATGGAAATGATCGCGCAGTTTCGTGGTATCGAACCCCTTTACGGTTTCAGGATCAATGGCATAGCGGGTCTGTGTGTGAATGGTCATAGCGTGCTCCTCAAAGAAAATCGTCGCGGCGGGGGGTGAATGTGTCGATCAGGCGGCCCGGCTCCAGGCAGATGCAGCCGTGACGCGCGCCGGAGGGGATAACAAAACTGTCACCCGGTCCGACCTCCATCTCCTCGCCCGCGACAGTAAAGCGAAAGCGACCGCTTTCGACATAGGTGGATTGGACATGGGGATGGTCATGCAGCTTGCCCTCTGCCTCTGCGTCAAAGGTAAAGGACACGACCATCAGCTCTGGGCTGTCGGACAGCACCTGCCGGGTCACACCGGGATCAGGCTGCACGGGGGGGAAGGTTTTCAGCATCGGTTTCTTTCGGGTTTGAATACGGGTGAGTGGCGGACAGAGGCGGCGCCGATGACGCCACCCCAAAGTGGTTTAATGTGGCAAAAGATGACCGGCCCCGGCCGTTTTGCGGACCGAAACGGCCAGCTCTGCGGGGTCAGGCAGTTGATAGGCATAGGGGGGCGTCCAATCGACACTATCGGCCAGTGGTTTGTCCGGGTTGGCAGCGTTGTAAAGCGCCAGCAGATCCGCGGGCTTGCCGTTGACCAGTGATCCGTTGTCCTGTGCCATTTCGCCCCGGTAGTGCCGAAAGACCGATCCGGGTTCGATGGCGGCAGGCAGTGCGAACAGGTTTGCCTCTGATAGGGTGCGAGATTCCTTGCCAGCCCCAATCGCATAGGAAAAACTATAAGGGCCATCCGCACGCGGCGTGAACAGGTTGCCATAGACATGCACCTCGCCAAAGCGGACACGAGGCGTGCGCTGGCGCACATTATCGTACCAGTTCCCGGTGATCGTAACGCGCAAATGTCCGATATTCTGGGTCCGGCTGTCGGATGATCCGATCACATGGACCTTGTCGTGATCAAAGAACCGGTTGTTGCTCAGCGTGATATAGTTCGCCATCGTCTTGATATCGACCAAACCATCGTGATGCTGTTTCACACGGCCAAAGACCGGCGGCAGATCGTCATCATGGCGCGCCCCATCGGAAAAGCTGCAATGATCGATCCAGACATGGGTGGATTGCTCGATCCCGATCAGATCATATTCCGCATTCCAATTGCCCTGGCTGCCATCCGTGGCATCCCATTGCGGGAAGAAATCCCATGAATCCTCAAAGGTGATATTGCGGATGATGACGTTTTCGACCTCTTTCAACAGTAATGTGCCGTTGATGATGCGGGCATCTTTCAGACCGATCAGCGTCTTGTTCGACCCGATACGAACCATTGTATGCGCGTTTTGGGCCTGCTCAGACCGTTCGCGGGCCTCTTCCAGCGGGCCTTCGGGTTCTGCCTCGCGGCCATAGACCTCTGGGTCGTAGGTCGCGATATAGGCGGCCTCGTCATACTCCGGCTCAGCAAAAGCGGCAGCACCCTGCGGATTGCCAGCATCATCTTCGGTCAGATCAATGGTACCGCTGACAAAGATAATGGCGGGCGTGTCATCGCCCGCATTCGTCGCATTATCACCGCCCAGCGCGGCGACCAGTGCGGCCCGCGATGTGACCACATGGATCTGGTCCAGCGCCGCAGCCGCACCACCGGTCGTATCACCCTCGACAGTGGCCCAGCCAATAGATGCGGGCTCTGCCGCGATTGCGATATGCGTGGCGGTGACATCCTGCGCGGCAAGTGTCCCCGGCACCAGTAAGGCAATCAATCCTAAGGCATTCAAGTACTTCATGTATTCCTCCATCATCAGTGGTTTCGAATGCAATGGTCTCAATGCAACTCGGTCATCAGTGAAAGAGCGACGGCAGCCAAAGCGACAGCGCCGGGATGTAAGTGACAAGCATCAGCGTCGCGACAGCTGCGCCATAAAACGGCCAGATCGTGCGGATCGCCGTGGCCACAGGCAGTTTACCCACCGCGCAGCCGACAAACAGCACAGCCCCCACAGGCGGGGTACACAGCCCAATACCAAGGTTCAGGATCAGGATGATCCCGAAATGCACCGGATCAACGCCATAAGCGGTGGCAACCGGCAAAAAGATCGGCGTGGTAATTACGATCAGTGGGCTCATATCCATAAAGGTGCCAAGGAATAGCAGGATCAGGTTGAGCATCAGCAAGATGATGATCGGATTCTCACTGACACCTTTCATGATCTCAACCAATTGCGCGGGCACCCGCAGATAGGCCAGCAGCCAGCCAAATGCAGCGGCAGAGCCGATGACTAGCAACACCATCGACGCGGTGCGCACGGCTGACATCGTTGCTGCAACAAATTCGGCGTAGGGCAGCGAACGGTAGACAAAGATCGTAATCAGGATGGCGTAAACCACCGCGATACAGGATGATTCAGACGCGGTGAACACGCCGGACCGAACCCCACCGAAAATGATGCCAACAAGGATCAAACCGGGCGTCGCGCTCAGGAAAAGATTGCCAACGGCGCGCCAGCCGGGGAACGGCTCGGTGTCATAACCGCGCTGTTTGGCGACCCACCAAGCCACGACCATCAGCGACAGCGCAAGGATGAGACCGGGCAGAATACCGGCGGTGAACAGATCAGCGATGGAAATCCGGCCACCGGCAGAGATTGAATAAATGATCAGGTTATGTGAGGGCGGCAGCATCAGCGCAATGATCGAAGACACCACCGTGATATTAACCGCGTAATCCTTGTCATAGCCGCGCTTTTCCATCTGCGGCACCATCAGCCCTCCAATGGCCGAAGCATCAGCCGCAGCAGAACCGGAAATCCCCCCGAACAGGACAGAAGCGGTAATATTCACCTGCCCCAGCCCGCCACGCAGATGGCCCACACCGGCCCCCGCAAGGGCAACCAGACGGCGGGCAATATCGCCGCGCACCATCAGCTCACCGGCATAGATAAAGAATGGGATCGCCATCAGCGCAAAGACCGAAATACCGGAATTCAGCCGCTGAAAGACCACCACGGGCGGCAGGCCCAGATAGATGATCGTCGCGAAAGAGGACACACCAAGGCAAAAGGCGACAGGCGTGCCAATGAACAAAAGCACGGTGAACGTGCCGAAAAGGACAAAAAGTTCCATGTGGTCAGTCCTTGCCCATATCGGTCTCGCCGAACCGCGCTGTATGCAGCCCGACAAAGCGGCGCAGCAGGCGCTCGATCGAAAAAAGTGTCATCAGAATTCCGCCGAGCACCAGCGCGACAAACGCGGTTGCCCCTGTGACGCCAAGGTTCGGAATAGTCGTGTTCCATGCATTGCTGGCCAGCGTGACCCCGTAAATGATCATGCCAATAGCAAAGGTGATCACGATCAAGTCGGACAGGCTGTGCATCACCGCCTTGGTCTTGGGGCCAACCAGATACAGGACCACATCGAAACTCAGATGGTTGCCCTCGCGGATACCGACTGCGGCGCCCATCAGAATGAAAAAGCCCATCAGCAGGACAGAACTGGTCTCAGTCCAGGTCGGCGTATCATTCAGCACAAACCGCCCCCAAACCTGCCAGGCAATAAAGGCTGTCATCAGAACCAACCCAACCGCCGCAATCCAAAGTGCGGCATGGCTAAGAAGGCGCATCACCGACGATAAGCGGCGCACAAATACAAGCATCTGCTAAAAATTCCTTGAGAGGTTGGGTGGCCCGCTGCGGGCCACCCGATCAGTGTGGGATTACTCGACAGCCTGGATACGGGTGACGAGATCCTTCAGCTTGTCCGAGGTCACGTGACGCTCATAGACAGGCACCATCGCTTCGATGAACGGGGTTTTGTCGATGTCGCGGATCACCTCAACACCGGCAGCCAGAACCTGCGCTTCCGACGCCGCTTCACGTTCTGCCCAAAGCTCGCGCATCACCGGCATGCTGTCACGCGCGGCCTGCTGAACCAGCGCCTGATCGTCTTCAGACAGGTTGTCCCAGCTTGATTTCGACATCACCAGAACCTCAGGCACGATCAAGTGCTGATCAAGCGTGTAGTATCCGGCAACCTCATAATGGCCCGAGCTTTCGTAAGACGGCCAGTTGTTTTCCGCCCCGTCGATCACGCCTGTCTGGATGCTGGAATACACCTCACCATAAGGCATCGGGGTCGCGTTGCCGCCCAGCGCATCCACCATGTCAACAAACACATCAGACTGCATCACGCGGAACTTCAGGCCCTCAACATCCTCGATGGACTTGATCGGCTTCTGGCTGTTGTAGAAACTGCGCGAGCCACCATCGAAATAGGCCAACCCGACCAGATTGTGGTTCTGGAACTCGTCCAGAATATCCTGGCCGATATCGGAATCGACCACATCATGCATGTGATCGGTCGAACGGAAGATATAAGGCAGCGAAAACACCTTGGTTTCTTCGATGATATTATTGAACGGCCCAAGGCTGACGCGGTTCAGGTCAATCACACCCAACTGTGTCTGTTCAATCGTGTCCTTTTCTTCGCCCAACTGGGCAGAGGCAAAGACCTCAACGCAGATGCGCCCGTCAGAACGTTCCTGCAGCAGCTCACCCATATGTTCCACAGCGGCAACCGTGGGATAACCCTCTGGGTGCGTATCAGACGACCGCAACGTGATTTCGCACGCCTGCGCCGCTGACGTAAATGCAGCGCTGGCCAGCAGCGCCCCTGTCAATGTTTTGATTAATGTCATTCTTTCTTTCCTCCCTGAAAAAAATCACAACCGATAGGCCGATTTGGCCAACCGATAGCTAAGGTCCTGTGCGACCTCGAATGCCTCCCCCTCGCCCAGACGGCCCGTGCCGACCAGGGTTGCGAGATAGGCACAATCCGACCGCCGCGCGACATCGTGCCGGGCGGGGATCGAACAGAACGCGCGGGTGTCATCGTTGAACCCCGCAGTATTATAAAATCCACATGTTTCGGTGGTGGCTTCGCGGAACCGGCGGATGCCTTCGTAGCTATCAAAGAACCACCATGGCGGACCCAGCCGCAGCGCAGGATAGGCACCGGCAAGCGGCGCCAGCTCGCGCCCGTAGACCGTTTCATCCAGTGTAAACAGGATGATCCGCAAATCCGGCTCCATCCCCACCGCATCCAGCAGCGGCTTCAGCGCACCAACATAATCGGTGCGGCGTGGAATATCAAAACCCTTGTCGCGGCCAAACTGGCGCAGCACGCCAGCAGAATGATTGCGCCATGATCCCGCATGGATTTGCAGGGTCAGACCGTCCTCCAGGCTCATCCGCGCCATTTCGGTCAACATCTGTCCCCGGAACAGATCCGCCTCCTCCGCGCTGCATGTGCCTGCCAAAGCCTTGGCAAATAATGCGGCGGCCTCTGATTGCGGCAAATCAGCGGTACGGGCTGTCGGATGGCCATGATCTGTCGCTGTCGCGCCGCCATGCTCTTTGAAATAGGCGCGGCGCTTGCAGTGGGCGGCCAGATAGCCAGCCCAGCTTGCCGTATCCTCACCGGTCAGCGCACCGAGCCGCGCCACATTATTCGCAAAGCCATCGCATTCGGGATTGACCACCGTATCGGGGCGATATGTCGTGATCACCCGACCCTGCCAACCGCTGTCGCGGATCGCCTTGTGATGGGCCAGATCATCCAGCGCGCCCTCGGTCGTGGCCAGCGCTTCAATATTGAACCGATCAAACAAAGCACGGGGGCGGAAGTCATCCGTCGCCAGCTGCGCCTCAATATGATCGTAAAAACGGTCTGCCGTCTGCGCCGTGAAAGGCGCTTCAATGCCGAACACATGCACAAACGCATGGGTCAGCCACATCGCCGACGGCGTGCCGCGCAGCGTGTGAAAATGGGCCGCAAATCGACGCCAGATCGCGCGGGGGTCCGTTTCGACCGGGCCGCCATCAACGCGGGGCACACCAAGATCTGCCATTGGGACACCCTGACTGACCAGCATGCGAAAGACATAGTGATCCGGCACAACGAAAAGTGCGGCAGGATCAGGAAAGCGGGCATTTTCAGCAAACCAAGACGGGTCGCAATGCCCATGCGGACTGATGATCGGCAGATCGCTGACACTGTCATAAAGCGCACGGGCGATACCGCGCAGCTTGGCTTCCGCCGGAAACAGACGATCAGGATCAACAAGAGACATCAAGTCGCGCCTCCCTACGCAATTCAACTGATCGCCTAATATGCTAGCTTGTCAGTTGTGTCAAAGGGCGAATTGGCCTATCCCTGCCCAAAGCCCAAAAAACACACGACGGACGAGAGACGAGTGCATCAATGCCAATGAGTGAAATGACCTTTGAACCACTGGAACAACAAACTGTTTCGGCCACCGATCTTGTGTTTCGCATGGTCTATGATGCGGTGATCTCACTGCGCCTACCGCCGGGCACGAAAGTGTCCGAAACCGAAATCGCACGCCAGTTGGACGTATCGCGTCAGCCGGTCCGCGATGCGTTCTTTCGACTATCCAACCTTGGCTTTCTGTCGATTCGCCCGCAGCGCGCGACACTGATCACCCGGATTTCAGAAGAGGCTGTGCTGAATGCCGTCTTCACCCGTATCGCACTCGAAGTCGAATGCCTGCGCTCCACGATCCAGCGGCTGACAGATTCGGATATTGCCGCCTTGCGCGCCCATCTGGCATTACAGAAAAAGGCGCTGAACCAGACCGATGCCACCGCCTTTCATCAACTCGATGACAAGTTTCACGGGCTGCTCTGCGAAATCTCCGGCCATGCGCACGCTTGGAACCTGATCCAAGAGCACAAAGCGCATATGGACCGTATCCGCTATCTGACGCTGTCTGCTGAACGACAAAGCGAGGTGCTGGAAGAACATACAAGCCTTGTCGAATCAATCGCAGCACGCAACCTAGCACAGGCCGAAACCTATCTGCGCGCCCATCTTGGCGCGATCCGAGGTGTCCTAGAGGAGATCCGCGACATGTATCCCGACTATTTCGAGCCCACATCATGACACAGACATTGCTCAGCATCGGTGAATGTATGGTGGAAATGGCCCCACAGGGTGACGGCACCTATGCGATGGGATTTGCCGGGGACACGTTCAACACAGCTTGGTACGCCAAACGCAGCGCCCCCGCGCTTGATATCGCTTACCTTAGCGCGGTTGGCGATGATGCCGCATCGGCGCAGCTGACAGATTTCATCAAAACCGCCGATATCCGACCGGTGCTGTCGGTACGGGCCGGGCATTCTGTCGGGCTATACCTGATTTCCCTGACCGACGGCGAACGCAGCTTTTCCTATTGGCGCGATACTTCTGCCGCGCGCAGGCTGGCCGAAAATCTCGACGGTATCGCCGCACTTGGCAAAGGTGATATGGCATTCTTTTCCGGCATCACACTGGCCATTCTGCCTGACAGCGGACGGGCGACGCTACTTGACACATTGCGCGCGGCACGGGCTAAAGGGGTGCAGATCGCCTTTGACCCCAACCTGCGCCCGCGCCTGTGGTCCGACACCTCCACGATGTGCGACTGGGTCATGCGCGGCGCTGCTGTCTCTGATATCGCGCTCCCCTCTTTCGAAGATGAAGCGAGCTTTTTCAACGACGCCTCACCCGAAGCTACGCTGGTGCGCTATCAAAATAGCGGTGCGGCACTGGTCGTGGTCAAAAACGGTGCAGCGCCTGCGCTGGTCGGCGAAAGCAACAACCGGGACAGCATTGCCCCAACACCCGTCGCAACCGTCATCGACACCACCGCCGCAGGCGACAGCTTTAACGGGCGCTTCCTGACCGGGCTATTACAGGGTGAAACCGCCGCAGCGGCGACCAAAGCCGCCTGCCAAGTTTCAGCCCGCGTCATCAGCGCACGCGGCGCACTTGTGGACTTGTAGGACGAGGTTCACCGCGCCACTGCAAACTTAACCCTTTGTTAATAAATTTAGAGCAACGCGGACCAAAGGTCCGATCAAAGTCCGACGGTTTTCCGATACCTTTTCGCGGGGTGGGTCAAGACCCACCTTACGACTTGGCTGCTGTCACGCCAGACCACACGCCCTGCATTGGACTTGCCCCCGCGAACACCCTAAGTAGAGCTCATGTTCAATGATCTGATCCGTCGCATGACCGACCCCGCACCTGACACATTACCCGATCCCGACGCGCGGCTGGCGCTCGGCGCGCTGCTTGTGCGCGTCGCCCGATCCGACAATGACTATGCCGACGCAGAAATCGCCCAGATCGACCGCGTACTTGGAAAACGCTACGATCTGTCGCCGTTTGAGGCGGCAAAGCTGCGTGGCGAATGTGAAACCTTAGAGGCCCAAGCCCCTGATACTGTACGATTTACCCGCGCGATCAAGGATGCGGTCGTGTATGAAGACCGTCTCGCCGTGATCAAAGCAATGTGGTCAGTCGTTCTGGCTGATGGCGTGCGCGAGGATGAGGAAGACAGCCTGATGCGCGTGGTTGCTTCTCTTCTGGGGGTGTCAGATCAGGACAGCCACGCGGCCCGTCGCAGCCTGACATGATCGCCAGCCTGCCGATGTATGCGCGCGCATTTAACCGGGCCGCGCATGATGCGCTTTGGCATCTGATCCGCGACGAATTGCGGGATCGCGGCATCACCGCCCCCGACCAACTGGACCACAACATAGACTATATGGAAGTCTGGGATCGCGATGATCTTGTGCTCGGCCATATCTGCAACCTGCCCTACCGCGCCCTGTTTCGCGACAAGGTGACATTGATCGGTGCAAGCGATTATGGCCTGCCAGATTGCCCCGCCGGGTATTACAACAGCCTGTTCATCGCACGTTCGCCCGGCACGCCTGCCGATTTCGCCGCTCGTTACGCCTGCAATGATCTCTTGTCCCAGTCGGGCTACGGGGCGGCCCAGCTTTGGGCGCAGCGTGAGCGGTTTACGCTGAACGTGGTCACCGTCACCGGAAGTCACAACGCAAGCATTGCGGCCGTTGCCAAAGGCACCGCTGATCTTGCATCAATCGATGCACAAACCTGGCGGCTGGAGCAGGCCGAGGGCAATCCACGGCTGCGTGATCTGCACATCATCGGTCAAACATCGGCCAGCCCGGGGATGAGCTTTATCACCCGGCGCGATCAGGACCCTGCTCCTTACCGCGATGCCATCGACGCAGCGATCAACGGACTGCCCCGGGCCCATCGACAAGTTCTGGGGCTGCGGGCCATCGTTTCGCTTTCCGAAGATGCCTACGACATCCCCTTACCGCCTAAACCAGAGGCATTTGCACATTAACCAGCGGTAAGCCTGTCGGATACACATTGCAAATGCGCTCAAAATCCGCAGTATGACATGTCAAACAACAAGAAGTTTCCGTACACGTGACCAACGCTGCCCCCGTCATCGAAATCCGCAATCTGCACAAAGCTTACGGATCGCTTGAGGTTCTCAAAGGCGTTGATATCACCGCGCCCGCGGGGCATGTCGTGTCGCTGATCGGATCGTCCGGCTCTGGCAAATCCACCTTGCTGCGTTGCGCAAATCTATTGGAGGACAGCCAGCAGGGCGATGTGCTCTTTTGCGGCGAACCGGTAAAGTGGAAGGGCACAGGCGCGGCCCGTCATCCGTCGGATCACGCGCAGATGATCCGGATTCGCACCAACCTGTCGATGGTGTTTCAGCAGTTCAATCTTTGGGCGCATATGACGATTCTGCAAAACGTGATGGAAGCGCCGGTCACCGTGCTGAAACGTGACAAGGCAGAGGTCGAAAAAGCGGCACGCGCCTATCTGGCCAAGGTCGGGATAGGCGATAAATGCGATGCTTTCCCGGCGCAGCTTTCGGGCGGACAGCAGCAACGGGCAGCCATCGCGCGCGCGCTGTGCATGGAACCGAAAGCGCTGCTGTTCGACGAGCCGACAAGTGCATTGGACCCGGAATTGGAACAAGAAGTAGTCCGTGTGATCAAGGATTTGGCCAATGAAGGTCGGACCATGATCATCGTGACCCATGATATGCGGCTTGCCGCAGATGTCAGCGATCACGTGGTGTTCCTGCATCAAGGCAAGATCGAAGAAGAAGGACCGCCGGGCATGTTGTTCGGCCAACCAAAAACCGAACGGCTGCGCGGATTTCTATCCGCAACCGTTTCATAACAAGAGTAAACTGGGAGTATGACAATGAACAAACTGATCCTGACCACAGCCCTGACACTTGCGGGCAGCATGGCACTGGCCGACGCGCATTCGGTTGTACGGATGGGCACCGAAGGCGCCTATGCGCCTTATAACTTCATCAACGACGATGGCGAAGTCGACGGGTTTGAGCGGGAACTGGGCGATGAGCTTTGCGCACGCGCTGAACTGACCTGTGAATGGGTCACCAATGATTGGGACAGCATTATCCCGAACTTGGTATCGAGCAACTACGACACGATCATGGCCGGCATGTCGATCACCGATGAACGGGAAGAAGTGATTGATTTCACGCAAGATTACTATCCACCCACTGCATCGGCCTATGTAGCGCTTTCGGAAGACGCAGACCTGCTGGGTGGCGTTGTGGCGGCGCAAACCTCGACCATCCAGGCGGGTCATGTGACCGACACGGGCGCTGCTCTGCTGGAATTCCCCACGCCCGAAGAAACCATCGCGGCCGTTCGTGCCGGCGAAGCTGACGCCGTGTTTGCGGACAAGGATTTCCTTGTGCCGCTCGTCGATGCGTCTGGCGGCGAACTGATGTTTGTGGGTGATGAGGTCCCCCTTGGCGGTGGCATCGGCATGGGTCTGCGTGAAAGCGATACAGAGCTGAAGGAAACGATGGATGCGGCGATCACCTCGATGAAGGAAGACGGCACCCTGAACGCGATGCTGATCAAGTGGTTCGGTGAAGAAACCACAACCTACTAAATCCCTTTCTTGGTGCCTTGGGCAAAACCCAGGGCGCCATGATTGTTTCCACGTCGCCCTGCCGACGCATAGTCACGCTGCATACCGATAGGTCCCGCCATTTTCAGCTATTGCGCCGATCCCGCCTCGCTTGATGGTCTGACATGGCTCAGCTGCTACCTGACCACAGGCAAGCATATGAATATCTATTGGTCGGTGGGAACCGTGCTTTTGTTGCTGGCGATCACGGCACCGCTGGCACTGGCGTTCGGCTTTGGCGGCGCGACAGCCGCCCGCAGCCAATTCCTGCCGCTGCGCTGGATCGGAAACGGCTATATCGCGATTGTGCGTGGCGTCCCTGATATCGCTTTCTTTTTGTTCTTTGTAATCGCCCTTGATCAGTTGATCGAATACACGCGGCACATCATCAAATGCCCCGACTGGCCTGTCGCCGTCTGGCAGGGCAATGATTTCGTAGTCTGTCAGGTCGCCAAGATGCCGCAGGGCAATGCGCCGCAATGGATGCATGAAACCTATGGTTTCTTTATCGCAGTCTTCACCTTTGCGCTGGTTTTTGGGGCCTTTGCAGCCAATGTGCTGTTCGGCGCGATGCGGGCGGTCCCGCGTAGCCAGATCGAAACGGCCGAAGCTTACGGGATGTCGCGGCGGCAGGCGTTCCGGCGGATTCTGGTGCCGCAAATGTGGGTCTACGCCCTGCCCGGCCTGTCCAACCTCTGGATGGTACTGATCAAGGCCACACCGCTGCTGTTCCTTTTGGGGATTGAGGATATCGTCTATTGGGCCCGCGAGCTGGGCGGCACCAAAACCCCACAATTCACGGACTATCCGCATGGGGACTGGCGGATGTGGTATTTTCTGGCGCTTTTGGTCTTTTACCTGTGCTTCACCAAACTTTCTGAAGTCGTGCTGGACCGGATCATGGCGCGGCTAACCCATGGTCAGGCAACCGCTGCTGGCGAAACACAGCGAAAGGCGGCAGCATGAGTGATGCTTGGGTTAGAGGTCCCGGATCAAGTCCGGGACGCCGCCGCGCGCGCAACGCAGTCCCGGACTTGATCCGGGACCTCTACGCGGAGATCAGGAAATGAGCTGCTGGGAAACAATACTTGATTACGGTCTGCGCAGTGTCGGGGTCGGTGAACGACTTTTGCCGCGCAGCGATTTCACGCTTTGCCAGCAATTCACCCTGATCGGCTCTGGCATGATCTGGAATATCTACTTCGGCTTGCTGGCCCTTTGCACCGGGTTCTTTCTTGCAACCGCCGTGGCACTGGGCAAAGCGACCCAAAGCTCGTTGATCCGCAAACCATCGGAATGGTTCATCTTTCTGTTTCGTGGCTCACCGCTCTTTATCCAGTTCTTCTTTGCCTATTTTCTGTTTCTCAGCCTCAAGAACAGCTACCCTTTCTTCAGCCCCCTGACCTCGGCTTGGGCCGGGGCGTTGCTGGTCCTTTTTTTGAACACGGCCGCCTATTCGGGTGAAATCTTCTACGGGGCGCTGCAATCCATCCCCAAAGGTGATGTCGAAGCCGCCAATGCCTATGGCATGTCAGGCTGGTCGCGGTTCCGGCGGATCATTTGGCCCACCATGCTGCGGCTGGCATGGCCGGCCTATACGAATGAGGCGATCTTTCTGTTTCACGCCACCACGCTGGTCTATTTTTCAGGCTTTCCGGCCTTCCAGCAAAAGGGTGATGCGCTCTACTATGCGAATTACTTTGCCGATAAGACCTTCAACCCCTTCGTGCCCTACCCCATCCTTGCAGGCTATTTCATCCTGCTGACACTGGTGATTATTCTGATCTTCGGGCTGGTCAACGCGCGGCTGAACCGGCACCTGCCGCAAACCCAGCGCAAGCGCCTGCGCATCCGTCCGCAGATCATACGCTGAGCCGCTTGCCGTGGGCCACGGCTGCGGATAGCGTGACGCAAAACCAAATCACGGTGACCCATGAAAATCGGCATATTGCAGGCGGGCCACGCGCCGGACGAACTGCGCCCGTCGCTCGGCGACTACGCGACACTTTTTGTCGCGCTTCTTGATGGGCACGGGTTCGAGTTCGTCCAATATGACGTGGTCGATATGGTCTTTCCAAAGGATCACACGGATTGCGATGGCTGGCTGATCACCGGCTCTAAACATGGCGTATATGAAGATCTGCCCTTCATTCCGCTGCTAGAACAGCTGGTCCGTGATATCACGGCCGCTGATCTGCCGCTTGTGGGGGTCTGCTTTGGTCATCAGATCATTGCACAAGCCCTGGGAGGCAAGGTTGCGAAGTTCAAGGACGGCTGGGCCGTCGGACGGCAGGTTTATGACTGGAATGGGCAAGACATCGCCCTGAACGCATGGCATCAGGATCAGGTGCTGACGCTCCCCTCCGGGGCAGAGGTCGTGGCAAGCAACCGGTTCTGCCAATATGCGGCGCTTGTTTACGGCAAGCAGGCCTTCACCGTGCAGCCGCACCCAGAGTTTGATACCGCATATACCGCAGGGCTCGCCCGATTCCGGGGGCCCGGCGTTGTCCCGGATGCACAACTGGCCACCGTGACCGACGCATTGGATAAACCCATCGACCGGGGGTTTCTGGCCGCTCAGATAGCCCGGTTTTTCAAGGAAAGAACACTGGCATGAGCTGGATCAACGCCGTTCCTGACGCTGCACGCACCTATATCGAAACCAACCGGCTAGACGAGGTGGAATGCGTCATCGCCGACCTGCCCGGCATCGCAAGGGGCAAGGCTGTCCCTGCGAGCAAATGGGAAAAGCAAACCCATTTCCACCTGCCCAACTCAATCTTTTTCCAGACCATCACTGGCGACTGGGGCGAGGCCGCAGGCCCCGACGGGTTCCTTGAACCTGACATGGTGATGAAACCGGACCTGTCCACCGCCACAGCCGCCCCCTGGGCGGACGATGGCACGCTACAGGTGATCCATGATGCGTTCGATCAAAAGGGCAACCCGATCCCGTTTTCGCCGCGCAACGTGCTGCGCCGGGTGCTGGACCTGTATAAGGCCGAAGGCTGGACCCCGGTTGTCGCCCCCGAAATGGAATTCTATCTGGTCGCCCGCAATATCAACCCCGCCCACCCGATCGAGCCGATGATGGGCCGCACCGGGCGGCCCGCAGCGGGCCGGCAAGCCTATTCGATGTCCGCCGTGGATGACTATGGCCCAGTCATTGACGACATATATGAATTCGCCGAGGTGCAGGGTTTCGAAATCGACGGCATCGCCCAAGAAGGCGGCGCGGGACAGCTTGAAATCAACCTGCGTCACGGCAATCCGATCAAGCTCGCGGATGAGGTGTTTTTCTTCAAAAGGCTACTGCGTGAGGCGGCGCTGAAACATGATTGTTTCGCCACCTTCATGGCCAAACCGATCGAGGGCGAACCGGGTTCGGCCATGCATATCCACCATTCGGTGCTGGATGAGAAAGGGCGCAATATCTTCACCGGACCGCAGGGGGGGGAAACTGATGCGTTCTTTCACTTTATCGGCGGGCTACAGGAATATATGCCCAGTGTGATCGCCGTGATCGCACCCTATGTGAACTCATACCGGCGCTACGTGCGCGACCATGCGGCGCCGATCAATCTGGAATGGGGGCGCGACAATCGCACAACCGGCATCC
Source organism: Loktanella agnita (assembly GCF_046640325.1). Lineage (NCBI taxonomy): Bacteria > Pseudomonadati > Pseudomonadota > Alphaproteobacteria > Rhodobacterales > Roseobacteraceae > Loktanella > Loktanella agnita. Next base: position 14,520 of record NZ_JBJMBF010000027.1, on the reverse strand, counting down.
GTATCCCCGTCTCACCGCCAGAGGCGCGCAGGGTCGAAAACAGGCTCGCAGGTATGGATTGCAATCCCTATCTTTGCATCGCCGCCTCGCTGGCCTGCGGCTATCTGGGGCTGAAAAATGAGATCCGGCCGGATAAGCGCTGGCGCGGGGACGCTTACGAATCCGAGGATGAAATCCCGCAGGGGCTTTATGCGGCACTCGACCTGTTTGACGCGGCGACCGAAATGCACGAGGTGCTCGGCCCCGATTTCGCGCGGGTTTATTCCATCGTGAAGCGGACGGAATATAACGAATTCCTGCAAGTCATCAGCCCATGGGAACGCGAACATTTGCTGCTGAACGTATGATCCGGCACGGGCTGGCCATTCTGCTGCTGACCATTCTGACGCAGATTGGTGGGCTCGCATGGCTTTTGGCGCTACTGCTAAGGTCACTTTTTGGGCGGTTACTTTTGCCATTCCTTGGGTTTTATCTGGCATTGTCCGTCGCAGCCTATTTCACCGCACCGTTGAATGACAGGGTTGCTATGCGTTGCTTTGTGCAGGACCGGATAAGATCGCTGTTCTCAGCCCGTTCTACTGCGCTCTGAACCGGCACTATGTAAGTCCTGAAGTTGCGGCGTACGGCGATGCATTGGCTACGCACATGCACCTTCAATTCCCCGGTACACGCACCCGCGCGCTTGATGGAAATTTCCCATATCTGGATGGGTTTCCGTTATTGCCGCATCTGTCGCATGACGATGGCGAAAAGCTTGATCTGGCGTTCTTTTATACCGATCAGGCCGGGGTCTATCAGGCGGGGTATTCCCTGCGCTGGGATATGCCGTGGCTGCAACCCCTCCTCCGAGACTGGCCATTGGACGAGGCCTGCACAGGCGCGATGTTGCGCTGGCTGGCCGCAAACCCGATCGGAGAGGATTTCAAAGTGTTGGTCGAACCGCATTTATCAGAGCGGCTTGAAGTAACAGGGGCCGCGATCCGCTTCCAAGGCTGCCGTGCTGCACGCCATGACGATCACCTGCATCTGCAATTCCACCCCTGACATTCGACCACAGAGCAGCGCAGTCCCGGACTTGATCCGGGACCTCAACCTTGGCTTTGATACAGAGGTCCCGGATCAAGTCCGGGACTGCGTCACACAATGTTTTTTACGTATCGCAGAAAGCCAGAAATCTGCGGCGCATCCGGGTCGTCCGATGGATGTGTGACACCATTATTCACGATCACCTCTGGGAAATCGAACGGGCTGACGCCCTCAAGACAGGCGACATTCACGCCCAGCTCCTGCGGGTTCGACCGGCGTTGGTGGTGGGTGTAGATGCCGCACTGCGCACAGAAATAATGCTTCGCCACTTTCTTATTGAACTGATAAAGCGTCAGCACCTCTTCCCCTTTCGTGAAGCGGACACCGTCCAGCGGTGCAGTCACAGCGACCGCCCCGCGCATCTGGCAAAACGAACAACTACAGCGCCGCGCCGTGTTCAGCCCGTCTGTGAGTTTGACGGTAAAGCGCACCGCGCCGCAGTGGCAGGCGGCATTGCGGGTCTCGGGGGATATTGACATGGGGGCTGCTCCTGCGTTGTGTCGTGCAGGGGTATCATGGGCGTTTTGCGCGTCATCACAATCCCCGCACGCCAAATAGTCAGGGACCCTTATGAACCCGCTTTACCGCAATGACCGCCCCGGCCAGTTTCCCAAAAGCTGGTATGCAGCCAGCACCGACCTGCCCCCTGAAAAGCCACCGCTTTACGGGCAGGTCACGGCGGATGTCTGCATTATCGGGGCAGGATACACAGGGCTGTCTGCCGCGCGGCATCTGGCGGAAAAAGGGTTGGACGTAGTGGTGCTGGATGCCCACCGCGCGGGCTTTGGCGCGTCGGGACGCAACGGCGGACAGGTCGGCACCGGCTACAATGCCAGCCAGCAAACACTGGAAAAGCGGCTGGGGGCAGACGCGGCCCGCGCGCTCTGGTCCCTTGCAGAAGAAGCCAAAGCCGATCTGCGCCAGACCTGCGCTGATCACATCCCAGAGGCGCGCTATACCCCCGGTATTGCTCATGGTTGTTACAGCAAGACCGAAGCGGCAGAGACCCGACGCGGCGCCGCCTTTCTTGCCGACCACTACGGCTATGATCAGATTGAACCACTTGATACCGAGGCGATGCGCGATCTGGTCAAATCACCACTGTATCATGGTGGCGATCTGGACATGGGCGCAGGGCACATCCACCCACTGCGCTATGCGCTGGGACTGGCGCGATTGGCTGAAGCTGCCGGCGCGCGGCTTTTTGATCGGTCAGAGGTGCACCACATCGCCCATGGCGATCCCGCCACGGTGCGCACTGACAAAGGCAGCGTCAAAGCGCGCCACGTGATCCTCGCCGGGAACGGCTATCTGCCGCATATCGAACGCAAAGTCGCGGCCAAGGTCATGCCGATCAACAGCTTCATCTGCGCGACAGAGCCGTTGGGGGATCGCGCGGCCACAGTGCTGGCCCGTGACATCGCCGTCGCAGACAGCAAATTCGTCGTGAACTACTATCGGATGTCCGAGGATAAGCGCCTTCTTTTTGGCGGGCGCGAAAGCTATTCCATCGGCTATCCGCAGGATATCAGCACCGCCCTCATCGCGCGGATGACCAGTCTTTTCCCGCAGCTTTCCGGCGTTGGAATTGACTATGTTTGGGGCGGGACACTTGGGATCACCATGACCCGGGTCCCTGCCCTGCAACGGGTTGCGCCCAATATCCTGTCCGGTGCCGGGTTTTCAGGGCATGGGGTCGCCCTGTCGGGTTTTGCAGGCAAGGTTATGGCGGAAGCCATTGCCGGTCAGGCAGGAAAATTCGATACGCTGACCAGTTTGAACGTACCGAATTTCCCCGGTGGCGCGGCTTTTCGGGCACCGCTGCTAACGCTAGCGATGACATGGTACGCCCTGCGCGACAGGCTTGGCGTCTAAGCCAGCAGAAACAGTCATAGAATTGTAACGTTATATATGTTAGCTTTTTCGGAAATGTTAATTCGGAAAAACTGAAAACATGCTAACAATCCCCAATGTGTATGACGCGGAACCCATCCCTGCCGCAGCGCTGACGGCGGTGACAGAGATCCTGCAATCGGGCGACCTGTTCCGTTACACCTCGGATAACTCACCTGTCGCGCTGCTAGAGGCCGAATTTGCAGAAATGATGGGCAGCAAATACGCGCTGGCGGTGTCCTCATGCTCTGCCGCGCTCTTCTTGTCGCTAAAGGCACTGGGACTACCGCGTGGTGCCCGGATCATGATCCCCGCCTTTACCTTCGGCGCGGTGCCTTCTGCGGTCATTCATGCAGATTGTCAGCCTGTCCTGTGTGAATGCGGCGACAATTACCGAATTGATCTGGATGATTTCGCCGCCAAGATCGCCGAAGTGGACGCGGTGATCATTAGCCACATGCGCGGCCATACAAGCGATATGGACCAGATCATGGCGATCTGCGCCGACGCTGGCAAACCAATGATCGAAGACGCGGCCCATTCGCTGGGCACCACATGGCATGGGCGCAATATCGGGACCCTTGGCCAGATCGGCTGTTTCAGTTTTCAATCTTATAAGATGCTGAACGCAGGCGAAGGCGGGATCATGATTACGGATGATCCCGATCTGATCGCGCGTGCTGTCATCATGTCAGGCGCGTACGAACACAACTGGAAGAAACACCCGGTCTTGCATGACAGTTTTGCCAAATGGCAGAACAAGCTGCCGCTTTATAATCAACGGCTGAACACGCTGTCCGCCGCGCTGATCCGGGCGCAGCTCGACCAGCTACCCCGGCGGGTCGCCGACGGCAGGCGCAATCATAACCATGTCGCGGCGCGCCTCAACCAATCATCTTGGCTGGATGTCCCCGAAAAACTACCCTCAGAAGAGCGTGCGCCAGATTCCATTCAATTCAACCTCGTGAACATGACCGACAGCCAGATCGACGCCTTTATGGCAGAGACCGCCGCAGCAGGCCTGCCGGTGCAAATCTTTGGGCGCAGCACCAACAACGCGCGCGCATTCTGGAACTGGGAATTCATTGCCGAGCGTCCCGCACTGCCACGCACCCGCGCCATGCTGATGCAAGCGGCTGATGTGCGTCTGCCTGCCCGGCTGAGCCTGCAAGACTGCGACGTGATCGCCGATGTGCTGATCACTGCGGCTGAACGGGTGATGAAACAGACAAAGGCCGTGGCTTAAAGCAACCTTAACTGATCCTTCAGCCAAGGGTACTGGTCCAGCGCAGGCTGAATGATCTTCTCGCGCAGAAGCGGTTTCAGCCGAGTGGCAATCGTTGTCGGGATATTGCCCATGACGTCCTGCCGGGCGGTCAAAGAAATCACCCGGCTGAGCGGTTGAAAGGGCAAAGGCATCAAATCCACCGCCGCACGAAAACGCTGCGCTCGCAGCCAGCCCAGCGGTGTCAGGATCGTCCACCCCCTGCCCTCGGCCACCATCGCCATGATCGCGTGATAGCTGTCCAGCTCAAACCGGTGGCTGACGCGCAGCTCTTGCCGGGCCAGATGGGCTGCAATCACCCGGCCCATATGATGGCGGGTCGTGTATTGGATCAGCTGAATACGGCGTAGCTGGCGGGCGATGTCATCCCGCTTGATCGCACCTTTGGGGGCCGCGACGATGAACGGCTCTTCCAGCAGCGGATGCACCTCCATCCCGGCGATATCTTGCCCCATATCTGCGCCCACGATGACGTCCAGTGCGCGGTGTTCGAGTAGGTCAAAAAGCCGATGCGACGCGCCGGTTTCCAGCAGGAACTGGCAGTTCTTCAACTCAGCACTCATGCCCGTGAGCAATCCAGGTGTCACATCCGCATCGAAATCCTCGATCATCCCCAATCGCAGGCTGGTCAGGCGGCTTAGGTCCGCCATTGCCAGTTCCGCGCGCGCCTGATCCGCCTCGTTCAGGATCGTATTGGCACGGCGCAGAAACATCTGCCCCGCAGGCGTCAGCGTGACCGGACGCTGGCCCCGGTTCAGCAATGTGGTCCCAATCGCCCCTTCCAGATTGGTGATTTGCTGGCTGACAGTGGCCGCCGAACTGCCCAGCCGCCGCGCCGCAGCAGAAATCGAGGCTTCTTCCGCCGTGGCCACAAATACTTCCACGCCCCAAAGGGTGATTTTCCCCGTCGTCGCCATGATATCCTCAGAAAATCCCGGCGCGTTTGCGGGTCATGGAATATATTTCAGCCGGTCAGACACGACAGCGCGGCCCTATTTCAGTTTTGACAATTTGTCCTGCAACTCGGCCAGTTGCTTTTTGATATCGCTCAGGTCTTCTTTGCCGTTCGAAGCCTGCGCAGGCTCTTCCGCTGCGGGCCCAGACCAGTTGCCAGATATGCCCCCTGTCATCGCCTTGAAAAACGCCGCCTGCTGCGCGCGCATTGCATCAAAGCCGGGCATCGCCACCATTGGGTTTGCTTTGGTCATGTTTTCCATCGCCTTGGATTGACCATCGCGGAGCATTTCGAAACTAGCTTGCAGAAATTGCGGCACAACAGATGCAGCTTGACTGGTGTAGCTGCGCACCAGATCGGTCAACACATCAACAGGCAACACGTTTTCGCCGCGGCTTTCATGCTCTGCGATAATCTGCAACAGATATTGGCGGGTCAGATCATCGCCGGATTTCAGATCGACGATCTGCACCTCGCGGCCTTCACGAATAAAAAGGGCGATATCTTCCAAGGTAACATAGTCGCTTGTCTCGGTATTATAGAGACGCCGACTGGCGTAACGCTTGATCAAGAGAGGTTTATTTGCCTCGGCCACGATCGTCCCTCCACAGACTTATTAACTTGCAGATCAGCCTATGCTGCGTCTGCGCAAAAAGAAAGGGAAACTGCATCGTGGCCAAGACGTCATTCGATGGCTTAGGTTTCGGTGACGTGAATCGCCTTCGCGTTTACGAATTCATGCAATCCAAACCCGCCATGTTCACGGCCATAGCCAGAGCGTTTGACACCGCCAAATGGCATCGCCGGATTGGCCAGACCAAAGCCGTTCACAAATACCATACCCGTATCGAAATGCGCGGCCGCCATTTCCACCGCCTTATCAACATCGCGTGAGAATATCCCCCCGCCCAAGCCGAACCGGCTATCATTGGCGATACGCATCGCATCCTCAGCATCCTTCGCCCGGATCAGCGCGGCGACGGGGCCGAAGAGTTCGTCGTCATAGGCGGGCTGACCGGCGGTGACGTCTTCCAGCACCGTGGCAGGATAAAAGTAGCCCTTCCCGTCAGGCATCTCGCCACCCGCCAAAATCGTTGCGCCATTCTTAACGCTTTCCTGAACCTGCTCATGCAATTCGTCACGCAGGTCCTTGCGGGCCATCGGGCCGATGTCGCTGTCATCCGCCGTCGGATCACCCGCTTTCAGCCCTTTCATTGCAGCCACGAATTTTTCGCGGAATGCGTCATAGATCGCATCGACAACCACAAAGCGTTTCGCCGCGATACATGTCTCACCATTATTGTAGACCCGTCCCTGCACACAGGCTTTCACGGCCACATCCAGGTCGGCATCTTCCAACACGATATAAGCGTCGTTCGACCCCAGCTCGAGCACGGTCTTCTTCAGCGCTTTTGCGGCCTTTGCGCCGACAACTTCACCCGCTACGGGGCTGCCTGTCAGGGTCACACCACGCACAAGATCATGTTCAATCACTGCGTCAGATTGGTCGTGCGAGGCGCGCAGCACCGTAAACAGGTTTTCCGGCAAGCCAGCCTCACGATAGATCCGGCCCAGCATCTCACCGCTGCCAGTCACGTTTGATGCGTGCTTCAGCAGCACGCCATTGCCCGCCATCAGATTGGCAATGGAATACCGAACAACCTGATAAGCCGGGTAGTTCCAAGGCTGAATGCCGTAGATCACGCCAATCGGGGAATAGACGATATGGCCTGTCTGGCCTTCGCCGATATCGCGTTTTTCAACTTTCAGGGCGTCAGGACCATTGCCCGCAGTCCAGTCACAAATCTGGGCGCAAAGTTCGATCTCCTGATGGCTTTGGGTCAGCAGCTTGCCCATTTCGCGGGTCATCAGCTTTGCCATCGCATCCGCGTTGTCGCGCAGACCTTGACCAATAGCGCGCATTACATCGGCGCGCTCCGCCGCGCTGCGTGTGCGCCAGCCCGTAAATGCCGCGTGACATTTCTCGATCGCCTCCGTGACCTCTGTATCAGTCATCAGCTGATATTGCGCGATCTCTTCTTCGGTGGCTGGATTGATAGTTGTGATCTGTTCAGACATGAACGGTCCCCTTTTTGCATGACGAGGTTTCAACACGTCGTCGTGGGAACTGTTCCTTCACATAAAGTTGCGCAAATAAAAAACGGGCCGCCAAAGGGCGACCCGTTCCATGTGATTGGCCCCGGGGGGAGGACCCGGCCAATCGTCTTACTTTGCGCCAGCAGTTGCCTTTTTGGCAGCGTTGGTCATGTCACCAGTTGCTTTTTTCGCAGCAGCAGACACGTCCTCGGACCAGTCTTTGCCAGCAGCCAGAACCAATTCCATTGTCTGGGTCTGCACTTTTTTGGCGATTTCAGCGAAAGCAGACATGTGCTCGGCAGCAGATTCGGCCTGTGCGGATGCGAAGTCGGTCATTGCTTTTGCATAGTCAGCAGGCTCTGCTTGGGCTTTGGACATTTTTTCCATCTTGGAAAGCGTGTCCTGTGTCCACTTGGAAGACAGCTCAGCCGATTTGCCAGCAGCGTCCAGCGCGACGCCAGACATCTTTTCAGCCAGTGTTGTCTGGCTTTTAAAGTGCTCTTCCATTGCTTTGGTGTCGACAGGGAATGTGCCCATCATGTCTTTGAAGATCGCTGTGAAGTCTTGTGTGTTGGTAGCCATTTGATCAGTCACTTTCTTTGTCGGTGCGGAGCCCCCTCCGCGTTTTATCTTGTGACACCAATATGCATGCTGCGGCGCAGCATTTCAAGTTTTTTCTGCACTGCAGCATAAAATTTTCTGCTATTGCATATTATCGCATAGGTTGCAGTTACTTAGCGACAACATACGTCCCGGGTGCGGGGGCAAGGATCGGGTGATCGTCATCTCCCGGGGTCCGCGCGGCAATCATTTTTCCAGATTTTTTGGATAACCACGAATCCCAGCGCGGCCACCATGACCCGTCATGCTTGTCGGCCCCCGCCAACCAGTCATCAGCGGTCAGCCCCATTTCAAGGTTGGTGTAATGGCCATATTTGTTCTTGCTGGGCGGGTTCACGATCCCGGCGATATGGCCGGATTCCGACAGGATGAATGTCTTATCCTTTGATCCCATTTTTTGGATGCCATGGTAGCTGCTGCGCCATGCGGCAATATGATCCGTCTCGCACGCAATCGCGCACAGCGGCAGGGTGACATCCTTGATCTGCACCCGCTCGCCGCAAATCTCGAACCCCTCTGTGGCGAACTTGTCCTCTTGGCAAAGGCCGCGCAGATACTCCATCGACATGGTCGCGGGCAGGTTCGTCCCATCCCCGTTCCAATAGAGCAGATCAAACGCGGGCGGCGCCTTGCCCATCATGTAGCTTTTGATCGCGGGGGCATAGATCAGATCATTGGCCCGCAGATAAGAGAACGTGCGCGACATAAAGAAGGAATCCAAAATCCCCTCGCGTTCCACTTCGGCCGCGATCCCATCGACAAAATCATCATCCAGAAATACGCCCACCTCACCCCGGTCTGAAAAATCGGTCAGCGTGGTGAAAAACGTTGCGGCGCTCACCGATGTATCTTTGCGCTTTTTCATCAGCGCAAGGGTCAGGGACAATGTGGTACCCGCGATGCAATATCCCACGACGTTCACCTTTTTGACGCCGCAAATCGTTTTGACCTCATTGATCGCGGTCAGATACCCATCGGTGACATAATCGCTCATCGACGTGTCGCGATACCCCCGATCCGGGTTCACCCAAGACACGATGAACACTGTATACCCTTGCGCAACGGCCCATTTGATCAGGCTGTTCTGGGGTTTAAGGTCAAGAATGTAGAATTTATTGATCCATGGAGGAAAGATGATTAGCGGGGTGGTATGCACCTTGTCGGTTGTCGGGGCGTATTGGATTAACTCGAACATATGGTTGCGATACACGACAGAGCCGGGCGTGGTGGCCAGATTCTCGCCTAGCTTGAACGCCTCTTTATCGGCCAGCGTAACCACCAGATCCCCGCCGTTTGCTTCCAGATCAGCGACAAGATTTTCCATCCCGGCCACCAGACTTTCCCCATCGGTTTCCGCCGCAAGGGCAAGCGCCTCTGGGTTGGTGGGTAAAAAATTGGTCGGGCTCATCATGTCAACCAATTGCTGGCTGAAATAGCGCAAACGCCGTTTTTCGCCAGAATCAAGTGTCTCGATTCCCTCAACCGCCTGCTGCACTGCAGCGGCATTTCGCAGATATTGCTGCTTGATGAAGTTGAAATAAGGGTTGGTGTCCCAGAGCGTATGGGCAAAGCGGCGATCCTTGGGGGTGTCGTCTTCCGCCGGTTCCAGCTTCCCCTGCGCCAGCAGATGCTGGGCTGCGACATAATGCTTCAGCGACTTGCCCCAGAACTCCACCTGATGCTCGATCAGCTTGGCCGGATTGTGCATCATCTCATGCATATAGGCACTTGCGGCCTTCATATATAGGTCATTGCTGGGTCCTTGCAGGGACGGCGCAATCTGACGGGCCTGCCCCAAAGCGCTCAATAGACGCTGCGTCAGCTCTTCGACACGGGCAAGATTGGCTTCAAGTTTCGCAACATTCCCGGCGGAAGTTCGATCATCCGCTGAATCCTTTGTTGTCATATTAACCTTCCTATGCCTATGCTGCACTCGCAGCATTCTGTCTGTGCGCCCGATCGGAGATGTTAAATGAAGTATATGATGACCTATGACCTGATGGAAAGCGCGCGCAACACGAACCAGTGGCTTGGGGCCACGGCACGTGCCTTTGCATCCTATCCGATGATGTCCTGGGGCGCGAACCCTGCCATTGATTGGATCAAGGCGTGGGGTGAAGTCACCGAACGCACATTCCAACGCATGGTGGTCAAGCCCGACTGGAACATTCCACCCGTCACCTGCAGCAAGGGCAAGGATCACCCGGTTGTTATCGAAACCGTTGTGGAACGGCCCTTCGGCGACCTGATCCATTTCACCATGCCGGGGCGTGAGCCCAGCAAGCGGCGGGTCCTGCTGGTGGCCCCCATGTCCGGCCACTATGCAACGCTGCTCCGCAAAACCGTGATCAGCCTGCTGCCCGATTGCGACGTCTACATCACCGACTGGCACAACGCCCGCGATATCCCAGTCAGCGCCGGCAAATTCGATGTTGAGGATTACACCCTTTATCTGGTCGATTTTATGCGCGAACTCGGCTCTGACCTGCATGTGATCGCCGTCTGCCAGCCCGTCCCGCTGACCCTGGCCGCCACCGCATATCTTGCCGAACAGGATCCCAAGGCGCAGCCGAAATCACTGACCCTTATCGGCGGCCCCGTCGACCCCGAGGCAAATGCAACCGAAGTCACTGATTTCGGGCGCACGGTGACCATGGGCCAGTTGGAACAGACGATGATCCAGCAGGTCGGCTTCAAATATGCGGGTGTTGGCCGGACAGTCTATCCCGGCTTGTTGCAACTGGCCTCATTCATCTCGATGAACGCCGAAACCCATTCCAATGCATTCCGAGATGAAATCATTCGCGTGGCCAAGGGCGAAGCGACCGAACATGATCGGCACAACGCCTTTTATGACGAATACCTCGCGGTGATGGATATGACCGCAGAATTCTACCTGTCCACCGTCGAACGTATCTTCAAAGGACGCGAGATCGCGCGTAACGATTTCATCGTTGACGGCCACAAGGTCGATTTCGCCAGCATCACAACCGTTGCCGTGAAGATCGTCGAAGGCGAAAAGGATGATATTTCCGCCCCTGGCCAGTGCCTTGCGGCACTGGGACTTCTGACTGGCTTGCCGGACAGTAAAAAGGCCGCGCATCTGGAACCGGGCGCAGGCCATTACGGGATTTTCGCAGGCAGCAGCTGGCGCAACAATATTCGGCCGCTGGTGTTGGATTTCATTGATACCAATTCCGGTACGTCCCAGCGGAAAAAGGGCAAGGTTGTCTCCCTCAACTAACCTATTACTGACATCTCAACTGAGCGATCAGACTTTCGCGAAAGTCTGATGCCAAATCCTCGCCGAGGATTTGATGGCAATTCCTGTTTCAGGAATTGCTACACCGTACAGCGCGGTATCAGTGCCGCAGAACCATTGGCATTTTCATCCAGCGGCGCAGACTATCGCAGACCGCCTCTGGTGCTTCGAGCGTGGGCAGGTAGCCCGCCTGCTCAATCACATCCAGTTCTGCATAGGGGATCAGCTCCGCCAGAAATTCATGGCGCTTCATCGGATATTGCCCGTCATGGCGACCACAGATCACAATGGCAGGCTGCCGGATCTTGCGCATGGTCAGCTGCTGGTCCTTGCGCCGCTGCAGCGCGCGGGCCTGCCGAACATACACATCCGGCCCCAGCGCATGGCCCATATCGGTCAGCAGGCGCACGATCTCGACCTTATCAGCGGCAGGGCACATCCAGGTTGAATTGATCTCATGCTGAAGCACATCCTCCCAGCGGCCGGCCTTGGCCGCTATGATCTGCGGCTCGCGCGCGGCAGCGGCATCGGGCGTATCCGGCAAGGGGCTGCTGCTGATCAGGGCAATCCGTGTCACCCGCTCCGGCGCGCGGCGCAGGATTTCCATCGCAATCATCCCGCCCATCCCTGCGCCAGCGAGCGCGAATTTTCCGGGCGACCAAGTCAATATCTGGCTCGCGATTTCTTCCATTCGCTCGCCTGTGGTCGACGGCGCGAACATCACCGCATGATCGCACGACAGATCGCGCATCTGCTCCGCAAATACCCGTGCATCACAAAGCATCGGCGGGATCATCACCAGTGTTTCACTTGGCATAGAAGTGCCACCTTATCTGCATGCGTGCCCCAATGTTTTCAACACAGTGGCGTGGAGTGGCGGCCATCGCAAGCCCGCGCATAATTTCGGCGGGCTCTCGCTCAATCAAAGAATGTCCAACTGTCCGCACCATCAAAATGGCGGACCCTCACCTTTGCCACGACCTCTGGTGCGGCAAGCCGCAGATTAACAGCCATATAGGGGGCGTCCTCTAATTCGGGCTGCAAATTTTCCCAGTGGGTCGTGCAGCCGCAGATTTCACAGCTATGAAACGCCAGCAACTTATCGCCTTGTATATAGGATCTGGTTGGACCGCTCACGCTGATCTTATCTACCGGGGCATAGATCCAGAGAGCGCCAAGCCTGCGACATATACTACAATTGCAAGATGTCGCCTTTTCAGGCTCATAGTAATAAAAATAAGTCACCGCGCCGCAGTGGCAGCACCCTTCAACCGGCATTGGCCCCCTCCTGTTCAAGACGCCAAATGCGGATTTAACCAAAAAGTAAGGAATGCCTGACCTGACGTAGCGTCAAACTTAGCGTAACATCTTCCTTGTAACCAGTCAGGCCCGTTTATTGGGGCAATTCAAGCCTATCGGTGTATTTGAAGCAGCTATATTAGACCCTTTTGTAAGTATCCATTTACAACCACTCCGGTCTGCCGCGTCTCATCTACCCAGCGTTTCTGGGGTCGGACTATTGATGCCGAAAATACCCCGTCAACGTTACGACCGGCAGGCCGGAGAAATCTCTCTTTCGCAGGCGGGCCCGTCCCCGCACCCGCCTACCATCCACAGCTTATAGCCCTGCGGCCACCCGCTGCACTGTCCGCAGGCGGTCCGCATTCGCAGGGTGCGTACCAAGGAAACGGTCACCCGGATCCGGTATGCGAAAGAAGAACTGCGCGCCGCGCAAGGGATCGAACCCCGCTGCCGCAGCGATACGTGTGCCCAGCGCATCCGCCTCCAACTCAAAATTCTTCGAATAGGTGCGCGCGCCCAGCCCGGCCCCAAGCTGCTGCGCCGTGTCGATGGAGGCCTGATCGGTCGTGCCCAACGCACCGGCCAGCCCGCCCAGTAGCACCGCACCTACGGTCGCATTCGCCCGCTGGCGTGCCAAATGGCCTTCGATATGGTGTGCGGCCTCATGCGCCATGACAAAGGCGATCTCATCCACGTTCCGCGCTTCGGCAATCATCGGCACCGTGAAAGCGATGATCGGGCGTCCGCTACGATCCAACGTCTGATAGGCGTTGATCTCTTTGCTACGGTTATCGATCAGAATGTTGAAATCGCAATTCACACTGGGATCGCGGCGGCGGCACACGGTCTCGGCCACAGGTTCAATCCGCTGCGCCGCTGTGCGAAAATTGCGCAGCGACTGCGCCTGCGACACCTGCGGGCCCGTGGTCTGTGGCTGTAACGGCACAACCTGTGGCCCCGCATCATCCACAACGGGCGCACAGGCGACGAGGGCCGCAATCAGAAAAAGGGGGGACAAACGCATACAAATCTCCAATCAACGACAGTTGCGTCCCAACATATCAAACCCGGCCAACAGGGCCAGTCCCGATTGCGCCCGGCTGAAACCACCGCTAGGCTGAACAGATGTTTACCATTGAACACGACTATGATGCCACGGTGATCACCCTCGTGGACGAAGGCAAAGCGCCACTGCTGGAAGACGTCACCATCAACGCGTTTGAGGATTGCATCACCATCGTGCAGGCCGATCCACGCACGGATGCGCTGGTGCGGATCACCCTGTCACTCAGTCAGTTGCGCGACCTGCAAGCCGCGCTGGATTTGCCCGAAGGGGTCTACCAGCTCCGCAAACCCGGCTAGCCGTCCAACAGCACTTGTCGGCGGGCCTTTGCGCGCACCCTTGTCATCCTTCCCGCCGTCAACAAGCATACCATCAAAAGGGGGCGATAATGACCACGGGTTTCTTCTAGGACGAACGCTGTTTCTGGCATGCGGGCGGGAACTATGCGGGCATGCTGCCTGTTGGCGGGCTAGTGCAGCCGCTCGACGGCGGTCTGCCCGAAAGCCCCGAAACCAAGCGACGACTGAAAAACCTGATCACCGTCACAGGGCTCGCGCGTGATCTGGACATGTGCGGCGGTATGGCTGCCACGCAAGAGGATCTACAGCGCGTCCACCCGGCCAGCTACCTGAATGAATTCAAACGACTGTCCGACGGCACCGGCGGAGAGCTGGGCCGGCGCACACCCTTCGGCCCCGGCGGGTATGAAATCGCGGCGCTGTCAGCGGGGCTTGCCAAAGCCGCCTTGTCATCGGTGCTGACCGGCACCCACACCAACGCCTACGCGCTGTCCCGCCCGCCGGGGCACCATTGCCTGCCCGATTATGGACCTGTCGCGCTTTTGTGCCGCCCCAAGTGCTCGTTTAGGCCACCTTTCGCTCGAAGGCGACAGGGCTTTTCCAGCCCAGAGCTGAGTGGCGACGGCGCGGATTGTAGAAGCCGTTTATGTATTCGAA
>NZ_JBJMBF010000026.1:0-36702 GCF_046640325.1 Loktanella agnita | reverse complement strand
AAAACGCTGGGATACGAAACACCAGCAGAACGGTTCAACGCATGTGTTGCAGCGATCCGTTGAAATCACCGGACGAAGCTGTCTTTCGAGTTCCGAAACCGAAGGTCAGCTTTGGGCGTTCACTATGTCAGAAATGAGCAGAGCAGGTTTTTTGGGGGGTTGATGAAGTAGGATGATCGGAGAGCGCAATACCCTTCACTTCTTCTTTCTAAGTTGAGGGATTTTCAAACCTTGCGCAGACGAGGAAATCAAAGTTTCCAATCGGTTCCTGCGTGTCTCTTCCCGTTTGGCGCTCATGACCCACCAGATGGACTCGCGCTTATATGAGGGCGCCAGAGCTTCGAAAAACGCCCATGCATCGTCGTTTGCTTGGAGTTTCTCCAAATAGGATTGGGAGAGCGGTATATTTCTGTCTGCAGCCGAATAACCTGTTTTGTCTTTTCGGCGTTCAAACAGGGCGCGCCCTTCGGGCTTCATCCGCCCCTCTTTGATCAGCTCATGTGCCTTTTCAACATTGACCATGCTCCAAACGCTGTCTGGTTTTCTGGGGGTAAAGCGAATGCGATAGCGATCTTCATCAATCGATTTTCGAATGCCATCAATCCACCCATAGCAGAGCGCAACATCAACAGATTCAGACCATGAGATCCCCTGCTTGCCGCTGCTTTTCTTGTAGTAACCAACCCAAAGCTCTGTCGCTTTGGGGGTGCTTTCAAACCAGTCAACAAAGGCGTTTTGATCCACAAAGAATTCGACGTTGTCCATTGGGGTCTTTCTGAAGCCTTGCGACAGGGTTTTTAGGCTGCCTCTCAAAAGAAACAAGAGGCCGCCCGCCATTATCGGCTATTTGGACAGCCAGTTCAGGATAAGAGCGGTTGTTTCTTCCGGCATTTCCTGCTGAACCCAATGCCCGCAGTGAAGGCTTTCGACTTCAATATTGGGAACGAAATCTGAAAGGGTTTCGGATTTCGGGATCATGTCGTGATCGCCATAGATCATCAACGCAGGCGCCTTCACGATTGGGTCGACATCCGCAAGGATTGTCCAGTTGCGATCCAGATTGCGATACCAGTTGATCCCACCGGCAAACCCAGAATTCTCAAAGGAATTGACAAAGACTGCCAGCGCCTCATCGGACATAATCGGATCACCGAGCGGAGTTTCTGCTTCGGCAAGGTTGATCATCATCATGCCTGGGGCTGGTGGCACAGGCGGTAGGTTCTTGCGGAACAGGTTTCGCAGAAATTGCTCTGCGTTTTGATCAAGGATCGCATCCGCGACACCGGGCTGCCGATTGAAATGGACAAAATAGTTGTCGCTGCCAAATACCGTTTCCATGAACTCGATCCATGGAACATCTGTGCGGGCCTGATAGGGGAGCGCCAAATTGATGATTTTTTTCACGCGGCTTGGGTGCAGTAGAGCAAGGCTCCAGACATTGTTCGCGCCCCAGTCGTGGCCAACGAAAATCGCATCGTCATACCCGTAGTGATCAAGCAAACCGACAAGGTCACCGGTAAGGCAAGTGATATCATAGGCCGTGACTGCCTCCGGACGTGATGAGTTCCCAAACCCCCGTTGGTTCGGGACGATGACGTGATACCCCGCGTCAACAAGGGCCGGAATCTGGTGGCGCCACGAATAGGCGTGCTCGGGCCAACCATGACAAAGCACGATTGGATTGCCCGCATTCTCAGCCCCAGCTTCAAAGACCTCAAGGGTGATCCCGTTTACGGGAATGGCCTGCGCTGCGAGAAAATTAGAGGAGTTTGTCATGTAAAATATTCCAAGTTGAGTTTCGTCCGCACCGCTTGCCACATAATGGTTTCAAAACGTGACACCTTTTATGGTATGCTCTGCCCTATGAATATTCGTGATCGCCAAGACGCTATTATTCGCCTTCTTCGCCGAGAGGGTTCTTCAACGATTGAGGACATCGCCCAATCTGTTGGTGCATCGCGCAGCACAATCTTGCGCGACATCTCCGCCCTGCGCGATCAAGGCTTCGTCATTCACTCCGAACCGGGGCGTGGCGGAGGACTCTATCTGGATCCACAGTCCGTCCAGACCACCGCGCGGCTGACGGTGCCTGAAATCTTCGCGCTCGTTATTAGCGTCGCTAGCATGCGCGCTGCAGCCAATCTTCCGTTCTTTGATCTCGCAGATGCGGGCCTTGCGAAGATCGAAAAGTCCCTTCCGTCCGACAAGGTCCGAGACCTGCGCCGGTTCATGGAATGCCTCTGGATTGGGCCGCTCGCCCCTCAGGTTGATACGACGAATATTAGCACCGTTGACGGATCGCTTCTTGTCGCTTTTGAAGCGGCCTTTTTGAAGCAACACCTTTTGCGGTTTCATTATCGCGACGCAAATGGCAATGATACCGACAGACAGGTCGAACCACAAGCTTTGCTCATCCTACCGCCGCTTTGGTACTTGGTCGGTTGGGATCCGGATCGAAATGGGTTCCGACATTTTAGAATGGACCGGATCACCGCGCCTGAATGCCTGCCTGACCAGAAATTCACCCGCCGTCACGTGGCGTTCGAAGAAGGTGTGAAAAAGGTCCGATACGCCTAACATTCCCTGCCTTCGGAGCGCTAGAACCAGACATTCAAGCGTTGTGCAGCATGCGGTACTTTGGGCTCCAAGCAGACATTTTCTACCGTCCAGCGCATCATACCTCAGTTCGTGACATGCATCTCAAAATCATCTGATGTGCAAATCTTGGTTAACGCTCGTTAACCGTGCTCCCCATCCGATGCATTAATCACGCGCACCATCGGTGACAGTCCGATGATAGTCCGACGCTTTTCCGACCCGATCTCGACCGTCCATTTCCCTATAAAACAGGGTATTAACCTTCGATTCGCCTGAACCCAGACAAACCACCGCACGGTGGGTGTCAGGCAACACCGCCCGGCCCATGTTCCAACGTCACGATTTCACCGCCCGCTGCCCGCGCGTCATCCGCGTCATGGGTCACCATCAGCACCGGCAAAGCGCGCAACCGCGCCCGGTCAAACACCATCTCGCGGACTTGCGCACGCAGGGTGGCATCCAGTCGTGAAAACGGCTCGTCCAACAGCAAAGCGCAAGGCTCTGACAGCAGCATCCGCATCAGCGCCACCCGCGCCTTTTGTCCACCGGACAAGGTCGCTGGATCCCGGTCCGCGAAGCCCGCCATCCCGACCTCTTCCAGCACCGCGTCTATCCGGGCGCGGCGCTCCGTTGCCGCCCCGCCGGGGCGCAGGCCAAAGGCCAGATTCGCCCCGACCGACAGATGCGGAAACAGCAGATCATCCTGAAACAAAATGCCCACCCGGCGTCTATGCGGCGGCGCAGCGGTGATGTCCTGCCCGTTCAGCCAAACCGAACCGGAGGCGCTGAAATCCGACGAAAGCGTCCCCGTGATAAAGGCAAGAAGTGTCGATTTCCCAACACCAGACGGGCCCATGATTGTCAGCACGTCACCCGGCGCGATCAGATGGTTCACCGACAAAAGCCTGTGATCCCCGTTGCTTATCACAACGTTGCGCAGGTCCAGACCCTTATCCATGCCGCAGCCCTCTTCTATCTCGCCAGACCAGCGCTGGGATCAGCAGCGCCAATGCAAAAGGCAGCAACGCCGCGCCGGTTTGCATTATCGCATAGACCCCAATCGCCCGCCTGTCGCCCCCGGCGGCCAGTGCCACGGCCTCTGTCGTCAGAGTCACGACCCGCCCGCCGCCGATCAACAGCGTTGGCAGATATTGCCCCACTGACACCGCCAGCCCCACGGCCAGCGCAGTCAGAATAGGGCGCAGCAACATCGGCAGACGAACGCGCCAGAGCACCCCATCGGGGCTTGCACCCAAGGCCGCCGCAATCGTGCTCATGCGGGTATCCCAGGCACGGAACGGGTCGGCCAGCGATAGGAAAACATAAGGCAGCACAAAGACGAGATGGGCCAAAATCACCGGCAAACGGCCACTCTCCGCCCCAAGGTTCAGCATTAGCGTCTGCAACCCCGGCAGAAAGGCTGTCTGCGGGATCAGCAATGGCAAATAAAGCAGCCAGACAGCCCGGTTCCCCATGCGCAACCCATGGCGATACTCGGCCTCCAGACTGCCAATCGTCAGGATCAGGGCGACAAAGGTCGCCGTCATCGCGATCAACGCCGTCTCGCCCAGCGCCGCCAGTGTGCCCGGCCCGTGCCGGTCCCAGTTGCGCCATGTGATCGTGTCAGGCAGCGCATTGGGAAAGCCCCAAAAACCGGCAAATGACCATATTATCAACACCATAAGCCCCAGTAGAACTGCGAGAGCCGAAACCGCAGCCGCGCTAAGTGCCGCACCCGCGAAGACCTCATTCGCGCGCCCACGCCGCCCGGACATGATGCAACGGCGGCCGAGCGCAGCGATCCCGATCTCTCCCAACCGCCACAGCGCCAGCACCCCGATCACCAACGCCAACTGCACCAACGCCCCAGCCGCCGCCTCCAGCCGCATGGCGATATCGGGATCTGACATCAGCTTCACGATCTGAACCGACAAGGGCGGCGGCGTGGTCGGCCCCAGAATGATCGCCACATCCACGACGGACATGGCGTAGGCCAACACAACGTAAACCGGCGGGCGAATCTGGGCATAGACACGCGGGAATACCGTCATCATCCAGCCAGTCAGCCGCCCATAGCCCAGCGCCTGCGCTACAGTCATGCTACGCGCTGCATCTGACTGCCCAAGCGCGGCAATCGTCATCAACAGCAGAAAAGGCACCTCTTTTACGATCAGCCCAAGGGTCATGGTCAGCCCCCAGCTATCCTGCACAATCAGCAGATCAGGCGGGCGGTCCCAGCCTGTCAGCGCCGGCGAGACTATCCGCGAGACCCAACCGGATGGCGCAATGATAAAGGCGATTCCGAATGCTGCTGCGGCATGCGGAACAGACAAAAGCGGGGACAAAAGCCGCTCGATTACCCGGAAAGAGCGGGTGCCAGACCAACCGGCGGTGAACAGCATGACAATCGCCAGCGATATGGCGGTAGCGACAACCCCGGTGGTGATCGATAGCAAGACCGCACGCGGCAGACCTGCCCAAGCAAAGAGATCGCGAAATGGGTCAAGTGACGGGCCGGTCAAACCCGCAGCAGGCAGATGGCCGAAGGCAGGCAAAAACGTGCCCCACAGCCCTGCGGCCACCGGTCCCAACATGGCCAGCAAGGTCAAGGCAGGCAAAAGCGGCAATGCGTGACGACGCATCACGCGCGACGCAGTCCCGGACCCGCTCCGGGACCTCTGCCCTGATGTGGAGGTCCCGGGTCAAGCCCGGGACTGCGCTGTGCCAGACCGGTCAAACTCTACTGCACCACGCCGTAGCGGGTCGCCCAATCATCGGCAATGCGGGTCATCCAGCTTGGGTGCGGCTCATCTTGCACGGTGCCCAATTCTGCGGGCGACAAAGTCGCGATACCCAGTTCCAGTGCATCAAAACCCGCGCGATCTTCGGCTGACAGTGCATCCATATCCAGCACAGTGCCATACCCGAGGATCTCTGGGTTTTGCGCGCGAAGTTGCGCCTCTGGCGACATCAGGAAGTTCGCGACGATCATCGCGCCGGCCTTAGAGCCAGAGTTGTAAGGGATCGCCACAAAGGACGCGTTGCCGATTGTGCCACCGTCCAGCACGAAGGTACGCACCGTGTCTGGCAATTGATAATTTGCAATCGCTGCCGTTGCCTCACCGGGGCTGAAGGAAATCGCCAGATCAACCTCACCATCCGCGATCAATTGCAACTGCGCCGGGCCCGTGGCCGGATAGGCGCGCCCCTGCCGCCAAAGTGTCGGGGTCAGCGTATCCAGATAGGCCCACAGTGGGGCAGTGACTTCGGCATAAGTATCATCGGTGGCAGCGGCTTGCAGCACCGACGGATCGTCGAGCAGATCAACCAGCGCCTGCTTCAAAAAAGTCGTGCCAAGGAAATCCGGCGGCTGCGGATAGGTAAAGCGACCGGGGTTGGCCGTGGACCATTCCAGAATAGCATGCATATCGCCCAGCGGTTCGGCCAGATCGGCGGTGTCATGGATGAATACAACCTGCGCCATCGCCCAAGGGCTTTCATACCCTTCGGTCGGTAGCGTGAAATCGGTCTGGACGGTCTTGCCTTCCACATCGACATAGGCCCAATTGGGCAGCTGTTCGGCGTAGGGACCATACAGCAGGCCAGCTGCCTTCATCGCCGCGAAATTTGTGCCATTGATCCAAATCATGTCAATGGCACCGTCATCATCCTCGCCCGCTTCCTTTTCGGACAGAACACGGGTCACCGCATCCGCCGTATCGGTCAGCTTTACATGCTCAAGCGTCACCCCATACTCTGCGGCCACCCGATCACCGACCCATGCAATAAAGTCATTTGTTGTCGTCGACCCGCCCCATGCATTCCAATAAACGGTCTGGCCCTGCGCCTCGGCCACGACAGCATCCCAATTGGCGGGATCCGCATCGGCAAGAGCAGGAAGCGGCGCAGCAAGTGCGGCCAGAAGGGCAAGATGTTTCATGAACAGGGTCCTTTATGAGCTATAGATTTGTTTGGCGGCATAGATTCGCAGGATGGCGGTGGCAAAGCAAAGCCCACCAAACACCCAAGCCAGAGGGGCGAAATACTGCGGCAACAGGCACAGCAACACGAAGAACACGATGGTTTCCGTCCCCTCCAGTATTCCGTTGGAATAATAGAGCGATTTCTGCCCCTGCGCGGTGGTCTCATGCCCATGTTTTTCGGCCAGAATGGCGTATCCCAAAAAACTGGTGCCATTGAAGTAAAAGGATGCCAGTAGGAATGCCCCGGCAGCGCCGTTCTGGGCGGGCGCATGTAGCACGAACGCCATCGGGACCGCACCGTAAAACAGGAAATCAATCGCGATATCCAGATATCCGCCGAAATCTGTCTTTTGCGTGGCCCGCGCGATAGCCCCGTCCAGCCCGTCTGCCAAGCGACTGGCCAACAGGGGCAACAATGCAAGCCCCGGCAGACCCAGCGCAATCAGCAGCGCTGCAAACAGCCCCAGCGCGCCCCCAATCAAGGTCACCCCATTTGCCGAAAACCCACGCGCTGCCAGCTCCTGACCGAGCTGGTTCAAGGGTGGGTCGATCAACTGGCGGGCAAGGCGGTCAAGCATGAACAATTTCCACTGTGTCGCAACCTTGTGGCGCAAGCGATGTGTTCGCGCAATCAGGCTGACAGGAATGTGAGCGGCGGTGGAAGGTGAACCCAGGCCCTTAGTCCACGCTCAGCTCTTCCGGCAGGACCTCGTACAGTATCAAGGCCTCGCTATCGACTGGCACAGGGCGGAGCCAATCGCTCTGTGCATCGCCAGTAGCAAGCGCTGTGGGATAGCTGCTATCACCGTAGGAGGTGCCAGCACAGACAAGCACATGCGTGGCACCAATTGATGCGACATGCTGCTTGAATGCGGCCTCAGCTAGTTGGAAACCAAGCCCCCCGTTATAAAAAGCTGCCGGGCTACGATGGTAGGGAGCCGCATAAGCGTCATGATGTGTCAGCCAGATCAGCGAAGCACCCAAGTTGATAGAAGACAGCACCCGACCCGGTGAAATACCGTTCAGCTTTGTGAGCTCTTCGCCCGCGCGACAATCGGCATCCTGCGCACGGCGCGCTGTTTCGCTTTCCGGCATGACCTGAGCCAACGGCGCATTGAATGCTACCGGGGTCATCATCAGCGTCAGCGCCACAAGAAAACCAAGGGCCGAAGTGGAATTTCGCGTTTCTGCATAGTCAATGACAAAGCGGCTGAGCGCGTAGCCCACGAGAACAGGCAGCACGGGTGCTGCCATCAGCACCAAACGCAGCTGCGAAAAGGACGCTGTAATACCAATCAGGCCCAGGATCAGGCACTGGCCGAGAATATCATGCGTTGTGGCATTACGGTCTGCCGCGTCACGGCCACGCATCCAGAAATACAGAGCAAATGCTGTCCCGCTCAGCAACGGGGTCATCATCGCATTGACGACACCCGGCTGGGTTGGTGCGACTTCATGAATGGGGCGGGCTTCTTGAATGCTGCCATGAATGTAGGCCTGCAACTCAGGTGAAAGCAAGGCATACGGCCCGGCGGCGCATGTGCCAAGCACCGGCCAGCACAGCACAAAGCCGATAATCACCAATAGGACTGTACCAAACAGGCGAAGTACCGGCGACCTGACGACAAACAAGGGCAAACTGCCCGCCACAACGCCGATACCCAGAAGCGCAAAGACTGGCAGCGAGAGGCGATCACATTGGATCAACAGCCAGTCAGCAGGCGCGGTCTGACCAAGCCAGAAAATAACGCTGGCCAGCGAAACAGCCGCGCAGAAACCCAAGAATCTGGCACGCGCGATGTGAGTCCAGTCAAATATGGCCCGCAGCGCCAAAAGCAGGCTGACACCGATGACAAAAGGCAGGCTTTCCAAGCCAACAGCCATAGAAAATGCAGCCGCGACACCAGCCACTACGCCGCCAGCGATGGGTCGCGATGGCCACAGTGCAGCGAACGTCAGCACGAACATCATCAGGATCTGCACATTGTGATGGTCGATCCGACCGGGACGGAAATAAAAGCTCGACGTTACCACCCAGATCATTGTGAAAATAACAGCAATGCAGGCCACCCGCGCATCGAACAAGCGCCGGGTTGCAAAGCCAACCAGCACGACAAGTGCGATTTTCAACAGCGTCGGCCAGATCACCACAGCCAGCATCTCGGCCGTTTCCGTTTCAAATATGAACGACAGCGGCACGAGGATCGCCGCAATCCCCGCATCGACATAGCGGGACCAATGTATAAAAATGCCCTCGGGCGGTACGATCCGGTATTGTACCATGTCGAACCAGCTCTGGCCCGCTAACCACTGGCGCACGGACATAAGCCGCATAATGTCGTCATTGTCGGCATTCGCAAAGCTTTCGACCATATGCGGGAATGCAAGGGCTGCAATTGCAAGGCTGATCGCAATCGCAAGCCCCAGAACTATAGCAAACAGTTTCGGGTGATAGTGAATACGCTGAAATCTGTCTTGCATAGCTGTCAATCTGTCACGAGTGTTTCAAAGCGCCGATATCACAGCCAGGGCGTGCAAAACACGTCATAGCATGTGTGGTCACCCCATGACCCACCGACGTTGCAGGGCAGCCACATGGGTTTACCTCAATTTCGCCGCAAGAGGTCACAACGGCCCGCTTGATTTTGGAGGTTCTCCAATGAAAACGAACCGCCGCGCCCCCCAGAAGTTGACGAAAAGGCCAATAAAAGAACCAAGTACAACACCGCCAAAGATCACGATGGGGGCCGCCCCGAAGATGCCAACAACCAGTGAATAGGCGGAATAGTTTACGGCGGCACCGGTCAGTTGCACGGCAACATAGCTGCGCAATTCACGGATCCGGCCGGGCGTCCGCCCGGTGGCAAAGGTCCAGCTACGGTTCAATGCCCATGTCACCAGCACGGCTGCTGGAAATGACAGCGCGCGCGCAACGAAGGGGTTCAGCCCTTGCGTTAAAAGCAGCCAAATCATCCCGGCGTCGACGATAAACCCCACACCGCCCACAACACCAAAACGCAGAAGTTGCGGCAACATCGGTCAGTCAGCGCCGGGTGCGCGGTATCCCAGATAGGCCAGCCGCTTCATCTCGCGCCGGCCGCGCGTGACCGTATCCAGAATAAACCCTGCCATCAAAGACAGGGTGCCCACAATCATTAGCGATGATGCCAGAACCGCCGTCGGGATGCGCGGGACAAGCCCGGTCATCATGAATTCGGCGACCACTGGATAGCCGAGGATCATCGCGACAAAGGCAAACAAAAGCCCAATACCGCCAAAGAAATGCAGTGGTCGCTCTTCTTTTACCAGCGTGACAATCACGCGCAGAATACGCACACCGTCCCGGATCGTGTTCAGCTTGCTGTCAGAGCCGGGCAACCTGTCGATATAAGCGGTATCGCAATCGGCAATCGGCATCCGAAGCTCCAGCGCGTGCACTGTCAGTTCTGTCTCGATCTCGAACCCATGCGAAAGCGCCGGGAAGCTCTTGACGAAGCGGCGCGAAAAGACGCGGTAGCCGGTCAGCATGTCCTTGGTGCGGCGGCCAAAAATGGTGGCCACAAGCCCGGTCAGCATGGCATTTCCGAACCGGTGGCCCGGACGATAGGCTTCCTGAATTTCGGTGATGCGGCAGCCGCTGACCATATCGAGCGACTGCTCTTTGAGCATGGCGATCATGCGGGGGACCGCATCTGCCTCATAGGTATTGTCGCCATCAACCAGCACATAGATGTCAGCATCGACATCCGCAAACATGCGGCGCACCACATTGCCTTTGCCTTGCTGCGGTTCGCTGCGGACAATCGCGCCAGCATCTCGTGCGACACTAACGGTCTCATCGCTGGAATTATTGTCATAAACATAGATCGCGGCCCCCGGCAGCGCCTCTTTGAACGCGGTTACCACAAGGCCAATTGGCTTTTCCTCGTTATAACACGGGATAAGTACGGCGATTTTTTCGGATGTTGGTGCCACGAATGATCCATACTTTGCTGCGCGTCCTGACGTTTTAGTTGGGGCGCAGCCGCTTTTATAGACGAAACGCAAAGACGCCCCAAAAACAGATTAAAGGTTGCATTGCTGCCGCAGCGCTTTTGGCCAATAGTTGCGCCATGACCTCTGACATACTGACGCAAGCCATCACCGACCGGCGCGACGATCTGGTTGCATTGACCCAGGATCTTATCCGCATCCCGACGCTGAACCCACCCGGTGATAACTACCGCGAGATTTGCGCGTATCTGGACCACCGTCTGCGTGGGTCAGGTTTCCAGACAGAGCTGATCCGCGCCCATGGTGCCCCCGGCGACAGCGATCGCTATCCGCGCTGGAACATCGTCGCCCGGCGCGACGGCGGCCAGACGGGCGATTGCGTGCACTTCAATAGCCATATCGACGTGGTCGCGGTGGGTAACGGCTGGACACAGGACCCGTTTGGCGGCGCGCTGATTGACGGCAAAATCTACGGGCGTGGCGCCTGTGACATGAAAGGCGGGCTGGCGGCGTCGATTATCGCGGCAGAGGCATTTATCGCAACGCATCCAGATTTCGCAGGCGCGATTGAAATTTCCGGCACAGCAGATGAAGAATCTGGCGGGTACGGCGGTGTCGCCTATCTGGCCGAAAAGGGCTATTTTGACCCCGCCCGCGTGCAGCATGTGATCATCCCCGAACCGTTGAACAAAGACCGCGTGTGCCTGGGTCACCGGGGCGGCTGGTGGGCCGAGATTGAAACATTCGGAGAGATCGCCCATGGCTCTATGCCGTTTCTGGGCGACTGTGCGGTACGGCATATGGGCGCGGTACTGACTGCGTTCGAAGACAAACTCTACCCCGCCATGGCGGCCCGCACCACCGATATGCCTGTCGTACCCGAAGGCGCGCGCTCTTCCACCATGAACATCAATGCGATCCATGGCGGCCAACCGGAACAGCCCGCCGATTATACCGGCCTGCCCGCTCATTGCGTGCCCGACAGTTGCCGGATCACGATCGACCGCCGTTTTCTGGCAGAAGAAAATATCGACGATGTGCGGGGCGAGGTGACCGCCCTGCTGGAAGACCTGAAGACACGGCGCAACAAGTTTGACTATGACCTGCGCGAAATTAATGTCGTGCTGCCGAGTATGACTGACCGGGATTCGCCCGTGGTGCAGGTTGTTGCGGCGCAAATTGCAGAAGTGCTTGGGAAGCCAGCAGAATTCGTGGCGTCACCCGGGACCTACGACCAAAAACATATCGATCGGATCGGCAAGCTGAAAAACTGCATCGCTTATGGGCCGGGGATTTTAGAACTGGCGCATAAGCCGGATGAATATGTCGGCGTAGAAGATATGATCGACAGCGCCACGGTCATGGCGGGGGCGTTGGCGTCAATACTTGGGGGGCAGGAACAATGAAATCACCCACCGCTCATACCGCAATATTATCGATCAACCTGACCCCAGCGAGCCACGCTGCTGCGAACAGTCGCGCACCCGGAAGGGACTGATCCAAAAGAGATAAATTCTGCCCATCACGCAGTTCCAGATAGTCTACCTGCGTGAATCCAGCGGCCAGTAGCCGCGCCTTGGCCGGTTCTGTGATTTGCTGCATGCCCTCCCCTTTTTGTAACTGGTCGCGCATGTCTTCCATGACCTCCGCCAGCACCGGCGCTTTGATCCGCGACCGATCCGACAGCAGCAGATTACGCGATGACATCGCCAGCCCGTCCTCTTCCCTAATGGTCGGGCAGCCGATGACCTCAATCGGGATATCCAGATCGCGGGCCAGTTGGCGGACCACCTGCAATTGCTGATAATCCTTTTCGCCAAAAAAGGCGAAATCCGCCTGCGTTTGCAAAAAGAGTTTAGTCACAACCGTCGCTACCCCGTCAAAATGCCCGGCGCGGTCGGCTCCGCAGAGCATATCGGTCAGCCCTGAAACGCTGACCGTGGTGGCAAAGCCGTTGGGATATATCTGTTCCGGATCAGGTACATAGATCAGATCGACGCCGATGCTTTCCAGCTTTTTCGCGTCGTCCCCTTCGGTCCGGGGGTAGCTGTCCAGATCGTCGGGGTTGTTGAACTGTTTGGGATTCACAAAGATTGTGACAATCACCCGGTCGCAACGCTCCCGCGCGGCGCGGGCGAGCGACAGATGCCCCTGATGCAGCGCGCCCATCGTGGGCACGACGCCGATGCTTTCGCCCGCTTTACGCCACGCTGCCGTCTGCGCGCGCAGTCCCGACAGGCGGCGCTCTATCGGGGCGATCACGTAGGGGCCTCGTCACCGAAAATATGTTCGCTTGCGGGGAATTGGCGCGCCCGCACGTCTGCTGCGTAGGCGGCAATCGCTGCCTCGCCGTCATCGCCCAAATGTGCGTAACGTTTGACAAATTTCGCTTTGAACGCGGTGAAGAGCCCCAGCATGTCATCGACCACAAGGATTTGCCCGTCGCAGCCTGCACTGGCCCCGATCCCGATTGTGGGGATGGCCAAGCGGGCGGTGATGTCATCGGCGAGACTGGCGGGGATTTTTTCCAGCACCACCGCGAAAGCGCCAGCATTGGCCACGGCATCCGCGTCGGCCAATGCCGCATCGCGCGCCGCACCGCGCCCCTGCACCTTGTAGCCGCCAAGCGTGTTAATCGACTGCGGGGTCAGCCCGATATGCGCCATCACAGGAATGCCGCGTTCCGTCAAAAATGCAATGGTTTCAGCCATTTGCGTACCACCTTCGAGCTTGACAGCCCCGGCACCCGTCTCTGCCATCAGCCGCGCGGCGTTGCGGAACGCCTGTTGCGGGCTTTCCTCATAAGACCCAAATGGCATGTCGATCACCATCATCGCAGAGGACAGCCCCCGCGCCACCGCCTGCCCATGCAGGATCATCATCTCCATCGTCACGCCAAGCGTTGAGGGCAGCCCGTGCAGGACCATACCAACGCTGTCGCCCACCAGCACAAAATCGCAATGCGCATCCATCATCTGCGCCATGGGAGTGGTATAGGCGGTCAGGCTGACGAGCGGTGTGCCCCCCTTGGCGGCGCGGATATCGTCCGGCAACAGGGCGCGTTTTTTGGCGGTGGCACTCATGATCGGTCCCCTTTTTGGCTGCGGCTCAGATAGCAGCCGGATCATGCATTTGCCAACCGGAACGATGCGTCAGCGGGGCGTTGCGCGACCCCCGCCGTGCGGTGGTCTGTCTGCGTTCAGGCGAATCGAAGGTTAATGCCCTATTTTATGGGGGAATGGACGGTCGAGATCGGGTCGGAAATACGTCGGAATATCATCGGACTTTCACCGGTGGTGGGCGTGATTAATGCATCGAACGGGGGGCACGGTTAACGGGTGTTAACCAAGTTTTGCACACCAGATGATTTTGAGATGCATGTCACGAAGCGAGGTATGATGCGCTGTACGGTAACAATGTCTGGCTCTGAAGTTCAGGTTTTGCATATGTATGCGTAGGGAGTGAAGCTGTTGAGGGTCTTGAGCCTGCGCCCGCACCAGCATCCAAAGCGGAGGTTGTGTCATCGCGCAACGTCGTCCCGGACTTGATCCGGGACCTCTGAACCGACCGGGGTCGCTATAGCGCGTCTGTTTGGAACAGCCATACCTTCAGCCCGCCATGGGGGATTGGTGCCCCTTTGGGCTTGAAGGGCAGCCCACTGGCCTTGGCCAATCCGGCGTCATTGGTGATGATGCCCACCCGCCAGCCAGCGAAACGGTCTTTCAGCGCGGCACCCAATCCGGCGTAGACGCTGTAGAGCAGCTTTTGATTGCCGATCCGTGCGCCATAGGGCGGGTTGCAGATCACCAGACCGGGCGGGCCATCGGGGCGCTGGATGTCACTGGCGTTGCTGTTTTGAAAGCTAATCGCATCGCCGAGACCGGCCCGATCTGCATTGGCCGTGGCCATACGGATCGCCCCGGCATCCCGGTCAGAGCCGTAAAATCGCGGGGGGGTCGGCTGGCTGATATCACCCGTCTTATGCAGGTCTTGCCAGGCTGTTGCATCAAAGCTTGCCAATTCCATAAAGGCGAAATTGCGGCTGCGTCCGGGGTGCAGACCGGCGGCGATCTCGGCCGCTTCGATCACAAAGGTGCCAGAGCCGCACATCGGGTCCATTACGGGTTCCGTGCCAGTGTAGCCGCATTCGCGCAGGAAAAGGCTGGCGAGCGTTTCGCGCATCGGGGCCTTGCCCACCGCCTCTTTATGTCCGCGTTTGTGCAGGCTTTCGCCAGAGCTGTCGATGCTGATGGTCACCCGGTTGTCGTCGATCCGGGCCTTGATCACCAGTGCGGCGTCCTCGGTAATCTGGTAGCCCTGCGCGATGAGCGCCGTTTCGATCCGCTGGGTCGCGGCGCCTGCATGGTAGATCTTGGATTTGCGGTTGGTGCTGACCTCAACCCGAAGAGGGATATCGGGTCGCAGCGTGTCGGCCCAAGGGAATTTACGCGCCCGCTTGTCCAGCTGCGCAAGGTGGAACGCCATGAAGCTGCCAAGCCGCACGAGCACCCGTGTCGCCCCGCGCATGACCAGATTGGCGCGCCAGACATCCGACCATGTGCCTGTGACGGTGATCCCGCCCGGCGTGGCCTGCGCGTCGGCAAAGCCGTTTTCCAGCGCTTCGGCCAGCAGGGCCTGTTCCAGCCCGGGCGTGGCGGTCATGAATATCTCTAACGGTGCGCTCATGCCGCGTGCATAGGGGGTTTCGGGGGCGGCGCGCAAGCGCTGGTTCAGAAGGTGGATTTCAGACTGAATCGCCCTTCGACCACATTGGAGGTGTTTTCTTCGGCGCTGGATACGGTGCGCCTGCCTTTGACCGAAATACTGGGTGAGAAACCCCAGTAGGAGATATCCTTGAACACGATCGTCGCCCCCAGAGAGCCGAACCTGTCGCGCCGCCCGTCCAGTGTGGTGCTATATTCATCATAGCTGCGATAGCCGTATTCCATTGTGAAGACGCCACCCATGTTCCAAAGCGTCCCGTCGGGCGCATAATTTACGTTGCCCCGGTATTCCTCATATACTCTTTCGAAGCCGCCATCGCTGTAGTCATAGTTCAGGCCAAATTGCAGGCCGTCATCATTGGGCAGCGTCGTGTTGATGGTTGCGCTGTAGCTTTCGAAATGGATTTCGGGCACCAATACCTTTGGCGAGATTTGATCGCGCCGTTCTGCCCGCAATGTCAGCCTGTCCCCTTCGGACAGCGGGAACACCTGCTGCAGGGCGAGCGTCCGGTATTCCCAGAACAGCTCGCCGCCGGACCACACCCTGCCAAGGTGGTATTCTCCGCTGGTCGGCCCAAGCTGATCAAAGAGATGCCGATCGTGCCTGAGCGACAGATCAACGATCACGGTGGAAAAGTCATCCCCAGAGAATTCGGGTGCCAGCTCTTGCGCCTCTTCCGAAAACCGATAGCTGCGTCCGAAAAAGTATCCGTTGAAAGAGGTGCGGTGCGCGTCCGTTTCATACAGCCGGTAGCCCAGCTGAGATTCAGCGCCGAATTCGGTTCCCGACAAGGCGCGCCGGTACCCCGGCAGGGTGAAGTCCCATGGTATCCCTTCGTAGGTGAAGTTGGCGTTTTCTGCCCCGCCGTTGATGTTGTTGGTTGGGGTGACCCAGCCGCCAAATCGCAGCGTTAGCGGGTTGGCCTGTTGCGCGCGGTGAAATTCCAGCACCACGCGCTTTGCTTCTTCTTCGGTTTCGATGTGATTGGCGGCGCGCCGCAGCCAGATTTCGGATCGGGCGAAATGTTCTGCCTTGAGATGTGCGTTGCCAGCGAGCCGTGCGCTGATCAGCTTGTCCGCCTTTGTCGGTGCCACCCGATAGGCCCTTGCGGCCGCGCGGGCTGCCCCGTTGTTATCACCCTGATCTGATAACGCTAGCGCAAGCAGAAAGCGCCCGGCGTAGCTGTCAGGATGTGTCGTCAAAAGCTGCTGCGCGATGGTTTCTGCTGCTGCCGCATCGCCGCTGGTCAGCGCCTGTTCGGCCTGTGCCCGTAGCGCGCTGGCTGCGTCGTCGGCGATGCTGGCGGTGCCGATGAAAATCATCAACGCTACACTGCACCAAAGCCCGGGGAATCTGCCCATAGTATCTGTCACTCGTCTGCGCCCCCGCGCTTAGAGCGATAGAGATTAATGCAATTGTGGCAAGCGCTTAGTTAGAAGCGGCGGATGCTTGCACAGCGCTGATCCGCATTTCGGCAGCTTCCCGCCAGCAAGCGCGTGCGATGGCTTTTTGCTTAACCCATCAGCGCGATCCGACTAGCGCTAAGGGGCGGGGGCCTGGAGAGTTACACATGAAAAAGCACCTAACGATTCTTTCACTTCTCATCCTTCCGGCCTGTATGGGCGGCGGTGACGGAACCTCAGTTGATCTGACCCCAAGCGGCCCAAGCGCCAGCATGAATGCTGAGTTTAACCCGCTGCTGAACGGTGTGCGCATGGATGCGGGCGAGAGCGAGCTATTCTACGATGAAAGAGTAGGGCAGGCGGCGCAAATTCATGCCAATGATATGCTGGTCAACAATGAACTAAGCATTTTTCTGGCAGGCACCGAGCGCGACATGGGCGACACACTGAATTCGCTTGGCTATGGCTGGCAGGATATCGGTCAGATGGTCGCGCAAGGCAATTATAGTTTGGCAGGCGTGCTGTCCGAGTGGGAAGCCAATGGCAGCCCAGCAGGTTCTGGTGGTGGTGGGTCAGATGAATTGACCTTCGAGGACTATGTTGAGTTCGGGATCGCCAAGGCCGGGTCTGGTAATGATCAGCGCTGGGTGCTTTTGCTGACCAACCCGAACTGATCTGCTTGCGCGAGCTTTGCACCGTGTGCCTGTCGATGGCGGACCAACGGCCATCGACACGTCCTGCACATGTCCGAGCTCAATCACTATATGCACGCACCTTGGTTCATGCGTCATTCTATAATCAAAACTTGTGAGGATCGTCTTGAAAAAAGTGTTCTCTTTCACAGCAGTGGCCCTGCTATCCGCCTGCATGGGCGGCGGTGATGGTGCTCCCGGTGGTATCGGCGAGAGCAATCCCGGTAGTGTCGCCCTTGTTTCGGTCGACCCGTCGTTTGAGGCTGGCTTGAACGGCGTGCGTGCGAATGTCGGCGCAAACCCGGTCGCATATGACGTTCGCCTACACCGGGCCGCGCAGCTGCACGCCAATGATATGCTGGAAAATAATTATTTCAGCCACACGGGTCTCAATGGTTCAAGTGTGAGTGACCGCGTTCGCGCGCAGGATTATAACTGGCGCGCCCTCGGCGAAAATATCGCCAAGGGCCAGCAAAGTGAGGCGGCAGTCTTGCAAGCATGGCAAAATTCAGAGGGTCATCGCCGCAATAACGAAAACCCGAGCTATGAGGATTTCGGGTTGGCGAAGGCTGGGTCAGGCGGGAATACCTATTGGGTGCTGGTGCTGGCTGCGGAACGGTAGCAGGTTCGCGCTGGCTTAAGGCTGCACCCTTGCGGTTTCAGGCGTGGGGATTGGTTTTGCAATCTCTTCCAGCGCCCGCAGGGGCCGTTTGACGGCTTCGCCCAGTCCGGGCCGCGTGGGGGCGGCGGTTTGTTTGCTGGCTTCGACGATCACGATGCCCCCTGCCGCGAAGGGTAGTTTGTGCCCGATTTTTTCCAGCATCCCTGCCGATTTCCGCCAGACCCGGTTGGCCGAGGGCGGCTGGTAGAGCGCGGAGACCGCTTGTTCGGGGAAGAATTGATGCCGCCGGAGCTGGATTTCCAGCTGTCGGAGCGAATAGGGCCGTCCGTAGCCAAACGGTGTCGCATCCGAGCGCGACCAAAGCCCGGCCCGGTTTGGCACGATGAAGACCGCCCGCCCGCCGGGGCCAAGCACCCGCCATGCCTCGTCCAGCAGGGCAGAGGGTTGTTCGGTGGTTTCCAACCCATGCAGCATGACAAGTTTGTCCACATGCCCGGTTTCAATCGGCCAGAGCGTGTCTTCGCACAGCACGCTGACATTCTTGCCTTCGGGTGGCCAGGGCATCACCCCTTGCGGGCCGGGCATCAGGGTGAGGACCCGCCGCGCCTCTTTCAGGTAGGGGCGCAGCAGCGGGGCGGCGAAGCCGAAGCCGACGACCATTTGTCCTTTTGCCTCTGGCCAGAGGGTCACCAGTTCCTGCCGGATCACCTTTTGCGCCGCCCGCCCCAATGCGCTGCGGTAGTAAAAATTTCGCAGGTCAAGCACGTCCAGATGCATTGCGGTTTGGCGCTCCTTAGGCAAAGCTATGGGTCAAAGCATATCAAGAGAAAGCAGTTTTGCCATGCCAAACGATTTTGCGCCCATTGATCTGGTGGTCGTGCCGTGCCTGTCGGACAATTACGCGTTTCTCGTTCATAACCGCGCGACCGATGAGACAGCGCTGATCGACGCGCCAGAGGCGAAGCCGATCCAGGATGCGCTGCGCGTTAAGGGGTGGACACTGACCGATATTCTGATCACCCATCACCATCCTGACCATATTGACGGTGTTGCCGCCCTGCGTGACGGCGCACGGGTGATCGGTGCGGCCCGTGATGCGCATCGGCTGCCTGATCTGGATGTGCAGGTGGCGGATGGCGATACGATTACGGTCTGCGGGGTGGACACCTATGTGCTGGACGTCTCTGGCCATACGGTCGGCCATATCGCGTTTCACATGCCCGAATCAGAACTGGTTTTTACAGCCGACAGTCTGATGGCGCTGGGCTGCGGCCGCTTGTTCGAAGGCTCGCCAGCGCAGATGTGGGAAAGCCTGCAAAAGCTGCGCAACCTGCCCGCTGATACCATCGTCTGTTCGGGCCATGAATATACCGAGGCCAACGCCCGTTTCGCCCTGTCCCTTGATCCGGAGAATTCTGACCTTATCTCTCGTTACGAGGGCATCAAGGCTGCGCGCGCTGCCGGACGCCCCACTGTGCCTTCCGCACTTGATGATGAAATGCGCACGAACCCGTTTTTGCGCGCCGATGACCCTGCGTTCAAAGCAGTCCTTGGTATGGGGAATTCCGCCGATGTGGATGTTTTCGCCGAAATCAGGGCGCGCAAAGACAAATTTTGAACATGATGCTGCGGCATCGTAACAGAAAGAAGATGAAATTCTGATCTTCACATAGATTGTGAAGTAGAATTGCAAAAAAGTCCTTGAACGTTCCCGGCTAAAACCAAACGTTAAGGATAAGAGGCCACGGTTGGCGTGTGCGTTATATGCCGACCCCGATGTGAAGGAGCACTTGCCGTGCCATCATTTTCGACAACACTTGAGCAGTCCATTCACGGGGCCCTGGCCCTTGCCAATGCCAAGAAGCATGAGCTTGCCACGCTGGAGCATCTGCTGCTGGCGCTGATTGATGAACCCGATGCGGCCCGCGTGATGCGTGCCTGTTCGGTCAGTCTGGACGAATTGCGCAAGGATCTGGAAGATTTCATAGAGGATGATCTGTCGACCCTGATCACCGATGTGGAAGGGTCCGAGGCTGTGCCGACTGCCGCATTCCAGCGGGTGATTCAGCGCGCTGCAATCCATGTGCAATCTTCCGGCCGCAATGAGGTGACCGGCGCCAATGTGCTGGTTGCGATCTTTGCAGAACGTGAAAGCAATGCCGCTTATTTCCTGCAAGAACAGGATATGACCCGCTATGATGCGGTGAATTTCATCGCTCATGGCGTGGCCAAGGACCCTG
Organism: Loktanella agnita; assembly: GCF_046640325.1. Taxonomy (NCBI): domain Bacteria; kingdom Pseudomonadati; phylum Pseudomonadota; class Alphaproteobacteria; order Rhodobacterales; family Roseobacteraceae; genus Loktanella; species Loktanella agnita. The sequence continues at coordinate 16,446 of NZ_JBJMBF010000026.1, read as the reverse complement.
CTTTTGGTGAGCAGCGCCCTGTCACCGGCGCGACCGAAGAGGGTGAAACCGTTTCTGTCGGGGCTGATGGCGACGAAAAGGAAAGCGCGCTGGCCAAATACTGCGTTGATCTGAATGCCAAATCCGAAAAGGGCGATGTGGATCCGCTGATTGGCCGCGCCCATGAGGTGGAACGCTGCATTCAGGTGCTCTGCCGCCGCCGCAAGAATAACCCGCTGCTGGTGGGTGATCCGGGCGTGGGTAAAACTGCGATTGCCGAAGGTCTGGCGTTTAAGATCGTGAATGGCGAGGTGCCTGATGTTTTGTCCAAGGCCACGATTTACTCGCTCGACATGGGTGCGCTGCTGGCTGGGACCCGCTATCGCGGCGATTTTGAGGAGCGCTTGAAGGCCGTAATGACCGAGATGGAAAACCATCGCGATGCGGTTCTGTTCATCGACGAGATTCATACGGTGATTGGCGCAGGTGCTACATCTGGCGGTGCGATGGATGCGTCCAACCTGCTGAAACCTGCGTTGCAGGGCGGTAAGCTGCGCTGCATGGGATCGACGACTTACAAAGAATTCCGCCAGCATTTCGAAAAGGACCGCGCGCTCAGCCGCCGGTTCCAGAAAATTGATGTGACTGAACCCTCTGTGCCGGATTCGATCAAAATTCTGCAGGGTCTGAAGCCGTATTTTGAAGAGCACCACCACATCAAGTATACAGCTGATGCGATCAAGACGGCGGTTGAACTGTCCGCACGCTACATCAATGATCGTAAGCTGCCAGACAAGGCGATCGACGTCATCGACGAGGCCGGTGCGGCGCAGCATCTGGTGGCCGAATCAAAGCGGCGCAAGACGATTGGCACAAAAGAGATCGAGAATGTGGTCGCCAAGATTGCCCGCATTCCGCCAAAGAACGTGTCGAAAGACGACGCCGAGGTGCTGAAAGATCTGGAGAAAACGCTGAAACGCGTTGTCTTTGGTCAAGATACGGCCATTGAGGCGCTGTCATCCGCGATCAAACTGGCCCGTGCTGGGCTACGTGAACCTGAAAAGCCGATTGGTAATTACCTGTTCGCGGGTCCGACCGGTGTGGGTAAAACTGAGGTGGCCAAGCAATTGGCCAGCACCTTGGGTGTAGAACTGCTGCGTTTCGACATGTCCGAATACATGGAAAAACACGCGGTCAGCCGGTTGATTGGTGCGCCTCCGGGTTATGTCGGTTTCGATCAGGGCGGCATGCTGACCGATGGCGTCGACCAGAACCCACATTGTGTGCTGTTGCTGGACGAGATGGAAAAGGCACATCCGGATGTCTACAACATCCTGTTGCAGGTGATGGATCACGGGAAGCTGACCGACCATAATGGCCGGACCACTGATTTCCGCAATGTGATCATCATCATGACCTCGAACGCCGGGGCCGCCGAAATGTCGAAAAATGCTATGGGCTTTGGTCGTGAATCACGGACCGGCGAAGATACGGCAGCCATTGAGCGGACATTTACGCCCGAATTCCGCAACCGCCTGGATGCGATCATCAGCTTTGGCGCGCTGCCGAAACCTGTGATCATGCAAGTGGTCGAGAAATTCGTGCTACAGCTTGAGGCGCAATTGATTGACCGGAACGTACATATCGAACTGACCCCGACTGCTGCAGAGTGGCTTGCGGACAAGGGCTATGATGAGAAAATGGGAGCGCGCCCGCTAGGCCGCGTGATCCAGGAAAACATCAAAAAGCCGCTGGCCGAAGAGCTGTTGTTCGGCAAACTTGTCAAGGGTGGGATCGTCAAGGTCGGTGTCAAGAACGGCGCGCTAGAGCTGAAATATCAAGCGCCAGAGCAGGGCAGAATCACTGGCGGTGGCGACAAGCCGCCCCTGCTGACGGCAGACTAAAGATCTGCCGATACGGAAAATAAAGAACCCCTCATTGTTAAAGTGGCGGGTTCTTTTCGTTTTTACATCATGATCGTGTTCAGTTTATGAATTCTGTGCTGTAGTTAACTAGTCGCGAAATGTAGTGCCGATTGTTTGACGACTGCCCCGAAACGCTTTCGTCAGGGGCGCCAATTTCCAGCAGCATCCTGTTGAAGAATAGCCGTGTTGGTAATTGAAGGACAGCAGTTGGCATCATCCGCCGCATACTCCAACCATGTTATCTCAATTTGTTGAGTGTCTAATGCTCGCAGTGATTGGATAAACTGCGGATAGACACCTTCGATTTGGATCGCAGGTGCCGATAATTCGGGTAATACATAGTAGGCGCTCGAAGACATTCCCTTCTCGACCATGATTGGCAGATAGGAAACTGTTCCTGTTCCACCTAAGCAGCCCAAATCCGCCGCAACCAAAATCAGAAATCGTCCCTCTTTGTAGGGCTCGCTATCAAATACACCCTGTTCGGCTTGAAGCACGGTCGACACGGGCACTGTTTGATACATCGCTGCCGTGTCGTCATCGTAATAGCAGCTCAGAGAAGACGTAAAACGCTCAGCTTGTTTAACAGCTTCCATTGGAGAGGGTGCCAATTCAGCTGTTGCTTGACTGCAAAGAAGTACACACAGCGAGATTGAGGGGACGAAATCTTGAAGCATTGAGTTATCCTGATACTTGGAAGCTGAAAACTAACCACATGATATAGCTAATTTTATAGGCTTCATTACGCAACTAAAACTCACTCCCAAAGGGTTCAAAATATGCTTGATAGGCTCATCTACCGCTCTGTCAGTTTCAGCTCGATCCGCCGGTTTTGTGCACGCGCGGCGGGTGTGTCGGCGGGGTTGATGGGTTGGTATTCTCCGAATCCGTTGGCGGCCAGCCGCATGGGTGGGATGTCCAAGTCTTGGGACATGAATTGCACCACGGACAGCGCGCGGGCCTGGCTGAGTTCCCAGTTGTTTTGATAGCGCCCGAAGCCTGACACGGGCGTGTCGTCGGTGTGCCCATCGACCCGGATGATCCAGTCGATGCCGGGGGGGATATCATTGGCGATGCTGCGCAGGATGCCGGCGATATTGGCGATTTCATCCTCGCCTTCTGGCGACAGTGTGGCGCTGCCGGGTTCAAACAGCACTTCGGAGGCAAAGATAAAGCGGTCGCCTTCGATGCGGATACGATCTTGCCCTTCGAGCACCGCGCGCAATTGGCCGAAGAAATCGGATTTAAACCGCGCAAGATCCTGCGCTTCGGCGGCGAGCCGTTCTGTTTCTTGCGCCAGCCGCACGGATTCTTCTTCCAAGCGAATGCGCTCTGCCTCTTCCAGTGTGCGGCGCTGTCGTTCCTCGGCGGCGACACGGGCGAGCGCTGTGTTCAGCTGCGCGCCAAGGGTTTCGATCTGCACCTGCGCTTCGCGGTCCGCATCCTCGGCCAGGTTCAAGAGCGATTGCAGGTTGCCGACCTGCCGCCGCAATTCGGTTACCTGTTCGTTAAGCAAGGCGACCTGACGCTGGCTTTCGGCGGATAGCGCCTCTTCCGCTTCCAGTGCCTGATTGGCCTGGGCGAGCAGAGCCGCCTGCCGTTCGGCTGCGGTCGATTGCTGATCCTCGACGCTTTGTGCTTTGGACAATGCCGCCAGAGCGTCGCGCAACTGCTGTTGCAGCGCGTCGTTTTGTGCTTCTGCCGATTGCTGCGCCTCTTCTGCGTTTGACTGTGCATCGCGGATCGCGGCGAGTTCCACGTCAAGCTGCGCGCGGGCGGCGCGCGCTGCGGCGAGCAGGGTGAGCGTTTCTTCCGCCTCGCGCCGTTGCTGTTCGAGGTTCAGCGTCATCGCTGTCAGTTCACTATCCGCAGTCGCCAGCCGGTCGCGCAGGGCGGCGGCGGCGGCGGCATCGGTCAGTGCTGCGGCTTCGAGCGCGCTGATCCGTTCATCGCGGTTCGCATTTTCAGTTTCAAGATCGGCGACAAGCGCCTGAAGTGCCTCGCGTCGTGCGGCTGCGAGCCGGGCGGCTTCTTCGCCTGCGTCGATTTCGTCACGGGCTTGGGCGAGGGCGAGGTTCAGCGCCTCTTGCTGCGAGAGCAGCTGTTCTTGTGTTGCCTCCAGCCCGGCGATGTTTTCCTGCGCGGCACGCTGGTCAGACAGGAGCCCCGCGACTTGCGTTTCGAATGCGGTGATTTCGCTTTGCGCCTGTGCCAAAGCCTGATCCTGTGCGTTTCGTTCGGCGATCAGCGTGGCGATTCGGCTTGCCTGCTGTTCAGCCTCGGCGGTCAGGGCTGCGTTGCGGTCCCGTTCCAACCCCAGCGTGCTGGAAAGCGCGGCGATTTCACTGCCCAGCAGGTCAAGTTCGCTTTCCTGCCCGGTGATCGTTTCCCGCAAGACGAATTGCAGCACCATGAAGATGGTCAACACGAACATCAGCACAAGCAGAAGCCCGGTCATCGCGTCCACAAAGCCGGGCCAGATCGCGTTTTGGAACCGATTGGACGATCTGCGGCTCAGAGCCATGGGTTACCCCCGCTCGCGCAGTGTCTGGGTCAGATTGGCGATGTCGCCGCGCAATTCGCTGGTGCTTTCCTGACGCCCAGCCGAGAGTTCTTCGAGAATGCGCAGCAATTGCACGTCGATCGAACGCAGCCGCATCCGGCTTTCGGCATCGGGCCCGTCGGTGCCGCCTTCGCTAAGCTTTTCGATCAGCCGGTCCTGCCCTTCGGCAATACGCGTCAACAGCTTGCTATTGCCGTTGCCTTGCCCGGTATGGCTTAGTTGTTCGATTGCGCTGGCCAGCGCCGCGAACCGATTGTCATTGTTTTCACGCTCGGCATCGGCCTGGCCCATCATCATGTGGAATGTGTCCACCAGTTCGCCCAGTTGGTCGACGAAGGCGCCCAGCACACCCATATCGGCGCTGCCTTCGTCTTCGGACCCTTCCAGCCCGACGCGGGTGATGGTGGAGAGCCATTCTTCGAGTTCGCGGTAAAACCGGTTTTGCCCGTGTCCGGCGAAAAGTTCGAGAAGCCCGACAATCAGCGACCCGGCCAGCCCAAGGAGCGAGCTGGAAAAAGCTGTGCCCATGCCGCCCAGCTGGCTTTCCAGCCCAGCTTGCAACCGTCCAAAGATGTCCGCCCCGCTGTCCCCGTCGCCTGTATTCAGCGAACGTATGGTTTCAACAAGCGCTGGCACGGTCGTGGCCAGCCCGTAGAATGTCCCCAAAAGCCCGAGGAAAATCAGAACGTTACCGATGTAGCGGGTGATTTCGCGATCTTCGTCGATTCGCTGTGCGACGGAATCGAGGATGGACCGGGCCGAGGTGGACGAAACCTGCGTGCGTGCCCCCCGCGACCGCAGCAGCGTGGCCAGCGGTGCCAGCAGCGATGGCGCTGCGGTGTAGCTGTGCCCGCCGGTTGCATTGGCAAAGCGTTCGATCCAGCGGACCGACTTCATCAGCAGGAAGACCTGATTGATGCAGGACAAAACCCCCAGCACGAAGACGGCCAGAATGACCCCGTTCAGATAAGGGTTAGAGTTATAGATGGCGATAATCTGCGCCTGGCCCAGGTAAAACCCGGCCCCGACGAGCCCCAACACGATCAGCATGAATAAAATCTGTCGTATGGGCTGTGAAAATTGCGGCTGTGCCTTTGGTCCCCGTTTATCGGACACGGATCGGAGTCCTTATTACCTGTTTTTCTTGCCCCACTGCGGACCATAGGGGCAATTTAAATAAAACCCAAATAAAATCGCGGTGGTATCTATCGTGTTGCTTTCAGGGCACGCACCCGTTCGACCAACCATTCCATATCGGGGTCCCGGATGCCCATTTCTGCCAGATGCACGGCGGTGTTATAAAGGTATTCGGTGTTCGGCCCCCGCCCGCCGATGGCATTGGCAATCATTTGCGCCTGCTTTTCCAGTGCGAACTGGCAATATTGCACGTGGTCCCGGTTGATAATGTAGGCCAGCGCCCGGATCGTTTCGCCCTCATCCGTGTGCAGGTCGACGTGATCCTCGTAGTAGGCCGAGGAAATCAGTTCTCGTTCCCGCAGGTAGGTCAGGACCCGGTCTTCTTCGCTTTCGGCCACCTGAAAAGCCGCCCCGGTGCATTGCCCGCCGGGCTGCGTATCAAGTGCGAGCACAAGCCCAGGGTCGTCCTCGCTCCCCCGGTGGTGGATCGAAAGCATACAAAAGCTGCGGTGATAGTCCGGCAGCCGCGCCTTGACCTTGCGGACCGGTGTAAAGCCGGGGTTCCACAAAAGTGACCCATATCCAAATACCCAAAGCGCCATCATATCTTCCTGTCTGCTCTGGTCCTGTAAACACCGCGCAGGGCCGGTTGTCACGGGGTAGCTATGGCTGAACGATCTTTGTCAGCTGCGCAGCAGATCGCCGAAAATGCTGGCTTGATGGCCTTGCAGGTAGATCCGCAGCCAAGGTGTATAGCGAGCAGGGTGCCGCGTGACATCGGCGCAGAGGTCGTAAAAATCGACCCATTCCGTCGCCATGACCTCATCCGGGTTTGGGCTGATTGATAGATTATCGGGCGCTTCGGCGGTAAATACCTCGACCACTTCATGTTCGATCAGCCCGCCGCCAACATCGGCCCGATATTCGATCTGGTCGCGGTGGGACGGGTAGAGCCCGGTGATCCCCAGCTCTTCGTCCAGTCGCCGGATCGCGCAATCGGCCGAATCCTCGTCCCATTCAGGATGGGTGCAACAGGTGTTCGCCCAAAGCCCCGGCGTATGGTATTTACCCATTGCCCGCTGCTGGATCAGCACGCGCCCGCGATTCATCACAAAGACGCTGATGGCCTTGTGTTTCAACCCGCGCTGATGCGCCTCCAGCTTTTCGACGGGTTTTAATGTGCCGTTGACCCAGGTCGGGATCATGATCATCATCTATGCAGGGGGGCCTGTTTCCGGAATGCGATGTTCAGATGCGCCATGGGCTGTGCTTTCACCAATGTTTTGTTCATATAAACCTTAAACGCAGGCTTTTGCACGCCGGCATCCTGACACAGAAGGGCCAACCGCGTGGCTCTGGTCATTTCAAGCTGGCAAGCATTGAAACTTCGCGAAATCAAGTCACTACTTGAGCACCGTACGGTGCCTTTTTTGACTTTGAAAAGCGCCTGCGCTTTGCTCATCTCGCGGCGCTGGAGTTCTTTCATTCCCGCGCGGCAAGGCATCGCTGCGTCGCCAGAGCGTGAAGTTGTTGTTAATGTACACTCTGGTAAAGCGGAATTGGTCGCTGCCTACGGGGTTCATGTGACCTGTTATTGTGGTCGTCTTCACACGAGTTGCGTGGTGTGGGTTTGCTGTCTGGAAGGATGCCGATGATTGAAGTGCTTGTTCCCCTTTCTCTCTCTGATCTGGTGGATCGAATCGTTGTTATGTCAGCGCGGATCAACATGGCTACCGATCAACACCTGCGCGGCAATCTGCAGCGTCAACGTGACAAGTTGCAACTTGCGCTAGAGCACGCCCTGCCTGAAAGCGGCGTTCTTCCGGCTTTGATCGCAGAGCTGACCCAGATTCGCAGTGACTTGCATGTGCTGGATGCCGATTTGCGCAGCAATGCAGACCGTGCGGATTTTGGTCCTGGCTTTATTGCGCTCAGCCGATCACGCATCGAACAACAAATCGCGCTGGAACAAATCGAGGCCAAGATTGCGGCATATATGGCCTTGCATCCGGCCATGCAGATGCGTGTCCCGGCCCGCGCGCGATCACATTGATGGGTAGAAATTCCGCATTTCAATCGAATTGAACGCTTAAGCCTGTTTTCACAAACCGTCGTGTATTCACTGTCTTGGGTGAAGAACGAGGTGGTGAGATGAGCGCAGGAACCAACGCGCCAACGATTATTAAACGCAAGAAAGTGGTCGGCGGTGATGGTCATCACGGCGGCGCATGGAAGGTGGCCTATGCGGATTTCGTGACGGCGATGATGGCGTTCTTTATGTTGATGTGGTTGCTGAATGCGACCACAGAACAGCAACGCAAGGGGATTGCAGACTATTTCTCGCCCACGATCCCGATCAACCGCGTGTCTGGCGGCGGATCTGGGGCATTTGGTGGGGACAACATCTTTACTGAGGATTCGCTGGCGCAAAGCGGTACTGGAATCAATCAGCCCACTATCGGGCAAAATCCCTCTCGCAGCGAAAATGATGGTGCCGGTGATGACGCCGAAGCGGCGCAAGTGGCCGCCCTGCGCGACATAGAGGCCGTCTTACTGGGCCAGGGCGGCGAAAGCATGCTGTCGGAACAGGCGCTGCGCCATATCGTCACCCGTCTGACAGATGAGGGGCTGGTGATCGAGCTTTTCGATCTGCCCGGCGCAACCCTTTTTGAGCCGGACAACAGCACCCCAAACCCGGTCACCCGCGAAATCGGGGCTATGCTGGGCCGTCTGGTGCAGGCCGTCAGCAACCCGATTGCGGTCAAAGGACATTTGCAGGCCAAATCGGTGTTGCAGGTGAATAATCCGATGTGGGAGCTGTCGGTTAGCCGTGCAGGCCAGATGCGTGTCTTGATGGAAGACGGGGGGCTGAACCCGCGCCGCATCGCCCGGATTACCGGTGTAGGTGATCGGGTGCCTGCGGTTCGGGATAGCACAGCGCCGCGCAACAATCGGATCGAAGTGGTGCTGCTGCGGTCGGATATCTGAGCGAAAATTCGGTTGGATTTTATCCATTAGGGTGACGTTAAGCCGGTCCCGCTAATCAGTGGGGGAAGATGTCATTTACTGACGCAGAAAGGCTCTCTTATGACGATTTCCTCTTCCCTCAACGCGAGTGTGGCAGGCCTGGCGGCGAATGCGTCACGGCTGGCGACGATTTCCGACAATATCGCCAACTCGGCCACCTATGGCTACAAGCGCGCGGTGACGGATTTTCAGTCGCTGGTCACGACCACCAGCGGCGGCACCTATTCGGCCGGGGGGGTGCGATCCAGTAACACGCGGATCATTGATCAGGCGGGGTCGCTGGTCTCGACGAATAACGCCACCGACCTTGCGGTGGAAGGCCGGGGTTTCCTTCCCGTCGCCCGCGCCTCAGAGGTTGAGGTTGATAACGGCGACCTGCAAATGTTGTTGATGACAACGGGTTCATTTCGCACCAATGCGGACGGGTACTTGGCAACAGAGTCAGGCTATTACCTCATGGGCTGGCCGGCCAATCAGGACGGTACTGTGACAACTGGTTCACGCGATACATCGATCGGTCTGGAGCCGGTGCAGATCAACGTGAACGAATATTCAGGTCAGCCAACCACCCAGATGCAAATCGGTGTGAACTTACCCGCAACAGAGACTGACGCAGGCAGTACCGGGGATCCGCAATCGCTGTCGGTCGAATATATTGACAATCTAGGCACCTCGGAAAATATCGATATTACGTTTAGCCCCACGGTGCCAGGCGCCGGGTCCTCCAATGAATGGACAATGGTCCTTAGCGATACCGCCTCTGGCGGGGCTGTGATCGGGGAATATGTACTGGAATTCAGTGACGCTCGTACAGGTGGCGGGACCCTTGCCAATGTAACGACAGTTAGTGGCGGCGCCTACGATCCGGCCACCGGGCAACTCGTGGTGAATGTCGCCGGGGGTCCGATTGAGATCGACATCGGCAGTATCGGCGATTCGAGCGGGATGACACAGCTATCTTACAGCTTTGCCCCAACCCAGATTACCAAGGACGGCTCACCCGTCGGGAATATTGCCGGGATTGAGGTGGATGGGAACGGCTATGTCCGCGCGCTGTTTGATACCGGCATTTCACGTGTGGTCTTTCAGGTGCCACTGGTCGATCTGCCCAACCCCAATGGTATGATCGCCTTGAACAATCAGACCTATATTACCTCTCCGGAAAGCGGCAGCTTCTTCCTATGGGATGCGGGGGACGGGCCGACCGGCAGCGTCGCTGCTTTCGCGCTTGAAGAATCCGCGACCGACGTTGCAGGCGAATTGACACAGCTGATCCAAACACAGCGCGCCTATTCCTCTAACGCCAAGGTGATCCAGACAGTCGACGAGATGCTGCAGGAAACCACTAATATTAAACGGTAAATCGGCAGGAGTACCTGAGCCATGAGTATCGCCAGCGCCTTGAACAATGCCTTGTCCGGTTTGGCCGCGACATCGCGCACGGCCGAAATTGTGTCGTCAAATCTGTCGAACGCGCTGACCGATGGCTATGGTCGCCGGTCGGTGCAATTGTCCTCAGCTCAGGTCGGTAATTCCAGTGGTGGCGTGCAGGTGGTCGGCATTCAGCGGCATGTCGATGCGGCAATTCTATCAGACAGGCGGCTTGCTGATGCCAGCCTGAAAGGTCAAGAGTTCGGCGCAGCCGCGCTTAACCGTCTGGAACTGGCGCTTGGCGGCCCAGATAGTGAGAGGGGCCTAAGCGCGCGGCTTGCAGCATTTGAACAGGCCTTAATCAGCTCTGGCAGCGATCCGGGATCAGAGTTACGTCTAACAACAGTCGTTTCGCGGTTGCACGATGTCACGGACACGCTGCGATCCAATACGCAGACAATTCAGGAGCAGCGGCAGGCGGCGGATGGTACGATCGCCCGCACCGTTGAGACGCTGAATACCGCGCTGAAATCGGTTGAAGCGCTCAACAATGATATTATGCGGCTCAAGGCGACCGGAACCGAAACATCAGCACTTTATGACGCCCGCCAACGCGCCGTCGATCAGGTTGCGGCCATCGTTCCGATCCGGGAAATGCAGCGCGACAGCGGCATGATCAGCCTGTTTACCACTAGCGGTGCGGCCTTGCTTGAATCGCGCGCCATCCAGTTCGGGTTCGAGCCAACACCGACGATTGTCGCAGACATGTCCTTTGCAGGTGGTACATTATCCGGCATCACGGCGGACGGTGTGCCAGTCAGCGCGACCAACGGGATCGGTCAACTCGACGGTGGCTCTCTCGGCGCGGCTTTTGCCTTACGAGATGAGACATTGGTCGAAACCCAAAACGCATTGGACGATATCGCAGCTGATTTGATCGCCCGGTTTCAGGATCCCGCCAATGATCCGACCCTAACTGCAGGAGATCTCGGACTCCTGACAGATCAGGGCAACCCGCTCGACCCGGCAGATACACTTGGCCTTGCTGGCCGAATTAATGTGAACCCGGCTATTGATCCTGCCAGTGGCGGGGAGCTGCGATTGCTACGTGACGGATTGAACAGTGTGGTGGCTGGCGCACCGGGCGATCCGGCCCAGCTGGATCGCTGGATCATGGCACTAGAGGTACCACGCGCTGACCTGCCCGGTATGACGACGCGCACTGCGGCAGGACGCATCGCGGATTTCACCGCCAGCGTCGGGAATACACGGTTGAATGCAGAGCAAAAGCTGAGCTTCACCGCCGCCCGGTGGGATACATTGCGCGAGGCGGAGCTTAGCAATGGTGTCGACACCGATATCGAGTTGCAGATTCTTCTGCAGGTGGAACAAGCCTATGCCGCCAATGCCAAAGTTGTCGAAACCGTTGATTTCATGATGCAACGCTTGATGGAGATTTAGGATATGCCAGTAGTGTCTGTCGGGGATATGGCCCAGCAATTCGTCTCAATGCGCAATAGCGGGACCATCAAGCAAGAGCTGGACCGGCTCGCGGAAAGCCTGTCTTCTGGGGTCGTGACGGATATCACGCGCCATCTGGGCGGCGAGACCGCGCAACTCTCGGGTATCAATTACAGCCTGTCTCAGATCACCAGTTACCAGCAGGCGGCGCGCGAAACAGAGCAGACATTGACGGGCATGCAGCTCGTGTTGTCTGAAATTGATACGGTACGATCAGAAATGGGCGCGCAGCTTGTTCTTGATAGTTTCGCCCGTAATGGTGGGCAAATTGAAGAGGCCTCTGCCAGCGCGCGCGGTAGTTTTGAAACGATGGTCAACGCCCTGAATACAAGGCTAGCGGACCGATCGCTTTTCGCAGGCACCGAAGTATTCACGACGCCGCTGGCCGATGCAGATACGATGTTGGCAGACCTTTTGGGGGCAATCGGCGGCGCCACGACATTGGCCGACGTGACAACGGCCATCGATGCATGGTTTGACGATCCGGCCGGTGGGTTTGCAACGATAGGATATCAGGGCGATACCGGCCCGATACCGCGCAAACGGGTGTCCGAAAACAAATCTTTTACGATTGATGCACGCGCGGATGACCCCGCAATCCGCGATGTTTTGAAGGCGACAGCCTTTGCAGCACTGGCAAGCGAAGTTCCGGGACTGAACGTTAACACGCAGATTGAGATGCTGCGTGAAGGTGGGACGCGTATGGTTGCTTCGGGTGGTGGGCTGATCGGTGTGCAGACCCGGGTCGGATTCGCTGCGGCGGGGGTTGATCAGGCTGCAACAGAATTGGCAGCCCAACGCACTATGCTTGAAATGTCGCGCAATAACCTGATCGCGGCGGATCCGTTCGAGACGGCTTCAAAACTACAAAGCGTGCAGTTACAGCTGGAAACACACTACAGTGTCACAGCCCGCATGTCACGTCTTAGCCTTTTGTCGTATCTCTGATGCAGGCATTGAAAGCGCTTTTTCTTTGTGTCGTGCTCTTCGCCCCGCTGATGGCGCAGAGCAGCCCAATCCGCTTAAAAGATCTCGTCGAGTTTGACGGTGTCCGTTCTAACGATTTGGTTGGATATGGCCTGGTTGTCGGCCTGAACGGGACGGGCGACGGGTTGCGAAATTCACCGTTTACCGAAGAAATACTGAGTAATATCCTTGAACGGCTTGGCGTTAACGTCACGGGTGAACAGTTCCGGCCGCGGAATGTGGCCGCGGTGCTGGTCACAGCCAGCCTGCCGCCTTTTGCGCGTGCCGGTAGCCCGCTTGACGTGACGGTGTCTGCTATTGGTGACGCCAGCAGTCTACTCGGTGGCACTCTCATTATGACGCCTCTCAACGCTGCTGATGGTGATATTTATGCGGTGGCGCAAGGCACGATCATCGCGGGCGGGGCCTCCGCACAAGGTGATGCCGCGACTGTTGTGCAAGGCGTGCCGACTGCGGGCGTAATCCCATCCGGTGCAATCATCGAACGCGAAGTAGCGTTTGATTTTCGCGGGATGACCAGTCTGCGTTTGGCGCTCCGAACGCCAGACTTCACGACGGCCGGACGAATTGAGCAGGCGATCAATGGCAATTTCGGTCGCCCTGTTGCGGTGATGCTGGATGCAGGAACGGTCGAGCTGAATATCGCGGCCACACGCATGCCGTCGCCGGCTCATGCGTTAGGGCGGATCGAAAATATTCTTGTCGAGCCAGAGAGGCGGGCACGCGTCGTCGTCGATCAGCGGTCGGGCACAATTGTTATGGGGGAGGATGTGCGCATCAGCCGGGTCGCGGTGAGTCAGGGCAATTTAACACTCCGGATCGAGGAAACACCACTTGTGGCTCAGCCTAATCCGTTCGCAAGCGGTGAAACCGTGATCGTGCCGCGCACAAATGCCGAGATTGTGGAAGAACCGGGAATAGGTCTTGCGGAAATTCGTGAGGGTACATCGCTTAGCGAAGTGGTCGCTGGCCTGAATGCGCTTGGTGTTGCGCCGCGCGATATGATTGACATCCTCAAAAGCATCAAGGCGAGTGGCGCATTGCACGCGGAGTTTATCGTACGTTGACCAAACGGGGCGTTCAAGAACAAAGACTGACTTCCCCACGCACGCGTTGGAACATCTTTAAAAGATTAAAATGTAGCTTTTGAACGCTCCATCTTATCTGAATTGGTCCCAAGAATCTGGACAGTGGGCTCAGGTGTAGCCCAACCTTTTGAAGGGATGAGAGAGTGGTGTCGCGCCGGAATTTTACAGACCAGCTTAAGGCCATGGTGGCGTTGGAAACGCTGCGTGGTGATAAGACTGTGAAAGAGATCGCAGCGCAGCATCAGTTGCACACAAATTAGGTCAGCATATTGAATCGGCAGGCCATTAACGCGATGGCCTATTTGTTTTCTGATGGTAAACAGGGCGGCCCGACCTAAGCTGCGATTAGAGATCTGCATACCAAGATCGGGAGGCTTGCGGTCGAGAACGATTTTTGTCGGATGGGCTCAAAAGGTGAGCGCGAGAAAGAAGCGCGCCTTATTTTTGACCAGCCTCGTTGGCGGGTCAGGTTGATTTTGACAGACATTTCGTCAACGAAGGCAACGCGATCCGTTCGGGATGAGACTGCTGGCAGACAGTGGAAAACCAATCATAGCGCTGCTTTCTGACCGGTGCCCGGCTTCGCTCAATCGCGACCAACGTCTTTTTTTTTAAGTTAAGCCCAGCTTGCGCCGAAACCGCACAATCGCATCGGACTGCATCTGAACGCCGGTCGCCTCCGCCAGCGCACCGGCCATTTCGGGCATGATCATGTCGCCATCTTGACCGATAAACTTGGCGAGGATCGCGCTTGCCCTTACCGCAAGGCCGACCCTGTGACGCGGCCTTTGCCTGCCCGGTGCGCCGGATCGCAAGTCCCCAACGCGCCCCGGTGGCAGGCGAAAGCTTCAGGCGCAATGCCGCCGCGTACCCACTAAACCCTTCTTCAAAATATTTCTGAAACCGCACACGCAGCGCAGATGGCAAAGGGGCTGACATGATCCATCCTCACAAACAGGACGAACCATAGATTAACGATAGATAAAATGGCCGTTTGACGTCACAGATTTAACCCCAAAGGCTCCGCGCCAAGCCGGAGAGAGCTTGGGACTCACGTCGCCATCTCGGCGACGTGTTGGATACCTGCAATCATGCGCGTTGCCTCAAAACGCCCGAAGCTCAAACATCTTACAACTACATCTGTAAAATCTGGACTTCTTAGTCAGACCGGTTCACCTTGAATCTCACCCACCAGTTGCCAGGGCTGAACAGTTCTGCCCTGCGCGCAAGTTTTCCGACGTGGTCATGCCTGTTGACGGGGCGGGCCACGCAGCTCTGCTCCGTCGACGATCTGATTCGCAATTACAATCTGGCGGCCGGATCGCTTGCTGGCATACATCGCAAAATCGGCCAGCTTTTCTATTGTCGTGATGGATGTTCCGTCGGCGGGCCAGCGCGCGGCACCCATGGCTGCGCTAAGCGTCAGATCTGTGCCATCGCTCGATCTGATCCGATTGCCTGACAATGCCCGCGCGATATTCTGTCCCATAGCAAGTAGATCATCCTCTGACGTGATGCCATAGGCGATCATGGCAAATTCATCCCCGCCCAGCCGTGCGGCAGCATCCATTTTGCGAATGTTGCTGCGCAATGCGTCTGCCAGCATCATGATTGCAGAATCCCCTGCGCTGTGACCCAGCGTGTCGTTCACCGCCTTCAGCCCGTTCATATCCAGATAGATCAATGCAAAGGGTAAATCGCTCTTGATTGCCTTTTCCATCCGGGTCCGTAACGCCGGACCGTTCAATAGACCCGTCATCGGATCGGTTTCGACCTGTGTCGCCAGTAAAGAGTTCTGCTGCTGCAATGACTGGTTTTGCACAAGGGCACGTTTTGCACGTTGAACGCTCCGCCGGTGCGCCGTGGTCATTTCGGCAAATTCAGACCGGATACGCAGCGAGTGTTCCATGCGCAGCGCGATCAGGCGATCAGCCTTAAACGGGCCGCCAATCCGCCACCCGGTCGCGATGACATTTTCACCATTTGCGCCGACAATCGGAAACCGTGTTTTTGACGTGCTGCCAAAGCAGCGGATGACACTGTCCGCATCCGATTGAGACAAATCAAAACTTGCGTGCAAATCATCACCACTTTGCAACGTAAATTCTTTCTGGGCAGCGTTATTTGCGGCCACCACGACCATTGACCTAGATAGAACAATGCAGGCTTCTGAACTGAAAGACAGCATGGTGCGCAGCAGGCTTTTGTCCATGTCGGCTATCTTTCAAAGAACTCCAGCCCCGAATCTGGCGGAGCTGTTTCTAAGTTGAGAGAGACCACCACGCGGCATCCTGCATGACCGGAGGCGATCGCTTCCTCGATTTCGATATGCGCGTATCCGTTGCGGTCGGCGACGATGCGGCCAAAGACATTCGCCGTCATCATGCAAAGCGACCGACGACCATTGACCCGCGTGCCAAAGGGGCATCGGGTATTGGACAGGATAATCTTGTCTTTATCAGCGGAAACGATGCTGAAATCACCATTTATCCTAGCCTTCAGATCAACCAGAATTCCCGCCAGAAAGTCGGGATCGGATGCGGCCGGATCGGTCGGATAGCCGTCTGATATGGATCGGCCCAGCTTGGTGCCAACTGTGCTGATAAAGCCCTCCGCCTCTTTCAGGCCGGTCACGCTTTCAAGCAGACCGGATAATTCACCGATGATATCAGCGAAAAAGCGGGTCCTGTCGAGGTCGGGCACCTTTTGGGCGCCTTCCATATCCGGTTTGTCCTGAAGCATCGGCATCTATCCCTTTCAGGTTTAGCGCAAGCTAGAGCATGTTGCACTCAATGGCCCTCATATCCTGCGGCCTTGAAGTAGTTGTAGCACTCTTCGTCTGAGAAAA
>NZ_JBJMBF010000025.1:0-41320 GCF_046640325.1 Loktanella agnita | reverse complement strand
TATCTGCGCCAAGCATAGGGAATCACATCATACGTGATCTGGGAATCCTGAATCTGAAAACACGCGACACGCTCTAGGCGGTGCCTGCACTAAACCACTACCGGCTCGCGCCGGTAGGATTTGGGATATACTTTCAGGCAGACCTAAATTTCGTAGAGATTACCGCCCCAAATCATCCCGCACGGCGGAATTGTACCGGTTTGCCTCCGGAGGTTTGGAACTGCACGACTTGCGAAATCAGGTTTTCGACATTGGTCAGCAAACTGGTGTTGGATTGGGCCATCTGGTCCACCATACCGGCATTTTGTTGGGTGACGTTATCCAGATGTCCGACGCCAGTGTTGATTTCGTTGAGCGCGATGGATTGCTCTTTGGCGCCTTCGCTGATGTTGCTCATCGTGCTGCTGATCGTGCCGATGCTCTGAATGATATTTTTGAGTTCGTTTCCGGTGCTGTTCACCAGATCGACACCACGCGCGACCTGATCGCTGCTGCGCCCGATCAGGGATTTGATTTCTCCTGCGGCCTCTTGAGACCGATGGGCGAGACCCCGTACCTCTGACGCGACGACCGCGAAGCCGCGCCCGGCTTCGCCTGCGCGGGCGGCCTCGACCCCGGCATTGAGGGCCAGTAAATTCGTCTGGAATGCGATGTCGTCAATCACCGAGATGATTTTGGAAATTTCGGTCGAGGAGGTTTTGATTTCGGCCATTGCATTCATTGACCGCTCTACGATCTCTTCACTTTGTCGGGCGCTGGCGACAGTCGCGGCGGCCAGTTGCTCAGCATCCTGAACGCTTTCCGTTGAAGATTTCACTGTTGTGGTTAGCTCTTCCAGCGAGGCTGCGGTTTCTTCCAATGTGGCCGCCTGTGACGTCGTACGCTGTGATAGCTGAATTGATGCGCTGTCCATTTGCTGGCTGATCGTGCGCACTTGGTTGGCGACGTCTGCAACCGTTTTCAGGATTTCATCCATCCGCTGCGTCGCTTTGTTATATGTGGTGCCAATTTCGTCGAGGTCCGGTACGTCAAAATGATGCAGCTTATGCGTCAGATTGCCATTGCTAAGAGAGACCATCGCCTTGCCAATTTCACTGACTGCACTGCGGCGTTTGGTGATATTTGTCGCGATTTTGACCACAGATGCGATCTTGCCATCCGGTCCGGATACGCCTGAATAAGTCGCCTGAATCCAGATGATCTTGCCAGATTTGGTGACCCGTGGAAACTGATCGGTGAACGTGACACCCTTTTCGAGTTTTGACCAGAAATCCCGATATTCTGATGACCGCGCGTAATCGGGATCGACGAAAATGCTGTGATGTTTGCCTTCGATTTCAGGTAGCCGATATTCGAGCGTTTTTAGAAAGTTTTCATTCGCGGTGATAATCTTGCCATCCACAGTAAAGCGAATGACAGCTTGCGTCCGGTCAATCATCTCCAAAAGGGGGTCACGGATGGTTTCATCCGTTTTGGATTTTGAGAAAAAGTACATTGACCCTCCGCATAGAAACACATGACGTTCGGTTCCTAGTGCAGAGGTGTTACCAGAGTGTTGATCTATCAGCGGAAACAGAGCTGTGGCTTCTGCGCTACCGCACGCGCATTTCAGATGCCTGACGGTGTTGTGACATTTTGCCGACACCGCACCAAAATCAGCGCCTCAGCGCCTCCGCCACCGCCGGTGCAAAATAGGTCAATACCCCATCGCAGCCCGCCCGTTTGAAGCTGAGCAAACTTTCCAGTATGACCTTTTCACCATCCAGCCAGCCGTTCTGCGCTGCAGCCTGCAACATCGCGTATTCGCCTGACACCTGATAGGCATAAGTGGGCACGCCAAAGCTGTCTTTGACCCGTCGACAGATATCCAGATAAGGCATGCCGGGTTTGACCATGACCATATCCGCGCCTTCGGCAAGGTCACGGGCCACGAGGCGCAATGCCTCATCACTGTTGCCGGGGTCCATCTGATAGGTGTTCTTATCCCCGCTCAGTGCCGCTGATGCACCGACCGCGTCGCGGAAGGGACCGTAGAAACTTGATGCATATTTGGCGGCATAACTGAGGATTGTTACGTTATGGTGTCCTTCGGCCTCGAGCGCTGTGCGGATCGCGCCGATCCGCCCGTCCATCATGTCTGACGGACCAAGGATATCGGCCCCGGCATCGGCCTGCGCCAATGCCATCTTGACCAGTGCCGCGACCGTACGATCATTCACGATCTCGTCGTTTTCAACAAAGCCGTCGTGCCCGTTGGTATTATAAGGGTCGAGTGCAATATCTGTCATCACGGCGATATCGGGGGCGGCATCCTTGATGGCGCGAATGGCCTGGTTGGTCAGGTTGTCCGGGTCCCAGGCCATGGCGCAATCTTCGGTCCGCGCGTCCATACCGGTGTAGGGAAAGATGCAGATGGCGGGGATGCCGAGGGACTGTGCCTCGACGGCCGCTTTCGCGATCCGGTCGACTGTCTTGCGGCTGACACCGGGCATGGAGGCCACAGGCGTTTCATCATCTTTGCCATCCATGACAAAAACCGGCCAGATCAGGTCATCGACCGTCAGCGTGTTCTGCCGTGAGAGCGCGCGCAGGGCGGGTGAGTTGCGCATCCGGCGCAACCGCGCGGCGGGGAAGGGAGCGATGATCGGGTCCATGGCCGAGCCTTTCTGCATTTACGAGCTTGGTTGCATGGATTTAGATGCTTCACAAGTCTGGGCAAGGGCGGATCGCGGCGCTAGTGTCCCGTCCATCAGTCACAAAAATGAGTCTTCAAAACAGTGCATTGGAATAACGCGGTTTTTCATGTCATCGATTTACGGACCTTTTCCAATATTTGGTACTGGCTCGCGGTTGGGGTAACATGGTCAGTGCTTAGCCACTGGATCATCGGGGTTCCGTTTGACATGATCTATCGGGCCCGCAAAGAAGGCGGCGCAGCTGCCCATGATCTGGACCAGCTTGTGGCGATCAATGTGCGCCGCCTGATGCAGTTGAGCCATATTGCAGGGCTGTGGTTGTCTGCGTTTGTGGCCTTTATTCTGAGCAGTATCGCGATGATGGCGTTTTATTACGGAAGCGAATTGGCGCAGGGCATTCTGTTGCTGATGTTGCCTGTAACGATCGTTGCGGTGATGAACTTGCGAAAAAGCCACCAATATGAGCTCAAGCAGCCTACCGGGAAGGTTCTGATCAAGGAACTGCTGCACCTGCGGCTGATCATCCAGAGCATTGGTGTCGTCGCGATCTTTTTCACGGCGATGTATGGTATGTATTTCAACCTGTCGGTCCCTGTCGGCTATTGAGCAGTTGACATGTCCGCGCCGCGCGGTAGTTCAGCCTGCATGTCTGATCCCAAACATTTTACTGTCAGTGGTGCACCGGAAGGGTTCGATGCGCAGCTGATCCTGAAAGAGACCGCAAAGGGCGGCCCTGTCATACATGTCGCGCGCGACGACAAACGTCTGGCCGCGATGCAGGCTGCGCTTGCGTTCTTTGCGCCGGATATGCCGGTCTTTACTTTTCCCGCTTGGGATTGTCTGCCTTATGACCGCGTGTCCCCCAACGCCGATATTTCAGCATCCCGCATGGCAACGCTGGCCGCGTTGGCCCACGGGATGCCCGAACGCTTTGTGTTGCTGACATCTTTGGCGGCGGCGACCCAGCGGGTCCCGGGGCGCAGTCTGCTGCGCGAGGCTGCGTTTACCGCGATTGTAGGTAATCGCGTGGATGAAGATGCGCTGCGCAACTTCTTGGTGCGTATGGGTTTTACCCAAAGTCCTACAGTGATGGAACCGGGTGATTATGCTGTGCGCGGTGGGATCATCGACATCTATCCGCCGGGGCAGTCCGGGCCGGTCCGGCTGGATCTGTTTGGCGATGTGCTGGATGGTGCGCGCCGCTTTGATCCCGCAACGCAGCGGACCACAGAGAAGTTGACCGAGGTGGAACTGGCGCCAGTGTCAGAGGTCATTCTGGATGAGGCCGCGATCACGCGTTTTCGTCAGAACTATCGCATCGAATTCGGTGCGGCAGGGACTGATGATCCGCTTTACGAGGCTGTGTCGGCAGGCCGCAAACATGCCGGGGTCGAACATTGGCTGGGCTTCTTTCAGGACGATTTGGAAACGCTGTTCGATTACCTACCCCGCGCGACAGTGACACTGGATGACCAGATGACGCCAATGCGGCTGGCGCGCTGGGATAGCATCAAGGACCAATATGGCACGCGGATGCACGCGTTAAGCCGGAAGGGCCGGATGGATAGCGTGTATAAGCCTGCGCCGCCAGAGCTGCTCTATCTTGATGATGCGGCTTGGATGGCTGCGGTTGCAGATAAGCGCGTATTGCAATTCTCGCCAAACAAACAGGCCACTGGTCCCGGTGTGATTGACGCGGGTGGACGCACGGGGCGCAATTTTGCACCGGAGCGGCAGCAGGAAAACTTAAGTCTTTTTGGTGCCTTGGCCGATCATATTCGCGCATCGCTGGACTCTGGGCCGGTGGTGGTCGCGTCCTATTCCGAAGGCGCGCGCGAGAGGCTGGAAGGCTTGATCGAAGATGAGGGGATCGCCGAGGCAATCCCTGTTACAGATTTCAGCCGCGTCGGCAAACGGGGGCTGCATCTGGCGGTCTGGCCGTTGGACCACGGATATGAAGCCCCCGGTCTGACCGTGATTTCGGAACAGGATGTGCTGGGTGACCGGTTGATCCGCCAGACCAAGCGTAAACGCCGGGCCGAGAATTTCCTGAGCGAAGCCAACAGTTTGGCACCCGGTGATTTGGTAGTCCATGTGGATCACGGTGTCGGTCGTTTTGTCGGGATGGAGGTGGTGACCGCATTGGGTGCGGCCCATGAATGTTTGCTGCTGGAGTATGCTGAGGATTCAAAGCTTTATCTGCCAGTCGAGAATATCGAGCTGCTGTCGAAATACGGCCACGAAACGGGCCTGTTGGACAAATTGGGCGGTGGCGCGTGGCAAGCGAAGAAAGCCAAGCTGAAAGAGCGTATCCGCCAGATCGCCGAACGGCTGATCCGTGTTGCAGCAGAGCGCGAGCTGCGCACAGCGCCCGCGCTGGACCCACCGGATGGTATGTGGGATCAATTCTTAGCGCGCTTTCCTTACGCGGAAACGGATGATCAGCTGGCGGCGATTGCCGATGTACTAGAGGATCTGGGCAGCGGTCGTCCGATGGATCGGCTGATCTGCGGCGATGTGGGCTTTGGTAAGACCGAGGTGGCGATCCGCGCGGCCTTTGTCGCGGCGCTATCAGGCGTTCAGGTGGCGATTATCGCACCGACCACGCTGTTGGCGCGCCAGCACTATCAAAGCTTTGCAGAGCGTTTCCGGGGCTTTCCCGTCAATGTCCGGCCTTTGTCGCGGTTCGTGTCCGCCAAGGATGCTGCGTTGACACGTGATGGGATCAGCAAAGGTACGGTTGATATCGTGGTGGGCACCCATGCGTTGTTGGCGAAGGGCGTGAAGTTCAAGAACCTTGGCCTACTAGTCATTGATGAAGAACAGAAATTCGGGGTACAGCATAAAGAGCGGCTTAAGCAGTTGCGCACCGATGTGCATGTGCTGACCCTGACTGCCACACCGATCCCGCGTACGCTACAATTGTCGCTATCGGGCGTCCGCGACCTGTCGATCATCGGCACACCGCCCATCGACCGACTGGCGATCCGCACCTATGTCAGCGAATTCGACACGATCACCGTGCGCGAGGCGTTGTTGCGTGAGCATTACCGCGGCGGGCAGAGTTTCGTGGTCGTGCCGCGCATTTCGGATATGGCCGAGATGGAAGACTGGCTAAAACGCGAAGTGCCCGAAGTCAGCTATATCAGCGCCACAGGCCAAATGGCGGCGGGTGAGCTCGACGACCGGATGAACGCGTTTTACGACGGAAAATATGATGTCTTGCTGGCCACGACGATTGTGGAAAGCGGTCTGGATATCCCAACCGCCAATACAATGATTGTCTGGCGTTCCGATATGTTCGGCCTGTCGCAGCTCTATCAGATCAGGGGCCGCGTAGGCCGGTCCAAGACCCGCGCCTATGCTTATCTGACGACAAAACCGCGCCAGAAACTGACGGATACCGCGCAAAAACGCCTGCGGGTGCTGGGGTCGATTGATAGTCTTGGGGCTGGGTTCACCCTGGCCAGCCAAGACCTTGATATTCGCGGTGCGGGCAACCTGTTGGGCGAAGAACAGTCCGGCCAGATGCGCGAAGTGGGGTACGAGCTGTATCAACAGATGTTGGAAGATCAGATTGCAGCGATCCGGTCTGGTGCGGCAGAAGGTATCATCGACGATGGCCAATGGGCGCCGCAGATCAATCTGGGCGTGCCGGTGCTGATCCCCGAAGATTATGTGCCCGATCTGGATGTGCGTCTTGGCCTTTATCGCCGCTTGTCAGAGCTGACCACCAAGGTGGAACTGGAAGGTTTTGCAGCGGAACTGATCGACCGGTTCGGGACGCTACCGAAAGAGGTGAACACCCTGATGCTGGTGGTGCGGATCAAGGCGATGTGCAAACGCGCCGGGATTTCGCAGTTGGATGCGGGGCCCAAGGGCGCCACGATCCGGTTCCACAATGACAAATTCGCCTCGCCCGAGGGGTTGGTGGCGTTTATCCATGATCAGCGCGGCACGGCAAAGGTGAAGGACAATAAGATCGTCATCCGTCGAGATTGGGAGAAAGAGCGCGAAAAAATCCAAGGCGCGTTCAACATCGCACGGGATCTGGCAAGCAAGCTGGCACAGGAAAAGAAGAAAGCAAAGTAGGAGCGTAGCGCCGCCACCGTGTGCAACGCAGTCCCGGACCCGATCCGGGACCTCTGCCTATTGTCACGCTTCGCCGGGCCGCTTGATCCGCGTTGTCAGATAAAGCGCGAGGCTGGCGCAGATCAGCATGCCGATACCCATCGGGATTGGTGTGCCATCGAACATCAACCCAACCGGGACGGCGATGAACACAGCGCCTACCGTTGCCACCGCTGCGATAACAGAGGCTGCGAGACCTGCGATATGGCCCATGTCTTCCATCGCGAGCGCGTTGAGATTGCCGATGGTCAGCCCGGCCTGAAAGAAACTGGAGGCAGTCCAGAAAACATAGATGCCGAAGGCTAGCCAGTAGGGGCCATTCAGCAGGGTGATCCCGACCATCACAAGTGTGATCACGATCTGCGCCATGTACATCGCCTTGATGATCGCACGCATGCCGACCCGTACCACTAACCGCGCGTTCAGTAGGCTGGCAGATGACGCGACAATAGCGATCCCGCCGAACCAAAGGTGAAAGTATCCGCCTTGACCAAAGGTGATGTCGAAAATCTGCTGGGTGGATGACAGCGTGATGAAGAGCATTCCAAAGGTCAGCGTTTGGATCAGGATCGACAGGCGCGCGGTGGGATGCGCGAACATCTCTGCCACGGCGCTGCCAAGGGCCTTGGTGCTGAGGGGGCGGCGGTTTTCGGGGGCCAGTGTCTCTGGCTGGCGACACCAGAGCCAGAGCATGGCGATTAGTGAAAAGAGTATGAAGGCCGCAAAGATTGCCCGCCAGCCGAAGCCCAGCATAATATAGTGCCCCAGCGTAGGTGCCAGCGCTGGCACCATGGAAAAGACGACCATGACGAAGGACATTATTCGCGCCATATTGGCCCCGGAATACAGATCGCGGATCAGCGCCATGGCAACCACACGTGGTGCCGCGGCGCCGAGCCCCTGAACGACCCGTGCTGCCAGCATGATCTCGATGTTCGACGCCAGCCATGCGGCGATGCAGCCGATGATATATAGGATTGTACCGCCGATAATAATGGGTTTGCGCCCATAACGGTCGGACAGCGGGCCGGTGAACATCGTGCCAAGCCCCATGCCCAGCACAAAACTGGTCAGGATCAGCTGCGCCAGATTGAGGTTCTCAGGCGTCAGTTCTTGCCCGATTTCGGGTAGGGCCGGAAGCATGCCATCAATCGAGAACGCGATGGTGGCTGAGAGCATCGCCATCAGGGCGATGAACTCTGTTTGGGAAATACGTTTCATGGTCAAATCCAGACAGTGATAGGTCAGGGCGGCAGCCGCCCCTTTACGGCGCGCGCGTCACCCCGTGCCAGTCGTCAATTTGCCATGGCAGCGCTAGGTTCATTATTCGGCCTGATCCAGCTGTTCCATGATCTCGCCAATGATCTTGACCCAAGTCTCAGGCGGTTGCGCGCCGGGCACCGCATGCTGGTTTGCGACGATAAATGTGGGGACAGAAGTCACCCCCATCTTGCGGCTATGCGCATCGCGGGCCTGAATGTCGGCCGTATCGGCATCAGAGGCGAGCAGTTTTGTCACCATGGCTGCGTCCATCTCGGCCGTGTCGGCGATATCGGCCAGTACTTCGTGGCTGCCAATGTCGCGCCCGTCAACGAAATAGGCTTTGAAAAGCAGGTCAACGACAAAGCTTTGCCGATGTTCGATCCCGGCCCAATGGATCAGCCGATGCGCGTCAATGGTGTTTGGAGTTTTTTCGATCTTGTCGAAATTGATCAGCGCGCCGGATTTTTCGGCGTGTTCGACCACGGGCGCATAGGCTTGCACGGCACCTTCTTTCCCGCCGAATTTACCTTCGAGATAGGCACGCCGGTCCATTCCGCCAGCGGGCATGTCCGGGTTCAGTTGGAATGGGTGCCATTCGACGGTGAACGGGTGATCCGGGAACTGTTCCAGTGCCTTGTCCAGATTGGTTTTGCCGATATAGCACCATGGGCAAATCGGATCGGAAATGATATCAAGTTTGACCATACGCGGTCTCCCATTCGTGCTGCAGCACTTTTCATTGGCCCCGCGTGGCAGGGTGTGTGTGACGATAAGGGCGTCCGTTCTTTCGCCCGCAATGCGCCAAGTTAAGGTGGGTCTATCACGTCTGTGGCCACGTAAAAGGTTGCAATGATGCGTGGCCTGAGCATGAGTACAAAACGCGGGCTGCGTGAGTAGTCAGCGTCAGTCCTATGTGTTCGGTCCCGGCATCTTGTGGATCGGATTTAGGATGAATCGCTCTGGCTGTGAAGTCCAGATTTTGCAGGTGTATTCGTAATGCGTGAGACCGCTAAGCGTCTTGAGCCGACGAGTGAAGTTATAGGCGTCCAGGACGTCGCTGAGATGGCTGCGCAACTCTTCGTGGCTGTCGTAGTGATACCTTGTGACTGTCGCACCGATGATGAATTTGTCCCATAGTGCTTCCTCCCAGTCCAACGAAAGATCACACCATCAAACCGTGGGATCAAACACATAGATGTCCAAGTCGTTGGGGCTGAACACTTGTATTACTTCGTTGACTGGACAGAGAATAAAAGCGTATTTGCAGTCAGGAAAATAACATGAGACCGTAAATGCCCCAGTCTGCCACCGCAAATATCATAAAGATTCTCGAAAGCGACTTTTCCAAGATTGTAGAGGCATGGCTTGGCACGCAGGTGCGTGAGGGGGTTAAGCGATCTGACCTGTTCTCGGATGACGAAAGCCGGGCGCAGAATGCTGAATTGCTGAAGAGCTTCTCAAAGGGTGTGCGCAACGCGACGGTGGACAGCGATTTCGACTTTACAGATGCCGAATGGGAAGATCTGCGCGCGGTGCTCGCCGATGTCACCAAAGATCGTGTCAGCCGTGGTGTGACCCCGACCGAGATGGCGACCTTTGTACTGGCGCTGAAAGCCCCGCTGTTCAAGCAGCTCGAAACGCAGTTGAAAGACGATCCGGCAGCGCTAATCCAAGAGGTTCTTTTGGTCACTCGTCTGGTGGATGCCTTCGCAATCTACACCAATGAGGTCTTTATCGCCGAGCGCGAACAGATCATCGAACGTCAGCGCGAAGAAATGCTTGAGCTGTCGACCCCGGTGGTGGAGCTGTGGGACCGGGTGTTGACCCTACCGCTGATCGGTACGCTTGACAGCGCTCGCGCGCAGGAAGTGATGGAAAACCTTCTTCAGACTATTCTCGATCGGCAGGCCGAGGTTGTGATTGTCGACATCACTGGTGTAGGCACTGTGGACACGCAGGTCGCACAACACCTGCTACGTGCCGCTGCGGCGGTCCGCCTGATGGGGGCCGAATGCATCATTTCCGGCATCAGTCCAATGATCGCGCAGACCATGGTGCAACTCGGCATTGATGTGGGCACAGTTTCCACCAGATCAAGCATCCGTACCGCACTAGCTGACGCGCTTAAGACGGTCGGCTATTCGATCCAAAAGACACGGGACGCCTGAGATGTCGGCTGTCACCTCGATCCATCTTGTCGAGGACGCATTGCTGGTGTCGATCCAGGACGATGTGACCGATACTGAGATCATGGACCTGCAGGATACCCTGTCTCACAGGATCGCGGATGAAACGGTGCGCGGTGTGATCCTAGACATCAGCGCGCTTGAGATCGTGGACACTTTTGTGGGCCGGATTATTGCGCAGCTTGCCAGTATCTCTCGGCTTCTGGACGCCGAGACATATGTCGTCGGGATGCGGCCGGCGGTCTCGGTCACGCTTGTCGAACTTGGCATGTATCTGCCGGAAACCAAGACCGCGCTTAGCCTCACCCACGCTCTGTCTCAATTGCGGCGTGGCTGACCCAATCAAGCCATCTCCTCCGACGCTGCTTGCCCGGTTAGCCCTGAAGGAAAGTCGCGACGTGGTCGCCGCGCGTCAAATGGTGGCGCGCGAAATGAAGGCACACGGCGTTTCGACTATTAAAGTCACACGCTTCACGACAGCGGTCAGCGAAATCGCACGAAATGTTATCGTGCATGGCGGAGGGGGTGAGATTTGCGTTTGCCTTGACAGCCGCGCGCAATATCTGGTTGTGGAGTGCCGCGACAAAGGGCCAGGAATCGAGGATATTGAGCGAGCAATGATGGACGGGTTCACCACAGGCAGAGGGCTGGGCAAAGGGCTTGGGGGGGCGCGTCGCTTGTCACATGGCTTTGAGATCGTGACAGAGCCGGGTAACGGTACATTCGTGCGGATGAGCACAAAGCTATGAAACGTTGGATTGATATCGATGACCGCAGCGCCGTGGCAGCGATACGTCGCTTGGCCCGTCGCTACGCCACCCAGATTGGGCTGTCGGACTTGCGGCAGGACGAACTGGCAATCGTCGTAACCGAGGCAGCAACCAACATCCTGCGTTATGCAGACCGCGGGCGAGCGCTGATTGAAGTGATCCGCCATCCGGGACTCGAGCGGCTTGTCTTGCTCTTCTCTGACAACGGGCCTGGCATCATGGATGTCGACCGGATGTTTCTGGACGGTGCAAGCTCAACTGACTCTGCTGGCATGGGGCTGGGTGCTATCCGGCGACTCTCGGACAGTTTTGACATTTTCACATCTACCGAAGATGGCACCACAATCGTATGCACATTTGACGCGCTGAATACACCGATCTCGACCGCCGTCGACGTCGCTGGCCTACGCGTGTGCCACCCGGCCGAAGAGGTTTGCGGCGACGACTGGTTGTTGCGCCAGACACCACGGTTGACGGACATTCTGCTTTGCGACGGGCTGGGGCATGGCAGCCGCGCGGCCGAGGCTGCGGCAGAACTGATTGCGGCGGCCATAGCAATCTCTGGCGACCCGATGCAGACATTGGCGCACGCGACCAGCAGCCTCGTCGGGACACGCGGTTCCGTGGCCTCGATGATCCGGATAGATACGCAAGAGATGAAACTCAGCTACGCCGGGCTAGGTAACATTTCAACGATCTGCATCAGCGGTCAAGGTATCAGGCGGTTTGCGGTCCGCGACGGTCGCGTCGGTGGCGCACCAAACCGTGGGTTTGAGGACGAAGTTCAACTTGCGCCGGGGGATTTGGTGATTTTGCATAGCGATGGGCTCAAGACATTGCGGGATGATCATCTTCGCCCTGGGCTGCTGCACCGCAACCCGCTTCTCATCGCGGGCTTCCTGCTCGACCGTGCGTTTCGCGGCCGCGACGATGCCAGCATTGTTGTCGCGCGGCTATCAGCAGGAGGGTCTCTTGGATGAAGACAGCCCGACTGACCACTGTTCGGCTGGAACAAAGCGCGGATATCGTCCGGCTTCGCGACGTCGCGATGGCTCTCACCAAGGTTTTGAAATTCAGTACGTTCGAGCATACGCGGACGGTCACCGCGATTGTTGAACTCGGTCGCAACGCGATTGAGCATGGCCGCAAAGGGCGGGCCAGCTTCGCGATTGCAGAGGTCAAGGGATGTCCTGCTCTTTCATTGTCTGTACTGGATCAGGGGCGCGGCATTCCAAGCGATCGTTTGGAGGGTGCGGCCACACCTGGATCGACAGGTGGCCTTGGATTGGGTCTGCGCGGTGTTCAGCGGATTGCGGAACAATTCCACGTTGAGACCGGTAGCGAGGGTACGAAGATCAACGTCACCTTCCGATCTGCGAGTTTACTGATCAGCGCTGAGACCCTCGTGCGCGAGGCGACAGATGCGCTCCAAGATATTGAGTCGACGGATCCGGCGGCGGCGCTCACACAGCAAAACCGCGAGCTTTTGGAAACATTGGCCGATCGCGATATGATACTGAAGGAAATGCACCATCGGACGGGAAATAATTTAGCACTGATTTCGGCGCTTATCCGAATGACAAAATCACACGCGTCCAATAGCGAAACGCGAACTGTTCTCAGCCAGCTTGAAACACGTGTTGGCGCCCTGTCCAACGCACATAAACTGATGCAGAAATCCGCAAATGCGGGAACTTTGATGGCAGAGGACCTATTACACGCCGTGGCGGCAAACGCAGAGAGCGCGTTCACCGCACCGGATATGAATATCCGTATCAACGTAAATTGCAGTCAGCTAGAGTTGGATGGCAGACTTGGATTCGACATTGGCCTGATCGTTGGCGAACTCATCACAAATGCCTATAAGCATGCGTTCAGCGGGCGCACAGATGGTGAAATCGCGGTGAATCTGACGCCTACACCCGAAGGCGGCATGCAGCTGGAAGTTTCTGATGATGGCGTCGGCCTGGCCCCAGGCGCAAGCCGCCCAGAGCGATCAAGTTCACTTGGCTGGCAGTTAATCCGGGCCTTGAGCTTTCAGCACGATGCAACCTTGAATGTGACAGGGGACGACGGTTTGACCGTGCAGATCATATTTTCGCCCACTCACTAGCTTTCGTGCAAATTGGAATTTGTGCAAAGTTCCTAAATTGTTTTCGTTTCAGTTAACAAGTATCGTTTAAAGCGGAGCAATTATTTTTGGCGTTTGCGTGTCAAAGCGAGCATTGCGTTTGCCACAGCAGAAGGTTCGTTTCGAAACAGCTCACGAATGGATTTCTGCTTGAATTCAGACGAAGCCTGCAAAAGGAACTGACAGAAATGGATTGGGTGAATCTGTGCGAATTCAATTTATCATTCGCCAGATGCCGTTCGAAACCGGAACGCTCTAGTTTGCGAACGGTTTACCGCTTGCGTCTACGTCGCGACAAGCTGGATTTGAGGAGCTGACATCATGCGAGGCCGCAAACCGACACACGACTGCCTCTGACAAATGCACGAAATTTGCTCAAAATTATCTTGCTAATCAGGATCTATCCACACAAGACCTTAGCCGCTTGAGACAAAAAAGGGCCGTCCCAATACTGGGGACGGCCCTTTCGTTTTTCAAACTAGTGAACGCTTAGTTCAGGTCGGCCTCGTAGCCTTCGGCGAGGTCGGCTTCGACTTCGGAGACAGCTTCGATAAGCGCGTCGAGGATTTGATCACCACCATCGACATTGGCGCGGAACCAATCCTGCACCGGGGCAGCGGCTTCGGCAAACATGGCTTTCTCTTCAGGGGTTGGCACATAAAGGTTGCCGCCACCTGCGACGAAGTCTGCGTAGGCTTGGATCGATTTACGCTTGGGGGAGGCGAAGGTTGCCTGCTGAAGCGCATAGAAGCCATCAACGATGACGCGGCGTTGGGCTTCGTCCATGCTAGTGAAACGCTCGTTGTTCATCCACCAAAGGGCACCCATGTAGGCGTGACCATCCAGCGTGACGTATTGCAGACCCGCATCCGGGAATTTCATCCCCATGATGTCGGTGATGCCGTTTTTGGAGCCTTCGACGACGCCTGTCTGGAAGGACGTAAACAGTTCAGGCCATGGGATCGGCGTTGGGGACGCGCCAAGGGCGCGCACGAGTTCCTGAGGCAGGTCAGCCACAACAGTTCGGATCTTGAGACCTTCCATATCAGCAGGCGTCATGACGGGACGCTGGGTGTTGGCAAAGTTGCGCCAGCCGCCGGTGTTGCCGATAGTCATCAGGCGAATGGTGTCGTCGGATGTTTCCAAAGCCATGTCGCGCATGGTGCGCACGAAATCGCCTTGAAGGACGGCTTCAGCAACGCGGTCATCGGACATTAGGTACGGCAGGTCGAGGACTTGCACATATGGAAAGATTCCAGCGGCCCCGCCAGAGGTTGAGATGTAGATGTCGATGGACCCTTCAGACACACCTTCGAGGCATTCCGCACCGGTGGAACACAGCTGCGTGCCGATGAAAAGTTCAACGTTGATCGCACCGTTAGAGGCGGATTCAACGTAGTTTTTGAACACAATCAGACCGTCATAGTCTTCGTCGTTTTCATTGGAGTTCGCCGTGGCGCGCAGGGTGATGGCATGGCCATCTGCAGCTACGGGCGCTGCGGCCAGTGTGTAGGCTGCGATAGTGGCAGCCGTTGCAAGATATTTCATCATGTGTCTAATCCTCCCAGATTGAGTGATGCTTGGTTGTTGCGTTCAGTTTGTTGGTGGACCTGGGCTAATGCAAGCCATGTATCCACTGTCTGGCGGGCATCCGAGGAAGTCCGCGAGATAGGGCACTGTCATCGAAATTTGTGGGATGAATGTGATAAGAAAGATGACAATCACTTCGACCGCGAGGAAGGGAAGGATTGCCCATGCGATGGTTTCAACCTTTTCGCGACTGACCGTCGAGGCCACAAAAAGCACAAGGCCCATGGGTGGGGTGGCCAGTCCGACGGTAAGGTTGACGGACATGATGATGGCGAAATGCACAGGGTGGACGCCGATGTCCGTGAAGATGGGGCCAAGGATGGGTCCAAGGATGATGATGGCGGGGCCCGCGTCTAGGAACATGCCGACGACGAACAGCAGAATGTTGATCAGGAACAGCAGGATGAGCGGGTTTTCTGACAATCCAAGGATCACGTCGGCTATTGTGGTGGCCGCGCCGGATGTGGCGACGATGGTTTTGAATGCGACGGCTGCACCGACCAGCAGGAGGACGGCAGCGGAGGTGAGGGCAGAGCGTTGCAGCACGTCAAAGAAGTCGGCCCATGTCAGGGATCGCAGCACGAAAACCGAGACGAGGAGCGCATAAGCCACGGCGATTGTTGAGGCTTCTGTCGGGGTCATCACGCCAATCAGGATACCGCCCAAGATGATGATGGGGGTTTGCAAAGGCACGACACCTTTTTTGCAGACGGTGCGGAAATCGGCGCTGACACGGCTGCGTATGGCGACCAAGATAAGGTGGGCTGGGATCACCATGCACAGGGCAACGATCCAGCCATTCACCTCAAGAGGTCCCGTGAACAGTGTGATCAAAAGGGACGAAACGGCATAGAGCAATCCTGCGAGATTGATGCGCAGCAAAAGGAACGACAGCCAGTATTCGATCGGGGCGATCGTTTGGTTTTTGGTCACGATCCGCTCGGCCTTGGGAAGATCATAACGATCTGCCATGAGGCGCACCATGACCATCAGGCCCACTCCGACCAGAATGCCCGGCACGATGCCCGCCAAGAACAGGGCCGCGACGCTTTCGCCCATGACATAGGCGTAGATGATCATGATGCCTGAGGGGGGGATGATTGGCCCGATAACGCTTGAGGCTGCGGTGATGGCGGCGGCAAATTTGCGTGAGTAGCCGTTCTTTTCCATCGCTGGGATTAGGGTTGAGCCAAGTGCCGATGTATCGGCCACCGCCGAGCCTGACAGGCCCGCAAAGAGGATGGAGGACAGGATGTTCACTTGTGCCAGCCCACCGCGCAGATGGCCCATGAAGGCTTGGGAAAATTCGACCAGTCGTGTGGTGATGCCGCCGCGGTTCATCACTTCACCGGCCAGCATGAAGAACGGCAAGGCCATGAGAGGAAAGCTATCTATCCCGTTGTAAACATTGCGATACAGAATTGCGAGGTCGCGTTCATTGCCCGTGGCCCATGTCATGAAACCCGGCGCGAACAACAGTGCAAAGACGACCGGTGTGCCGATCATCAAGATGACCAAAAAGAGCGGGAGGAACCAGATCAACATCAGGATGCACTCGCCATGTTGTCATCGCCCAAGGGGGCGAGGCCGGCGTCTTTGCCGAATAATTTCAGGCCTTGACGCAGGATCAGTTCTACGGCGACGAGGATTAGCAGGTTCACCCCGACCCAAAGAGCAAGGAATTGGTAATAGCTACTGAATTTGGGGCCGCATTTGCCGATCTCAATGCCAAAGGGCCAGCGCAGGGTGGAAGAACAACCGCGACCGGACATGGTATCAACGTGGTTGTTCAGCCCCTTGTCCCACATGACCAGCAGCACGACGATGGACATGAGAAGGAGGACCAAAGACAAGATCGCAGAGAGACGTCCGGACAGGCCGCGTTCGAGCATATCAATGGCCACAAAGCCCCCGTGGCGGTAGGCAATTGGCGCCATAAGCCCTGTCATCCAAAGCATTCCGAACCGTGCGGCTTCTTCTGTCCAGTTAGGGGCGTCGTTGAGGGCGTAGCGCATGAAGACTTGCAGAAGGATGAAGCAGACCATGAGGATCAATGCGCTGATCGAGATCCATTTGCAGGCGACATGGAGCGTTTCGTTGATCACACTGTGGGCGCGGGCGGCTTGGGGCGCGCGGGCGAGGCAGATCAGCCAGAACACGGTGGCAAGAATTCCAACAAAGGCCATATCGCCGATGCCAAAGGTGTCGGCAAAGGCTTCGCGGCGGTCTTCAAAGGCGCCGATAAACAGCAGGGCACCGTAGCCCAATGCCGTTGCAATGACCGCCAGTCTTCCTCCCACGTTTTGCCCTCCCAGTCAGTGGTTATGTATACTCATCAAAGTCTTACAGTCCAGTATTCAGGTTTCTATCGAGACGTAACGCCCTCCCTGGAACGTTAAGGGTGTGCCGGTCCGGGCACTTGCAGAGATGACCTTACCGACAATAATTGTATGATCGCCCGCGTCGTGTTCAGCCTGTAGGCGGCAACTGAAACGTGCCAGACATCCGTTGATTAGCGGGACATTGTGGTCGCCCACGTCCCAATCAAGCCCCGCAAAGGCGGATTTGTCTTTGACGAAACCGTTGCAGATATCTTGTTGGTTGGCGTCCAGAATATGGATCGCAAAGTTTTGCGCGGCGGAAAAGTAGTTAAACCTGCGCGAGGATTTTGCCGGGGACCACAAGACCAGCGGCGGATCGAGTGAGACCGAGGCAAAGCTGTTGGCCGTGATCCCAATCGGCCCTTCCTGAGAAGGGACCGTCACAACAGTCACGCCAGTCGCGTATTGGCCCAAAGCGTCACGAAAAGCGCGCGGATCCAGGGTTGGGTCAAATGTGTTCACGCAACCTCATGGCCGAGGGCGGCCTCATAGAGTTTGAACCAGGTGGTACGCGACATATCGACTGTAAGAGCGTCCGAGAAGCCTTTGATGCGGTTGAGATTATTGGTTCCCATAACGGGCAGTATTTTGGCTGGATGTGCCAGTAGCCACGCTACAGCCACTGCGGCGCGGTCTACAGAATTTGCATTTGCGACTTCATCCATGACGGCCGTCAGCGGCGTGTCTTGGGTCATTAGCGCGCCACCGCCCAAAGGTGACCACGCCATTGGCGGGATGGCGCGTTCCTGCAGATAAGCCAGATCGCCATTGGTTAGGGCGTCATGGGCGGTCAGGGATACTTCGATCTGATTGGTAACCAGTTTGGATTTCATCGCCGATTGCAGCAGCGTCCAGTCATGCAGTTTGAAGTTGGATACACCGACGCTGCGCACCTTGCCGCTGGCCACGACTTCGTCCAAGGCGGCCCCTGTTTCATGGTGGTCCATCAAGGGGTCGGGGCGGTGGATCAGCAGCACGTCGATCTTATCAATGCCCATCAGTCGCAGCGAATGATCGACAGAGGCGAGGATATGATCCCGGCTGGTGTCGTAGTATTTCCCCGGGACGTCAGAATAGCGGCCGGCCGGAATGAGGATATCGCATTTCGTTACAACTTCGATCTGGTCTTTGATGGATTGGGTCAGCCCTGCGCCCATGATTTCCTCGGCCATGTAGCCGCCATAGATATCGGCCTGATCCATGGTTGTGATGCCTTGTTCCAGGCAGGCTTCGATCTTGGCTTGCACGGTCTTGGGAGAGGTGTCGTCGACATCCCCAAGACGCCACATACCGTAGACAATACGTGACAAAGACAGATCGGGGGCAAGGGATATGCGTTCCATTAAATACGTGGTCCAGTTCCAAGAGGGGTTGCGGGCGTGCCGTCTGGGACACGACCATACGCATGGGGCAGTGAGCAGGTCTTAAGCTGGGGCATTACGAGTTTACCAAAATACTTGGCTTCATCGATATGGGGGTAGCCCGAGAAAATAAAGCTGCGGATGCCCATTTTGCGGTAGTTTTCGATTTTGCTAAGGACTTGGTCGGCTGACCCGACCAAAGCCGCACCACAGCCTGACCGCGCACGACCAACGCCTGTCCAAAGGCCTGGTTCAACATAGCCGAATTTATCCGCCAGTTCGCGGGCCTTGGCTTGATGGGCGACGCCAAGGGAAATGCTGTCATGGGCGCGGTCACGGATCAACTTACCGTATTCATCGTCAAGCTTGCTGACCAAATGGTCTGCATATTCGCGGGCTTCGGCTTCGGTATCGCGCACGATCATGTGGACGCGCAGACCATAGTCTAGGGTGCGGTCATATTTCTCGGCCACGGCATTTACATCGCGCATCCGCTGGGCAAGGTTTTCTTCGGGTTCGGGCCACATCAGATAGACATCGCAATGCTCACCACACAGATCGAGGGCTGCGGGAGAGTAGCCGCCGAAATACAGCAGTGGGCCGCCTGTTTGATAGGGTTTGGCGGGGGCCGTGGGGACGCCCTCGAATTGGTAAACCTGCCCTTGGTGGTTGATTTCGTCTTGCGTCCACGCCTGTTTGAGGATCTCAATCACCTCGCGGGAGCGTTGGTAGCGATAGCTGGATTCAGCGACTTCACCGGGAAAATCAGATGAAATGATGTTGAGGGTCAGACGGCCTTTCATCATGTGATCAAGCGTCGCGACGGTGCGGGCCAGCATGATCGGCTGCATTTCACCGCAGCGAATAGCGGCGAGCATATTGATGCGATCGGTCAGGGGCGCCATACCGGCCACAAAGCTCAGCGTGTCTTGGCCGACTTGAAATGAGGAGGGGGCGAGGACATTGCGAAAGCCTTGGGCCTCGGCCTCAAGCACGATGTCGCGGCAGTGTTCCCAAGACGACCTGAGCGCGCCATCAGGCACGCCGAGATAGGCATAGTCATCTGAACATAGGGCGGAAAACCAAGAGACCTCGCTTGCGTCGAGGTCCGGGCTGGTCACTGGAACGACTGTCATGATTCTCCCCCCTAGAAGTGATGTATTCCCTCTTGCCTAGCATCCAAAATGTGGTGCATCAATCCTGTATCAATTTCATATCACCGCTGCGAGGAGGGTGAAGATGTCGGATCGTCAGCGCCCTAGCGCGCTTCCTAAATATGTGCAGATCGCAGAATTGCTGATCCGTGATATTGCGTCAGGGCGGTTGGCGGATGGGGCGCGTTTGCCGCCTGAACGAGAGTTGGCTGAAAGCTTGGGCATTGCTGTCGGGACCCTGCGCCATGCCCTAGAGGTTTTGGTGGAAAAAGCGCTGCTTGAGCGGGTTCAGGGATCGGGCAATTACGTCCGTGCGCGCGCGGATGTGAGCTCTGTTTATAGTTTTCTGCGGATTGAGAGATTGCAGGGCGGCGGGTTGCCTACGGCTGAAGTCCTGTCGATTGACCACATGGCTGCCCCCGCTCAGGCTAGATTTCGCAGCCCAAATGGGTTCCGGTTTCGCCGGTTGCGCTTCATGGATCGTGTTCCGGCCGCGATGGAAGAAATCTGGCTTGATGGGGCCGTAACGGATGCTGTGGATAAGGACGCGGTTTCCGAGAGCCTTTATCTTTATTACTCGGACGTTTTGGGGATCGTCATCACCTCGGCCGAGGACCGTGTGAATATAGCGTCTGTGCCGTCTTGGGTGGATGGGCGCTTTGGCCTAAAGGCGGGGGATATGGCTGGATATATTGAACGCACGGGCCGCGCACAAACTGGTGAAATTGTTGAATTTTCAATGACTTGGTTTGACCCTCATCAAATCAACTACGTCTCACGTCTAGGAAAGAGCTGACTTATGGATATGGTCAATTACGGGATTGTCGGCTGCGGGATGATGGCGCGCGAGCATATCTTGAACATTAACCTTTTGCCCCAGGGCCGCGTGTCTGTGGTTTATGATCCTGTTGAAGAACTGGCCCAAAGCTGTGCGGATTTGGCGGGTGATGCGGTTGTTGCGCCCTCGCTTGAGGCGCTGTTGGCCCATGAAACTCTTGATGCCATCGTGATTGTCAGCCCCAACCATTTGCACGCGACCCAATTGGCGCAGATTGTTGCGACGCGTCCTTTACCCATTTTATGTGAAAAGCCGCTGTTTACGGACCCGAGCGATAAAGCTGCCCTTGATGCGTTGTTTAAGGGCTATCGCCATCCCGTTTGGGTCGCGATGGAATATCGGTATATGCCGCCCGTTGCTGCCTTGATTGAACAGGCAGAACAGGCGACGGGCGGTGTCAAAATGCTCAGCATCCGCGAGCATCGCTTTCCGTTCCTGCCCAAGGTCGGTGATTGGAACCGCTTTAACGCGAACACCGGCGGGACGCTGGTTGAAAAATGCTGTCACTTCTTTGATTTGATGCGCCATATCCTTAAGGCGGAGCCTGTTCGGGTGATGGCCAGTGCGGGGCAGGTGAACAATCATCTAGACGAGATTTACGACGGCGAAGTCCCGGATATTTGGGATGCGGGTTATGTCATCGTGGATTTCGATAGCGGTGCCCGCGCGATGCTTGAACTGTGCATGTTCGCTGAAGGGAGCCGTTATCAAGAAGAGATCAGCGCCGTTGGCCCGAAGGGTAAGATTGAATGTCTGGTTCCCGGACCGGGGCGCTTTTGGCCGGCTAAGCTGGGGCCTGCGCCCGTGCCACAGGTTATCATCTCACCCCGCGCACCGCAGGGTCCGATTGTCGCTGAGATCCCTGTTGATCCGGCCTTGCTTGCGGCGGGGGATCACAACGGATCAACGTTTTATCAGCACCAGCGGTTTCATGCCGTGGTGCGCGGAATGGGCGGGGTTGAGGTGACCCTGAGTGACGGTGCGAAGGCCGTTGCTATGGGCCTCGCCGCCCAAGAAAGCGCGCGCACGGGACAGGCGGTGATAATTTAGAGTTGTGAAGGTCAACTATGCGGACTTCCCTGTCTTTTGCCGACGCAGCAATTGCTGATGCAGCAACTCAGGGCAGGTACAGCAACGTCGTTGGCGTTCAGCCGATGGAGGAGGCGGCGGGTTTTGACCGGGTGCTTTTGGCGCCGACAATTCTACCCGCGCTTGGCCATGTCGAGATGTGGCATGACTGCCGGCACGACCGGATTGAGGCTTCTTGGTGCACTTAGGAAGAAACTGTTCATTACACTGTAATGCTGTCTGACGGCTGCGAAGGAGTGGCAAGCAAGATTTTGGGCGGAGGGACTTACGGTGTCCGCATCCACGAATTCAAATTTGCGACCAAGACCTAAACTCGGGCGGAGGACCTGAGATCACGTAAAGGGAGGAAGACCATGACTAAAAACCTAACCACGACTGCAATGGCACTGGTTCTCAGTGCACGGATCACACCATCAAACTGTGGGATCAAACACCTAGCCTGTGACGACAGCGCCTTTATGACAGGCACGAATATCGACATCAACGGCGGTATGCTGTTCTCGTAAGTCAGTTGCGCCATGCGCGTCTTGGCGGTTGCTGTCGTCACCTTTGACAGGGCACATGGTCTCGGCGCGGACGGGTGCCCGAAATTCTGTTACAGGCTGTTGACGGCGGTGCTGTCGATAAAGCACAAAGATATTCTTCTCAACACGCTTGAAGGTTTGGAAAAAATCGCCACGCTATCGCAGGGCGATATGCCGACCGCGGAACCCGACTTTAGATTGCAGGATATTTGATATGGCGTTCCAGCTTGCCGCTTGTGCGGAAATGCTTTGGCAGGACAAACCTGTGCATTGGCGGGCGGCGCGCCTGCATGAATTGGGGTTCGGTGTGGGGCTGTGGAACTGGCCCGCGTGGGATCTGGAGGCGCTGGAAAAGACTGGCGCGCATTTCACTATCATGAACGGCTATCTCAAGGGCAGTTTGGCCAATGCCGAAGGGGCCAAGATGCTGCTGAAATCCGCCCGCGAAACCATACAGGTCGGAAAACGTCTGGGGGTGGACCGGCTCAACCTGCATGGGACAGGGCTGGACGATAAAGGCTTGCCGATCCAACAGCTCGCTCATGTGGCCCCCGGCATGTGGCTGCGCGCGCGCGATACCCTTCACCGGATCTGTGAAATGGCCGAAGAGGAAGACGTTGTTTTCACACTCGAAAACCTCAATCTGCGCGACCACCCCGGATGCCCGTTCAATTCAACAACCGACGTGCTGAACCTCGTGTCGGCTGTGGATCGCCCGCAGCTGCGCATCAATCTTGATCTGTACCACACGCAGGTGGGCGAGGGGGATGTGATCCGGCACGCGCAGGCCTGTTTGCCATGGATCGGCGAAGTGCAAGTGGCCGACAACCCCGGTCGCCACGAGCCCGGCACAGGTGAAATGAACTGGCCGATGATTGCACGTGCCTTGAACACGATGGGCTATGACGGCACCGTCTGTATGGAAGCCTATGCCAAAGACAATGCGGATGACGCGCTCGCGGCGTTCCGTGCGGCCTTTACGCTTGAACTCTAATGAAAGATCCTGAGCATGATCAAAGTCGGACTCCTTGGCGCTGGTCGCATCGCGGGCGTACATGCAACAGCGATCACCGCGAATCCCAACAGCGCATTGGCGGCGATTTCGGATTTTATGCCGCAGAACGCTGAAAAGCTGACCACGTAATATGGCAGTATCGCGCGCAGCACCGAGGCCATCATCGCAGATGACAGCATTGATGCGGTTCTAATTGCAACCTCGACGCACACGCACGCTGACTTGATCGAAGCAGAGACAGCAGCAGGCAAAGCTGTGCTCTGTGAAAAGCCAGTGGATCTGAGCCTTGCGCGCGCGCAGGCCTGTCAGGCCGCTGCTGCCAAAAACGGCCAGCCCGTGATGATCGGATTCAACCGCCGGTTCGACCCGAATTTTGCGGCGTTAAAGACGGCATTGGACGCGGGCGAGGTCGGCCGCGCCGAAATGCTGGCGATCACCTCTTACGATCCGGCCCCGCTACCTGTGGAATACATCAAAGTATCGGGCTGTTTGTTCCGCGACATGATGATCCATGATTTCGATATGGCGAATTTCATCATGGGGCAGGGGCCTGTGACGATCTCTGCGGTTGAGTCCTGCCTTATTGATCCGGCCATCGGGGAAGCAGGTGACGTGGATACGGCCGCCGTGACACTGACTTACGCAGACGGGAGCATCAACACGATCCGTAACACCCGCCGCGCGGGCTATGGCGATCAGCGCGTTGAAGTGCAGGGCTCCGAAGGAATGCTGCAAGTGGGCAACCTGAACGAAAATCTGTTGGTGAAATCCACCGCAGCAGGTGTCAGCAGCGCCAAACCTGTGCTGTTCTTCCTTGAACGTTACATGCCAGCCTACGCAGCAAAGTGGAACGCTTTCGTGGCAGCGTTGGAAGGTGGCACTGCGATGCCAGTGACCTTGGAGAATGGGGTTGCTGCGCTTGCAATGGCCGAAGCGGCAACGCGGTCCGTCAAAGAAGGCCGACCCGTGAACATGAGCGAAATATTGGGCTGACGCATGAAAAAACTGGATGTCATCACAATCGGTCGGGTTGGCGTTGATCTTTACGAGGCGCAAATTGGCGTGCGGCTCAAAGATATGGGGGCGTTCGACAAATATATCGGCGGCTCGCCGACGAATATCGCCTGTGGCACGGCACGGCTTGGCCTGAAATCTGGCCTCATCAGCCGCGTGGGTGATGAACATATGGGGCGGTTCATTCTGTAACAACTCGCCCGTGAAGGTGTTGAAACCAAAGGAGTTATCACAGACCCGGACCGTCTGAAGGCTTTGGTGTTGCTGGGTATTCGAGATCAGGAACAATTTCCGCTGATCTTCTACCGTGAAAACTGTGCCGATATGGCGCTATGTGAAGATGACATTGACCCTGATTTTGTCCGCTCGGCCCGTGCGGTGGTCCCAACTGGAACACATGGCAAAGTGCATCAGATCACGCCCGAAAGTGCCGGCTGGCGCTATGTTGGGTTTTTTCTCTATCGGTTGCGGCCTGGTGAAACCGCCGCCGAAATGACAGGTAACCGAGAGGTCATCCTACCCAAGCCACCGCCATGATGAGGATGACTTTCCGCGCATCATCTATCTTGAAGAAACTTATTACCACCGCTTGAACCCGGCTAACGGGTTCGGCATCCGGCGCATCTATACCGACGATAGGCGCTTGGATGAAACGATGGCC
Source organism: Loktanella agnita (assembly GCF_046640325.1). NCBI lineage: Bacteria > Pseudomonadati > Pseudomonadota > Alphaproteobacteria > Rhodobacterales > Roseobacteraceae > Loktanella > Loktanella agnita. The sequence goes on along the minus strand of NZ_JBJMBF010000025.1, from coordinate 16,516 downwards.
GTGTCGGACGGGGATGTCGTCTGCGTGCCGCACGGGCACCACCCCTGCGGCGCACCCTACGGGTTTGAAATGTATTACCTCAACGTCATGGCAGGCCTACGCCGCAACTGGAGCTTCGTCGCCGCACCTGAGGTCGAATGGATCACGGAACGGGATGCCTAACTGGCAAGTGTAGCTGTCACGGGGCAAATACATCAGGAACCAGCAATCTCGTTTTTAGGTCGTATGCAGCGAGACCGTGATGACCGGGCGCAGCAATGTCTGTTTCCCTCTCCCAAATACGAAAAGGTCGCCCCAGCAAGGGCGACCTCCAATGCATTCTCATGCGATGCAAACCCCTACGAATTAAATTCGTAAGCCCGTTCGCCATGCACCGTCAGATCCAGACCGGTCACTTCGGTCTCGTGATCCACCCGCAGCGGGGTGATCAGGCGGCAGATGAAGATCAGCGCCAGCGTCACCACAACTGTATAAATGCCGACAATCGCCAGTGATCCCAGCTGCGCCGCCCATGTTCCCGCACCAAAGGCGGCGATCATGATCGTGCCAAATATGCCACCAACACCGTGCACCGCGAAAACATCCAGCGTGTCGTCGATCTTTAACCCATTGCGGATCAGGGTCACGGCCTCCTGGCACAGGATACCTGCGACGCCACCGATGATCAGCGCCTCAACCGGGCCGACAAAGCCCGACGCCGGGGTGATCGAGGCAAGGCCCGCAATCGTGCCCGTCACCATGCCCACAAGGGATGCTTTGCCAAATTTGATCCGCTCCCACAAAGCCCAGGTCAGTGACGCTGCGGCGGCCGAGATATGGGTGACGGTGATCGCCATCGCGGCCCCGCCATCTGCGGCCAGCTGGCTGCCGCCGTTAAAGCCGAACCAGCCAACCCAGAGCATCGCCGCGCCGATCATCACCATGCCGGGGTTATGTGGCGGTTTGGACGCATCACGCCGTGCACCCAGAACAACGGCGAGCAGCAGCGCGGCCAGACCAGCCGTTTCATGCACCACGATCCCGCCTGCAAAGTCGCGCACACCGATTTCACCAAAAATCCCGCCATCGGCCAGCATCCCACCGCCCCAGACCCAATGCACCACCGGCGCATAGCACAGCAGCATCCACAGGCCGGAAAACAGCAAGACAAAGCCAAAGCCAATCCGCTCCACATAAGCCCCGACGATCAGGGCCGGAGTAATGATTGCAAATGTCATCTGGAACGCAAAGAACAGCACCTCGGGCAGGGTGCCTGCCAGCGTGTCCGCGTCGATGCCCTGCAGGAACATCTTGCCCAGCCCGCCCCAATAGCCACTCTCACCTGCGCCAAAGGCGATGGAATAGCCAAAGGCAAACCACAAAAGGCTCATCAGGCAGGCAATTGCATAGCAATGCATGAATACGCTCAGCACGTTGCGCGCCCGTACCAGCCCGCCGTAAAACAGCGCCAGCCCTGGTAATGTCATGAATAACACCAGTGCCGTCGCCACGATGATCCACGCGGTATCCGCTCCGTTCATTGTCCCCTCCTTGGTCGTGTAAAATCCATTGGCGGGGGTTAGGGCGGAATTGAATTGCCAACAAAAGCGGCAATCGCGATTTAAGGTGCCTGCAAATGCGGCAATTCAAAGAGTGCCTAAAAAATAGGCTGCATCTGCCGGAATTGATAACATATCAGGCTGGCGGTGAATATGGGGATGGCGAGCGACATCATCGGAACATCGGGAGCGCTGAATTTTTCACGGGACATCAAATGGGGTTGGGTCAGTCAGTCATGTGCCGTTGTTTGGCATTTTCGATGCTCGCCTCAATCTCTGCAATGCTTCGCGTTGGCTCATTAACCTCCAACCTATCCTCTGTGGCTGGGTTTGATGCGGCAGGGGCGGCTCGAATGTTGTCCCGAATTTCGGTGAGCAGCTCTATGATCTTATGCAGTGCGAGAAAGGCCAGACCGGCGAAAAGGCTCGCGATCGCTGCTGAAAGATAGGCGAAAATACCCGCATTCAGAAAGAGAAAAAGGAAAATTGCAGCGCCTGCAAAAGACAGCCAAGCGACGATAGCTATAGGTTTCATTCTGATCCAACGGCTAATTCGTGTGACAGCCTATAGGGTTTTGTGCGAAAATCAATAATCCCTGAGTTGCAATGCGTGCATGAAACAGCTGCGTAATCAACGGATAAGTTTTGGACTGCTGTCTATCATTGGTGGGCTTGGCTCGGGCTGCAAACCGGTTGGGATAGCGCCGCGATCAGCATACCCAGCGCATGATCGCAGGCGGCCTGCCGCACCTTGTCGCGGCCCAGCGCCCCGAACTCCACCGTTTCGGTGCGGACAGCCTGCACATCGGCCAACCCGAAACAGACGCGCCCCTCTGGCTTGTGTTCTGACCCGCCGGGGCCTGCGATGCCGGTGATGGATACCGCGATCTGCGCCTGCGAATAGGCCAGCGCGCCAGTCGCCATCTCGCGCGCGACCTCCTCTGACACCGCGCCAAAAGCCGCCAGCGTTGCCGCGTGCACGCCCAGCATCTGCTCTTTTGCGGCATTGGTGTAGGTGACAAAACCACGGTCGAACACCTCTGAACTGCCCGGCGTGTCAGTGATCGCCGCGCTGACCATGCCGCCGGTGCAGCTTTCGGCGGTGGCGATCATCATACCCTTGGCGCGGGCGGCATCGACGAGCGGTTTCACATCAAAACTCCATGGGCAATCCCGGCCAGAACGGCGACACCGATGGCCGCAAAGATCCCGGCGATGACATCATCCAGCATCACGCCGGTTGGCCCGTGCTTGCGGTCTGCCCAGCCGATTGGCCCCCATTTGGTGATATCAAACAGGCGGAACAGCAAAAACGCCGCGATCCAACCGGGCCAGAGCGCAAGCACATCCGCCCCCATCCGGGCCGCACCGAACATCACCGGCAGCAAGGCGATCCACTGGCCGCAGACCTCATCAATCACGATTTCAGATGGGTCGTGATCATCCTTACCCCGTGTTTCCTCTGCCGTGGCCCAGACCCCGATGAAATAACTGGCCAAGATGCCAACGACCAAACCCCAGGGGCCGGTCAGCACATAAATGACCCAAGCGGCGGGCAGGGCGGCGAGTGATCCCCAGGTGCCGGGGGCAGGGCGCAGGTGGCCTGCGTAAAAGAAGGTTGCGATCAGATGGGTCATGGTTTCACCAATGTAGCTGTTGCAATTGCAGCGATGCCTTCGCCTCGGCCCGTAAAGCCAAGACGCTCCGAAGTTGTGGCCTTCACGCTGATCCGGTCCGGCGACAGCCCCATGATCTGCGCCAGTGACACTTTCATTGCGGGCTGATGCGGGCCGATCTTGGGGTATTCGCAGACCAGCGTGCAATCCACGTTGCTGATCCGATAGCCGTAATCCGCCGCAAGCTGCACCGCATGTTCCAGAAAGATATGGCTCGCGGCCCCTTTCCACTGTGGGTCTGACGGGGGAAAATGCTGGCCGATATCGCCCATGCCCAGCGCGCCGTAGATCGCATCGGTCACCGCATGCATGCCCACATCCGCATCCGAATGGCCTTGCAACGCGCGATCATGGGGCACCTGCACACCGCACAGCCAGACATAATCGCCCGGCCCGAACCGGTGCACATCATACCCGTTGCCACATCTGACATCCATCGCTTGCCCCATCAGCCGCTCTGCCCGGGCGAAATCGCCGGGGGTGGTAATCTTGATATTAGTGTCATCGCCCGCCACGATCGCCACGTCCAGCCCTGCCGCACGGGCCACGGCCACATCATCGGTGGCCTCTCCCTTCACCGTCTGATGCGCGGCCAGCAGCGGGGCAAGGTGAAACCCCTGCGGCGTTTGCGCACGGAACAAGCCCGCGCGATCCTGCAAGCCGGTCACAAGCCCATCTGCGCCGGACCAAAGCGTATCCGTCACCGGCACAGCAGGGGCGGCGCCGATATGGGTGTCCAGCGCGGCAATGACCCGGTCGATGATCGCCGCACTCAGCAGCGGGCGGGCGGCGTCATGGATCAGAACCTTGCCGCCATGCGGCTCTGCCGCGCGCAAGCCCGCCAGCACTGACGCGCGCCGTGTGGCCCCGCCGGGTACAATCTGCGCATCGGGCAGTGCGGGCAGGCTGCCACTTTCTGCATCATCTGGATGCACCACAAGGATCATGCGGGCCACGCCGGGGTGATCCGCAAAGACCTGCATCGCATGGGCGGCCACGCAACAATGGCCAAGCTGTTGCCATTGCTTGGGTATTTCACCCCCGGCACGGATACCGCGACCTGCGGCGACGATGATTGCGGTGGTTGTCATGGCGGTCCTGTCATGTGTCAGCCAAGGTTTAGGCGCAGCGGCGTTGACGTGCAATTCGTCAGTTTTGCGTGCTTAGTGATTAATAATTGTGCATATGCTGTTTTGTGTGGACTTTGACCCGCAGGTATCGTTGTGAAGACAGCGATTTCCACATAACTGAAAGATAATGCTCACCCTTTAGGCGAATGACTGTTCCTTTGGCAAACGACGAATCGATCCAACTCGACAATGTGGCCCTACAGCCACCGGTCGCACTTGCGCCGCTGGCCGGGATCACCGACCTGCCATTCCGGCAGTTGGTCGGCTCTTTCGGCGTGGGCTGGGTGGTTAGTGAAATGGTGGCAAGCCAGGAAATGGTGCAAGCCAAGCCCGGCGTGCGCGAACGGGCTGAACTGGGATTTGATCAGGCAGGCACAGCGGTCCAGATCGCAGGGCGCGAGGCGCATTGGATGGCCGAAGCCGCCCGTATGGTCGAAGCGAACGGCGCGGCGATGATCGACATCAACATGGGCTGCCCCGCCAAGAAGGTGACAAATGGCTATTCCGGCTCCGCGCTGCTGCGCACGCCGGATCATGCGCTGTCATTGATCGCGGCAGTGGTAGAGGCGGTCAATATTCCCGTGACGTTGAAAACCCGGCTCGGCTGGGATCATGACAGTCTGAACGCGGCAGATGTGGCCAAACGGGCCGAGGATGCAGGCATTCGGATGGTCACCATCCACGGGCGGACCCGCTGCCAGTTCTATAAAGGATCAGCCGACTGGGCTGCAATCAGGGCGATCCGCGATGCGGTCAGCATCCCGGTGATCGCCAATGGCGATATCGTGGATAGCGACACAGCACGCACCGCGCTTGCACGCTCTGGCGCAAACGGAGTGATGATCGGGCGGGGCGCGCAGGGGCGGCCTTGGGTGCTGGCGCAGGTGGCCGCCGCGCTGCACGGCACTGACGCGCCCGCGATCCCACAGGGCAAGGATTTGACCGATATGGTCTGTAACCATTACGAGGCGATGTTGTCTTTTTACGGAAATGAACTGGGCCGCCGGGTCTCGCGCAAGCATCTGGGCTGGTACATGGATGACGCGGGCACACCCGGATCATTGCGCAAAGAAATCCTCACAGCGGCAGAACCTGCCGATGTCCTGCGCCTGTTGCCGGGCGCGCTGAACTTACAGGTGGCCGCATGATCGTTGATACCGCGCTTTGGTCGTCACTGCCCGTGCCCGCGTTGCTGCTGGATGGGGATGATACCATCGTCTCCAGCAACCCCGCAGCAGAAACATTCCTGAACATGTCGACCAAGGCGCTGACCGGGCAAAAGCTCTGGGATCAGGTGATGATCGACGCCCCGCTCGAAGCACCCTTTGCAAGGGCGCGGCAAAACCGAACCTCGCTTTTCGTCAATGATGTCGATGTGGGCAGCGGGGAACGGCCACCCATGCTCTGCAACATTCAATTCGCCCCGCTGCAAGGCGCGGAAGAGGCGATGATCGTGATGATCAGCCCGCGCGAGATTGCCAGCCGGATCAACCAGCATCATTCCTCTGAAAAAGCCGCAAAATCGGCGATCGGTATGGCGGAAATGCTGGCCCATGAAATCAAGAACCCGCTTGCGGGCATTACCGGGGCGGCACAGCTATTGTCGATGGGACTGTCCAAAGAAGATCAGGAAATGACCGACCTGATCGTCGAAGAAAGCCGTCGGATCGTCAAACTGCTTGAGCAGGTTGAACAATTCGGCAACCTACGCCCGCCATGCCTGAAGCCGATCAACATTCACGATGTGCTTGACCGGGCGCGGCAGTCCGCCGCCGTGGGTTTCGGCGCGCATATGCTCTTTATCGAAGATTACGACCCGTCACTGCCGCAGACGCTGGCCGATGCGGATCAGCTGCTTCAGGTCTTCCTTAACCTACTAAAGAATGCGTCCGAGGCGAACCGCGAAGGTGGCTCCGTCCGGCTGCATACATTCTACGACACCTCGCTGCGGGTGCGACGCTCCGATGGCAGCCACGCCCGCCTGCCGTTGCAGATTGAGATCATCGACGATGGCCCGGGTCTGCCACCAGAAATCGCCGACGACATTTTCGAACCCTTCATATCGGGGCGCGAAAACGGCACTGGCCTGGGGCTGGCGCTGGTATCGAAACTGATCGGCGAAGGCGGCGGCTGGATATCTGTCGATAGCGTGCCGGGGCGCACGGTCTTTCGGATCTCGCTGCCGCTGGCCCCCAAAAATAACGACACAGGAGAAAGCTGATGGACGGGACCGTTCTTGTTGCCGATGATGACCGGACAATCCGGACCGTGCTGACGCAGGCGCTGACCCGCGCCGGGTGCAAGGTGCATGCGACATCCTCGCTCGTAACGTTGATGCGCTGGGTCGACGAAGGCAAAGGCGATCTGGTGATCTCTGACGTGGTCATGCCGGACGGAAACGGGCTGGAACAGCTGCCCCAGATCGCAGAGGCACGACCGGGCCTGCCGGTCATCGTGATCTCGGCCCAGAACACGATCATGACCGCCATCCAAGCGGCAGAGGCGGACGCCTATGACTACCTGCCAAAACCGTTCGATCTGCCCGACCTGATGAAACGCGCCGCCCGTGCGCTGGAAATTAAACGCCGGTCCCCCGTGACCCGCAGCCCAGAGGCAACGACCAGCGATGGCGGCGGCGATCTGCCACTTGTGGGGCGCACGGCGGTGATGCAGTCGCTTTACCGGCTGGTGGCGCGGGTGATGAACACCCAACTGCCCGTGTTGATCACTGGCGAAAGCGGGACAGGCAAATCGCTGATCGCGCGGGCCGTGCATGATTTCTCCGACCGGCGCAGCCTGCCTTTTGTCGTCGTCTCGGCCAGCGATCTGGAAGGGATGGACGGCCCGTCCACCGTGCTCAGCCGTGCCAAGGGCGGATCGCTCTTGTTTGATGAGGTCAGCGACCTTTCAGACGATGCGCAAGGTCGGATCGTGCGGATGCTCGATACGCTCGGCGAAAATGCGCCGCGTATTATGGCCACATCACAATCCGACCTGATGGCCCGCATGGAAGAGGGTAAATTCCGTGAAGATCTGTTCTACCGGCTCAGCGGTGTGACCGTCGACGTGCCGTCTCTGCGGGAACGGGTGGATGACATCCCACTGTTGGCCGAACACTTCCTTGCGCGGTCCGAACGGGACGGCGCGCCTGTGCGCCGCTTTGGTGACGCCGCCGTCGATCTGATCCGGGCCTATAGCTGGCCGGGCAATGTGCGCCAGTTGGAAAATGCTGTCAGACGCCTTGTTTTTACCGCTGCCGAGGATGAAATCACCCGGGCCGAGGTCGAAATGGTGCTGGGCAATCAACCCGCCATCGAACCGCTGCGCAGCGGGGGCGAAGGCGAAAAGCTATCAGCCAGCGTCGGCAAGCACCTGCGCCGTTATTTTGATTTGCATGGCGGGGTGCTGCCACCGCCCGGCCTGTACAACCGCATCCTGAAAGAGGTCGAAGCCCCGCTGATTGAAATCGCCCTCGACGCAACCGGTGGAAATCAGGCAAAATGCGCTGATTTGCTTGGTATCAACCGCAATACATTGCGTAAGAAGATCACTGATCTCGATATCCGCGTGACACGCCGCCGCAAGTTGATGTAAAACCGCAACAGAACAGTGGCACCGATGCGTCAGCGTTGTCGGATGACTACAGATGTAGGCGGTATTGTGGGGCGACCCCCCATATAAAGGCAGGGCGATGCGCGTGCAGCGTACCCTTTTGGGATTTAATCTGACGCAGATGGCGCGGTGGCAGCGCCAGCGTCACGTGCGCAATGGCGTGACATTCGGGCTGATCCTGCTTGGCCCGGTGCTGGCTGTGGCCACCTATCTGATCATCGGCCCCTTTGATCAGGGTGCGGCCTCTCTTGCGTTGCGGATCATTCTACTCTGCGATCTTATCTATGTGTTGGTGGTTTTTGCTGTGGTCATGCGGCAGGTCGCCCGGATGACCTCCGCGCGGCGGGCGAAATCCGCGGGCTCTCGGCTGCATTTGCGGCTGACCAGCGTCTTTGCGCTGTCCGCGCTAATTCCGACGGTGCTGGTCGCCGTGTTCTCTGTGCTGCTGATTTCGCTTGGGCTTGATGGGCTGTTTTCCGAACCGGTCGGCAACGTGCTGCGCACCTCGCTGACCACCGCGCAAGCCTACGAGGAAGAACACCGGCAAGAACTGACACGAGACGGGCAGGGGCTTGCCGCCTATCTGAACCGCGAACGGCGCAACAACCTGTTCATGGATGACGGCGAGGTGCGGCGCGCCTTGGGCGACGTGCAGTCGCAGGTGGAGCGGGGCCTCAGCGAGGCTTTCGTGATCGACGGGCTGGGCAATATCGCGGCACGCGGGGCGCGGTCCTATGAATTTGGCTATGAACGACCCTCAGCCGAGGATTTCGCGCGGGCGGATGATCAGGGGCTGACGATCATCGAGGATCTCGAAAACAACGAATTCCGGGCACTGATCCCGCTGCCCGCCTTTCGGGACCGTTATCTTTACGTCACGCGGCCGGTGGACGGGAACGTGCTGTCGCTGCTCGATGATACCACCGAAACGGTGGAACAATACGAATTGCTGGCCAATGAACGGGGCGGGCTGCTGTTCCAGTTTGGGCTGCTGTATCTGGGCTTTGCCGCGATCCTGATCCTTGGCGCAATCTGGGGCGGGCTGTGGTTTGCAGAACGGCTGTCACGGCCTGTCGGGCGGCTTGTCTCGGCCTCGCAGCGGGTCGGTACAGGTGATCTGGACGTGCGCGTGATCGAAGATGACGGCGATGACGAAATCTCGCAATTGGGGCACTACTTCAACCAGATGACCGGGCGGCTGAAAGGCCAGCGGGACGAGCTGTTGGAAACCAACCGGATGACCGAACGGCGGCGGCGGCTGTTTGATTCCGTGCTCAGTTCCGTCATGTCTGGCGTTGTCGGGCTGGACGAAGACGGGCGCATCGCCTTTGTGAACCCCTCCGCCCGGCGGTTGCTGTCAGTGGGCGAAGATCACGCCGACAGCGCGCTTTCGGTCGCGATCCCGGAATTCGCGACGCTTTTTGATCGGGTGCGCAGCGCAGACAGCGACAGCGTGCAGGAACAGATCAATTTAATCCGCAAAGGCCAGCAAGAAAGCCTGCTGGTGCGCATGTCACCCCGGCGCAACGCCGATGGGGCGCTCGAAGGCTACGTGGTGGCTTTTGATGATGTGACGGACCTTGTCAGCGCGCAGCGGATGGCGGCCTGGGGCGATGTGGCGCGGCGGATCGCACATGAAATCAAAAACCCGCTGACCCCGATCCAGCTTTCGGCGGAACGGATCAAACGCAAGTTCCGGGGGCAGGTCGGCGAAGAAGCGGACAAGCTTGACCAGATGACAGATGTAATCGTCAGGCAAACCAATGACTTGCGGCGCATCGTTGATGAATTCTCAAAATTCGCGCGGATGCCTGAACCCAAGCTTGCCACCAACGACCTGACCCTGCTTGTCAGCGATGCGGTCGCCCTGCAAAAAGCAGGCCAACCAGACGTGAAAATCCGCGCCACCCTGCCAGAACAGCCCGTACTGACCGAACTGGACGGCACGATGATCACACAGGCGCTGACCAACCTGATCAAAAACGCGGGCGAAGCCACGACCACCTTTCAGGAAACCTATCCAGAGGCGCAGTATAAACCCGAAATCCGGGTGCAAATGACCGCCGTGAACGGCACCGCCTCGATCACGATCCAAGACAACGGCATCGGCCTGCCCGAAGATCGCGCGCGGCTGTTTGAACCCTATGTAACGACGCGCGACCGGGGCACCGGGCTTGGGCTGCCGATCGTCAAGAAAATCATCGAAGAACACAGCGGCACCCTCATCCTGACGGATGCCGATACCTTTGACGGCCAGGACCACGCCGGTGCCTGTGCAGTCATCACCCTTCCTGTGGTACCGGCACAGACCCAGGCAACAAAAATACCAGCATAAGGACGAGATTATGGGCGATATTCTGATCACGGATGACGAACGCGATATCCGAGAGCTGATCTCAGAAATTCTTCAGGATGAGGGCTACACCACGCGGTTGGCAGGCACGTCCGATGAATGCATGGCACAAATCGCGACGGAAAAACCCGCGCTGATGGTGCTGGATATCTGGCTCAAAGACAGCAACATGGACGGGATCGATATCCTGAAATCCGTCAAACGTGACCACCCGGATATCCCTATTGTGATCATTTCCGGGCACGGGAACATCGAAATCGCCGTTGCCGCGATCAAACAGGGGGCTTATGATTTTATCGAAAAGCCTTTTAATATCGACCAATTGCTGGTGGTCATTCGACGCGCAATGGAAACCTCGCGGCTGCGGCGCGAAAACATCGAACTTAAACGCGGCGATGTGGCCAGCGCCGATATGCTGGGCGACAGCGCCGCCTTCCGTACGCTGAAATCACAGCTCGACAAGGTCACTAAATCCAACGGGCGCGTGATGCTGACCGGCCCTGCCGGCGCGGGCAAGGAAATCGCCGCACGTTATATCCACGCCAATTCCAGCCGGGCGTCTTCGCCCTTTGTGACCGTCAATTCGGCCTCCATCGCGCCGGACCGGATGGAAGAGGTACTGTTCGGACGCGAAGACAGTGCCCGCGGCATCGAACCGGGCCTGCTGGAAGAGGCAAATGGCGGCGTGGTCTACTTTGACGAAGTCGCCGACATGCCGCTTGGCACACAGTCCAAAATTCTGCGGGTGCTGGTGGAACAGCGGTTTCAGCGGGTGGGTGGCTCCGACAAGGTTCAGGTTGATCTGCGGGTGATCTCCAGCACCAATCAGGATCTGACCGCCGGGATCGCTAGCGGCACCTTCCGCGAAGAGCTGTACCACCGGCTGAACGTTGTGCCAATCTGTGTCCCCTCGCTGGAAGAACGACGCGAAGATATCCCCGTACTGGCCGAATATTTCATCGAAATTTTCAACAAAGCGCAGGGGCTACCCATGCGCAAGCTGGCCGATGACGCACGCGCACTGCTGCAAACGATGCTGTGGCCGGGCAACGTGCGCCAGCTTAAGAATGTGATCGAACGGGTGCTGATCCTGGGCGAATCCGGCGGCGACATCACCGCCAAGGAACTGCCCGCGTCCGAAGAAGGCGGCGGCGAAGAAGGCCGCATCGTGCTGGCGGGCGGGCTGGCCACGCTGCCACTGCGCGAAGCGCGCGAACTCTTTGAACGCGAATACCTGCTGACCCAGATCAATCGCTTCGGCGGCAACATCAGCCGGACCGCTTCCTTTGTTGGCATGGAACGCTCGGCCTTGCATCGCAAGCTGAAATCGCTAGGCGTTGTGACATCGAACAAGGCAGGCGGCAGGGTCGCCTATGTTGAAGGCGAGGCATAATGAAAGTCATCATCTGTGGCGCGGGTCAGGTCGGTTGGCAGATCGCCCGGCATTTGTCGAATGAAAACAACGATGTGACCGTTGTCGACAATAACCCGGAGCTGGTACGCCGGGCCACGGATACGCTGGATGTGCAGGGGATCGCGGGCTTTGCCAGCTATCCTGACGTTCTGGACCGGGCCGGGGCCCGCGACGCGGATATGATCATCGCCGCCACCTATTCGGATGAGGTGAATATGATCACCTGTCAGGTGGCGCATTCGGTTTTCTCCATCCAGCGCAAAATCGCGCGCCTGCGGGCACAAAGCTATCTCGACGCGATTTATTCTGACCTCTATCGGCGCGACCACCTGCCGATTGATGTGGTCATCTCACCCGAAAAAGAAGTGGCCGAAGCCGCATTGCAGCGGCTTGCATCACCAGCCGCCTTTGACACTGAAAGCTTTTTGGAGGGCCACGCGCAGCTTTTGGGGATCACGATTGATGCGGATTGCCCGGTCATCAACACGCCGCTGCGGCAGCTGACTGATCTGTTCTCGACGCTGCGGGCCATCGTCGTTGGCATCCGGCGCGACGGGGCGCTTTTCGTGCCATCCCCCGGTGACCAGATATTTGTGGGCGATGATTGCTATATCTTCACCGACACAGAGGACATGACCCGCACGCTGGAAATTTTTGGCAAGACCCATTCAAAACAGGAACGGGTTGTTATCATTGGCGGGGGCAATGTCGGGCTTAGCGTCGCACGGGCGCTGGAATCGCGCACCGAACGGGTCCGCGTCAAAGTGATCGAAAAAAGCCGCAAAATGGCTGAACGGGCCGCCGACGTGCTGGACCGGACTATTGTGTTGAACGGCGACGGACTGGACAGCGCCCTGCTGGAAGAGGCGAATATCTCCTCTGCCGATGCGGTACTGGCCGTCACCGATGATGATAAAACCAACCTGCTTGCCTCTGTCCGGGCCAAGGAAATGGGCTGCCAGATGGCGATCTGCCTGATCAACGACCCGACCCTTGTGCCACTGATGGGGCCGCTTGATATCGACGCTTATATCAACCCGCGCGCCACTACCGTCAGCTCGATCCTGCGGCATGTGCGGCACGGGCGGGTGCGGGGCGTCTATTCCATCGGCGACGCCGAGGCCGAAGTGATCGAAGCACAGGTGCTCGGCACATCGCCGATCGCGGGCCAGCGGATCAAAGAGGTCGCCTTCCCCGAAGGTACCCTGATCGGCGGGGTGATGAAAAACGGCAAGCTCGTCAAACCAACCGGAGAGACGCGGATCGACGAAGGCGACGTGATCGCCATCTTTGCAATGGCCAATGACGTGCCAGAGGTCGAGCGGCTCCTGCAGGTCTCGATCGACTTCTTCTGATGCAGTGGATCGCGCGCCTGCCATTCTTTGTGGTGCTGATGGGGCTTGGCGCCCTCGCGATGATCGTGCCCGCCGCGCATGGGGTGGTGATGGAAGATTTCACCACAATGCGGATCTTCTTTTACGGGTTCATCCTGTTTTCGATCCTGACCTTGCTGATGGCGCTGGCAACGTCAGGCTATGCCCCGCAAAGCGTGGCGCGCAGCCAGTTGCTCAGCCTGCTGGCGGCCTTCACCTTGCTGCCGCTGATGTTCGCCGTGCCTTTTTACGAGGCTGTGGGGAACACCACCTACATCAACGCATGGTTCGAAATGGTGTCCAGCTTCACCACCACCGGGGCGTCGGTCTATGACACCGCCGGGCGGCTGACGCCGTCGCTGCATCTCTGGCGGGCGTTGGTGGGCTGGCTGGGCGGGCTGCTGGTCTGGGTGACCGCCGTGTCGATATTTGCGCCCATGAACCTCGGCGGGTTTGAGGTGCGGGCAACAGCCACAGCAGGGCGCGGGGCAGGGCAGTCCTTTAAGCAGATCACCCGCATCGCCGACCCGTCCGAACGGTTGATCCGCTACACCATGTCACTCGCACCGATCTATGTGGGGCTGACCTTTCTGCTCTGGCTCGGCCTCGTCATCGCCGGAGAGTTCCCCTATATCGCCCTCTGCCACGCCATGTCGACGCTATCGACCTCCGGCATTTCCCCGATCAACGGGCTTTATTATGCCGCATCAGGGTTCTGGGGCGAAGTGCTGGTCATCGGGTTCTTCATCTTCGCGCTGTCGCGGCTGACCTTCAGCCGAGGGTTGATTGGCGAAAGTGAAAAGGCGCTGTGGAAAGACCCGGAATTCCTGACCGCAATGTTTCTGATCGGGTCTGTCACCGGATTGCTGTTTCTGCGGCATTTTCTGGGTGCCGCAGAAAGCAGCGATGCGGCCTCACTGCGGGATATGGCCTCTGCTTTGTGGGGGGCGCTGTTCACCGTGACCTCTTTTCTGACCACAACCGGCTTTGAATCCCGGTATTGGGAGGGCGCAACACTCTGGTCCGGGCTGGAAACGCCGGGGCTGTTTCTGATCGGGCTTTCGCTGATCGGGGGCGGGGTGGCGACCACCGCTGGCGGGGTGAAATTGCTGCGGATTTACGCGCTCTACCGGCATGGGGAACGGGAACAAGAACGGCTTGTGCACCCTTCATCCGTGGGCGGCGGTGGGCGCGAAGCACGGCGCATTCGCAAGCAAGGGGCCTATATTTCATGGATATTCTTCATGATGTTCGCGCTCAGCATTGCAGCAGTCATGGTCATGCTGTCGCTGACCGGGGTGCAATTCGAAACCTCAATGGTGATGACCGTCGCCGCGCTGTCCACCACCGGACCGTTGGCCACAATCGCCGCCGAAACCCCCATCGCCTTTTCCGGTATCCCCGATGCGGCCAAGATGATCCTTGCCTTTGCGATGGTTCTGGGACGGCTGGAAACACTGGCAATTATCGCCCTGTTCAACCCTGAAATCTGGCAACGCTAAGCTGCGGGAAACGGGTGCTTTTTGGGGGTGGAAACTCGCGAAGCGCCAAGACATACTGCAACCACAACGAGGGGGGCCGATGCGCGGCCGCAAGAACAAAAAAGGGTTTCGCCATGGCTGCCGACAAGGCCAATCTGCAGGACGCATTTCTTAATCACGTCCGCAAGACCAAAGTACCTGTGACAATTTTCTTGGTGAACGGTGTTAAACTACAAGGTGTCATTACATGGTTCGACAGCTTCTGCGTGTTGCTGCGCCGTGATGGGCAATCCCAGCTTGTTTACAAAAGTGCCATTTCAACGATTATGCCAGCTCAGCCAATCAGCCTTTATGAAGGTGAAGAGTAACCTTGCAAGAACATGACAGGCCGGTCACCCGCGCCTGGGTGCTGCATCCCGATCTGAAAACGGATCGGGATCGCCGTGCACCTGAACCCAAACTGGCAGAGGCGGTCTCTCTGGCCGCGGCCTTGCCCGATCTCGAAGTGATCGGCGCTGATGTGGTGCGCTTGCCCAAAATGCATCCGGGCATGCTGTTCGGCAAAGGCAAGATCGAAGAGCTCAAGACTGTGCTGCACGCGGGTGAGGTTGAACTCGTCCTGATCGACGGCCCCGTCACACCGGTCCAGCAACGCAATCTGGAAAAAGCCTGGGGGGTCAAATTGCTCGATCGGACCGGGTTGATTCTCGAAATCTTCAGCGACCGCGCTCGCACAGCAGAGGGCGTGTTGCAGGTCGAAATGGCCGCACTCTCCTATCAGCGGACGCGGCTTGTACGGGCCTGGACCCACTTGGAACGGCAGCGGGGCGGCTTGGGCTTCGTGGGCGGACCGGGCGAGACTCAGATTGAGGCTGACAGGCGGGCCATCGACGAACAACTGGGCCGTCTGCGGCGACAACTGGCCAAAGTGGTCAAAACCCGTGAATTGCACCGTGCCTCACGGGCCAAGGTGCCATTCCCGATTGTGGCCCTTGTGGGCTACACCAACGCCGGTAAATCAACGCTCTTCAACCGGCTGACAGGGGCAGAGGTCTTTGCCAAAGACATGCTCTTTGCCACGCTCGACCCAACCATGCGCAAGATCGCCCTGCCCAGCGGGGATGAGGTGATCATGTCCGACACCGTGGGCTTCATCAGCGATCTGCCCACCGAACTGGTCGCCGCCTTCCGCGCCACGCTCGAAGAGGTGCTCGAGGCCGACCTGATCGTACACGTCCGCGACATCAGCCACCCGCAATCCGAAGATCAGGCCGAGGATGTGAACACGATCCTGCACAGTCTGGGCGTCGCCGAAGGGGCACCATTGATCGAGGTCTGGAACAAGATCGACAAGCTTGACGGCGACGCACGCGACAGCGCCGTCACCCAGGCCAGCCGCAACGACGACCTCTTCGCCGTCTCCGCCAGCACGGGCGAGGGGATGGACAGATTGCTGACCGCTGTGTCGGAAAAGATCAAAGACCCACGCAGCGAAGAAACACTGTCACTGGGTTTCGCCGAAGGGCAAAAACGGGCATGGCTGTTCGATGCAGGCGTCGTGGTCAAAGAAACCAGCAGTGATGAGGGCTACGAACTCTCCGTCCTCTGGACCGCGCTGCAAAAAGAACGGTTCAACAGGCTCTGAAAGTCCGACAGCATTCCGATTGAAATACCGAAAGCAAACGGCAATCGGGACGCCAGCGCCAATATGGACTTTCGTTGCAGTATAAGTGAGCGTCGACTTTGCGGACAAATCACTAATTCGCTGCATGTACACCAATGTCTGCATTCATTAAAAAGCAAGTCAGACATGCAAGTTAATACAGCGACACCTGAGTGATAGTGGGAAATTCAATTTGGAATTAGAGCGTGTCGCGGGCTTTCAGATTCAGGATTCCCAGATCACGTATGATGTGATTCCCTATGCTTGGCGCAGATA
>NZ_JBJMBF010000024.1:0-47553 GCF_046640325.1 Loktanella agnita | reverse complement strand
TTTCAAGGAATACGATGAACCGAAAACTCTCCCTAAGCAAAAGTACCGCTCTGTCTCAATGGCCGTGACGGGTTACATTTGACTTCGTGAAGGCCTACGAACACTTCAACGACCCTGAGTGGGACGGTGAGCCGTTGCCACCCGACAATCCCAAGCCGTCAAGGCCAAGCCAGACTGGTGCGGTTACGGGCGAGCCGCCTGAAACGGGTCCAGAGCCAGAAGCAAAGATTGTGATTAAGTTGGCAGACGGCAAAGAACGCCAGATCAAGTATATCGCAACCACGACGTATTTTTCGCACGATGGCAAGATGATCTCTGGCGAAGAGTTCATGCAGCAGTTGTTTGGCGACCTGAGTGATTTGGTAAATGACGAAGATCACCTGCGCGCGATTTGGAGCAATCCCGAGACACGTGTCCAGTTCTTCAAGGTGCTTGCTGATCGTGGCTATGACAATGACCGGTTAGAAGACATGAAGCGGTTGATTGATGCGCCGAACAGCGATGTCTTTGACGTGCTGGCCTATGTCAAATTCACTTTGGTTCCTGTGGCCCGTTCACAGCGGGCCAGTGCGGCGCGCGATGTTGGGTTGGCTGGGGTTGAAGGAGAGATGCGCTCATTTCTTGAAGCGGTGTTAGCAGCCTATGAAAACCACGGGGTTGATGAACTTGCCCTATCGAAGATCGGTGACTTCTTGCGTGTCAGATATGGCGGGACCAATGGTGCAAAGAATGCACTAGGTGCTATCCCCGATATCAAGCGCGCATTCATGGATATTCAAACGCATATTTACGCCAACTGATGCCTGTACAATGGCTCTAAGAAGTGAGTTTGGGGGTATCATTGGGGGTATCTTGTTAGGCTGATTGTGTTTTATTTATTTAAAGTAATTGCTTAGGTCTTTATTGTGAGTCCGTGTGGGCTAAATATCGAGTTTCAAAGCAATTACCTCAATGAAATGAGGTGCTTGCGCAATCTGTGGTTGGGTTTGAGCGCGATTAGAACATAACGTGAACATTGTAACGCGAAGGCCATTACAAGGATTTCAAAAATGCCCCATATCAAATTCACCGACACCAACATCGGTGCGATTCCGACGCCGGACAAGACCGTCTGGTACACAGACCCCAAGCAGAAAGGCTTGCGCCTTTGTGTGACAAAGACCGGCGTTAAGACTTGGTACGTCAACAAGTGGGATCCGACAGCGAACAAAGTGCGCTCGGTCAAGCTCGGCCAATGGGCATCGAAGGTGAACGCCATACTTCTTGGACCGCTTCGCCAGCGTCATCTCCTCGCGGATCGATTCATGCGCAACCTTGGCTTTGAATTCTCTCTCATCAAAACGGCGTTTTCACTGCCGGGCAGCGGGTCGAATGGTTCTTTCGTTTCTTCATTTCGGATCGTCACTTTCGTCATGCGATCCACCTTAACGGCAGGACCAAATTTCCGCGAACACCTCTCTTCAGGTCGGTCGCGTCGATCATGACCGTTTTCTTCTCGCCGTGATCGGCAGCAAGACCGGCCATCATACGCACGAAGATGCGCCTGTCGCTCTAACGCTTCCAGCGATTGTAGAGCGTCTTATGCGGCCCATAGACCGCAGGGGCATCCCGCCACCGTAAGCCATTGCGATTAATGAAGGTAATCCCACTCAACGCAGGCCGATCATCGACACGTGGTTTGCCGTGGGACTGAGGGAAGAAAGGATCAAGACGTGCCATCTGCGCATCCGTCAGCCAGAAAAGATCAGACATGTTCACCGCTCAGTTTTCGAACCGTGAATCACGCCACCAGCGCGAAATCAATGGGCCCTGACCCTAATAGATACCCCTGCTGCCAGTCACCTAAACTAACACTTGCTGAGGAGCGCCCGAGCATGCGTAAAATCAACGAAGAAAACGAGCGGATCAAGCGCCTTTACCCCTGAGCTCACTGTCCAATTTTTGGGGGCCACTTCATAGTACACCAGGCACTGAATATACAAAATAGAAAATTTCTTAACACTGTTGCGAAAAATAGCTTAATTTCAAGCCGATAGCCATCGCGCACTAGCTATCTTGCGCAAGATTTCGCCCAACGACGCATGTCTCAATAATTCAGTTGTCAGGTTTTTCTTTGTTCGTACCGTTAACTTCGATAAAATAAAAAAGCGAGAAATCAAATGACTGTACCGAATATTGCGGATATTGATCTACGCCAAGCTGACGAATATTTTATACAGTTATTTCAAGAACACATCGGCTTCGAGTTCGAGGGTTTGGATTCCTTTGATGCCGCGGGTTATATTGCGGGGCAGAAGGTCGGCGGTATATTTACTGCATTGACGAAGCTGCAGCAGGCTTTTTCCGACGGGGGGTCATCCAGTGATGTGCCCAACGTACTGAAGTGGCAGATGAACCATGTCGCCAAGGATGTAAAGCAGGCCAACTGGATGGCCGATACGATTACGGGGATGACCCGTAAAGTGGTTGACGGCTATGCTGATGGCGAGGCCGCGACACGTGGTTTTCTGGTTCTTGAATCCATGATGAGCGCGGCGCAGGTCGGATCCGCTCTGTATATCATGCAAATGCAGCGCGCAGAGATGAAACTGGCCGCGTCGATCCGCGAATTTCACCGCGATCAGACGCTTCTTTTGGAGTATGCTGATGCGAACCAAAGAAAACTGCTGACCGAAGGCACAGATGCAAAGGCAATGGCCAAGGTGCATTTAGACGTCATGGAGGCAAACGCCACTTTGCGGGCGGATACCGCAGCAGCCGCGCAAGAAGAATATGATCGCCTGAATGCCCTGACCGATGCGGCGGAAAACGCGTACCACGATGCGGTTGCTGCCAAGCAGGCCCACAACGATGCGTATATGGATGTGCAGGAGGCGCTTAATCAGAACCGTGGTGCCTTGGCAGAGGCGCGCGCCGAGTTGGCGCTCCTTGATCCTGATAGCGCCGAAGGCAGGGCGAAGTTAGCTATAATCGCCGGACTTGAAGACCAGATAAGTGCCGACCAAGCGAAAAGGGCGGCACTGGATGCAGCTGAGCCCGGGATAAACGACAACATAAATCTCAAGCTCGAAGAAAAAGCGGACGCCCAAGGTAAGCTGCTGAGCCAATCTATTGTGTTGGGCAATGCGCTGGAGGGCATCGGCGACATGGCAGATGTCAGGGCTAGCAACAACGATTTTGCTTACGACGACTCCAACCCGAATAAGTGGGCTAATTCGGGGATGATGGACAACGGGATTTCAGCTGTTCGGATTGCTATGGGACTTGGGGCTGTGGCGACGGCTGGCAACGCAAGCGATGAGGTGCTGGCGGCGCTCGGGCTTGGGGCTACCACCGACGCGTTCTATGGCCTCGCCAGTGCCACCCAACATACGGGCGCAGCAGACCTTTTCGGCGAGACAACCGCAGGCAAGCTGGGCGCAGCATTTACGGGGATGGCCGCAACAGCCGGGATAGCCAGCGCTGGCCTCATGATGAGTGAGATCGCCAAGCAGCTCGACAATCCCGACCTGAGTGATCAGGAGCGGACATATCTGCAGGCTGAACTGGCTCTGCAAGGTACGGTAATGGCGTTGTCGGGCATTGACGGCGTTTTGACGAGCATGGTCACGACTGGTGCGATGACAAGCGCATATGCGTTGAAGGCAATCCCGATTTTGGGTGGGTTCGCATCGATCGCCAGTGCGATCAACCCGGCACGCTGGGCTGAATTTGACGCGATTGAGGAGCGGATCGACGGGCTTGATTCCGAAGGTAGTGCGACTGAGGCTGCATTGGGTGATGCGCTGAATGACACGCTCCACGCCAAAAAGGCCTTCTATGGGTCGACCGCCGCTTTGGATATGGCGTTCGGGATTGGTGCATCAGCGATGGCGGCAACCGGTGTGGGTGCCCCGCTGGCCATTGCGACTGCGGTCGTGGGGGCCGTGATATCCGGCATTGTGCGGGCTACTGAACAGGCCCGGCTTGAGGGCATCGCCGATGATCTGCGCGCGGACATGACTGCGGACGGGCGCACCGTCGAAGAATTTTTCGACCTGAGTTTTGATGATCGGCAAGATGAGCTGCGCGAGAATTACGCAGACTATTTTGACAAAATGCTGGACGAGGATTTTGACGCCGCAATCGGGTTGGGCAGCCAAGTGCTGACGGCAAATGATTTGTCGACGGCCGCAATATCAAAGACCGGTGGCGAGCTGCGGAAGACGGCGAAACACTATGCCGATACGTATACGACAGCCGGCGGCTGGGACCCGGAAGAAATCATGCTCAGCGAGCAGGAGGGTTCGGATACCCTTACACTGGCGGATCGCGGATCAGAGAAGGTCTATCTGACCTTCATGTCGCCATTGCTGGCGTCCGGCAATGAATCCACATCGCGCGAGGAAACCGGCAAAAATGAATTCCGTACATCGCTGACGATCGAAGATATGGCAGGATGGAAGATCGTTGATAGTGGCGCTGAAACGAATACGACCTTCAACATGGTCAATGTGATCAATCACGCCCGCGACATCAATGGCAATGACATAACACTCGACATGGAGATCAACGCTGGCGGTGGCGATGATACCTATTTTGGTTACGATTCTGCGATCACCTTCAACGGCGGAAAAGGCACTGATACAGTATCCTACACGCGTATGGGCGACGAACTGTTGACCAAGGGGATCAGCGCAAAGGCGACAGGAGATGAAATCCTTGTGGACAAGACACTGCGCGCCGACAGCAAGGTTTACACCGAAGTGGTGGGGGAATTTGAAGAAGCGCACGGAAAACGAACTGAGACCATCGAATACCGGTCGATTGAGCTGAAAGAACGGGGTGAGGTAACGACCGTTCAGGACAAACTGATGTACGTCGAACGCTTCCATGGCACGTCGCTTGATGACGTATTGGATATGAGTGGCTCCACAATTGTCGATCAAATCTTTGGGTTCGGCGGTGACGACAGGATTATGCTGGCTGAATCCACCTCAGTTACCCTTGGGGGTGAAGGTGACGATCACATCTATGTCGGTGAAGCGCTGACGGGAGCACTTTCCAAAATGGCCGATGGCAGCGCCGTAGTCACGGACGCCGTTTACATTGATGGCGGTGCGGATCTGGATCGGGTGTATTTCGACGAGGCGACGCATGATGCGCTGCGGGGGCAATATGCTGAACAGCAGCTTGCCAGCGCTTATTCCATACTGCTGTCACGGATGTTGGGCGTGGGCGCGGATGCGGATGTCATCGCTGCCAGCCTCGAATCCTACATGATGCAGGGCACGGGTGATGATTTCGGGCTTGCTGTCTTTAACGATGTCGAATTCTTGCATTTCGATCTGGGCACGTTTGAGGTCCCTTACGAAGACATGTCATCCACGGTCATGACCGTCCACACCTATAGCGATGTAAATCTTCAGACGTCCCAATTTGTTGATTGGGCTAATGACCATGATGCCGATACGATTGATGAGTTCGAAGGCGCATTGATCGGTGACAACGACCCCTACATGCTAAAGGAATATCAAGGTAAAATCTATCTTCAGGCGGGTGAAACCTATGAATTCCGCGAAACCGTAGACGACAAGGCTGTCCTGTACATTGATGATGAGAGAATCATACGAGATTATGCTTCGCACCAATCCGCAACGGGCACTTTCACCGCAGATGAAGCGGGATGGTATGACTATAGTTTCTATGCGTATAACCACGCCGGTGATGATCGTACGGAACTTGAAGTGCGCAATGTCAGTACGGGTACTCAGTTTGAACATATCGTTGGTGATGTCCGGCTTGAGCAGCTTCTGGGTTTCGAAAGCCGGATGCTGAACGGAAACCTGACCGGAGACGCGACGCTGGATACAATCTGGCATGCGGCTGACTTTCAGGCCATGATTGATGACGTACTGACACCACCCAGCGGGCTGAATTTTTTGACACGCAATGGGCTGGTTGAGACCTATGAAAATACATCATTTACAAACATCTCGGACTTCTCAGATTACGCCGGTTCTCGCGCCGCGGATAGCGTAGAGCGGGCAACGAGTGTGATTGATGATTTCGTCGCAGATGATACTTTACATCATTATTCCGGCGAAATTTGGTTGGAAGCCGGGGAAAGCTACGAGTTCCGTGAAACAAATGATGATTGGACGCTGTTTACGATCAACGACGAACTGGTTCTTGGGAACCACAGTGCGCACGTACATACGACAGGCACCTATGAGGCTGAAGTATCCGGTTGGTACTCTTATGATTTCTATTCATATAACTACACGGGCCCGGGGCTTGCGCGTCTTGAAATCAAGTCCGGCGGTATGGACGATTTTATACTGTTTGATGGCGAGATGGTCATGGGAACAGAATTGTCTGCCGCAGGTATGTTTAGCTCGGTCACGCTGGTCGGCGACGACATGAGCAATTCCCTGATCGGGAGCGAGGTATCTGACACGATCTTTGGATCAGGTGGTCACGACATCATCGAAGGCGGCGGCGGTTCGGATGTGCTGTCGGGCGGTGCTGGCTTTGATACTTTCGTGCGTGACCATTGGTATGTCTCGCATGATATCATTGTAGAAATGGATGCACAGGACTGGGTCGGAAATACATTCAAATTTACCGGTACCGATCTGAATGGTATTCGTTTCGCAATGGAAGGTGATGATTTGGTCATCGTGACCTCTAACCTCAAGTCCTCAATCACGCTGAAGGATTTCTACAAGGAAGATGGCAGTGGCGTATTAAAAACGCAGTATGTTGAAGATAAAGATGGCGACGTCTTTGTGTTTGATCAAAGCTTTTTGGGGAACGTTTCGCTTGATGAGATAGACTATACCCTTAACCATCGCGACAACATTCATGGAAATTTGGAGCGTGTGCAGAATGCACTCGATGCTCTGGATAACTTGCAGGATCTGTCCGACGATACGTTCCAAGATGCGTTTGTCGACCTCGTTCAAGAACAGTTCGACCTGTGAGCGACGCAAGTAAAGATGCCGCCGCGCTGGACAAACTGTATGGCGCGTGCGGACGCATTTTCTGGCTGTGGTCCAATTCTGGGCTGCATAAATCTTGGCCTGTCGCGCTGCAATCGCGCTTTGTGTTACCTGCAGTAATGACTGGGCAATATGCCATCCTTGAACGGGAAGGGGTGCCGCGCGCCTATTGTTCCTGGGCGTGGGTGACGCTGGAGGTCGAAACGCGGTTTGTGATCGACCCCAATTCGCTCCGCCCCGAGGATTGGACCGGTGGTGACCGGCTGTGGTTTGTCGATTGGGTCGCGCCATTCAACGCCCGCGACACACGGGACTTGCGCGGGCGCATGGCCGACCGTTTCCCGCGTGATCTGGCCCGGTCGATCCGCGTTAAACCGGGCCAAAAGAACGCCCGTATCGCGACCTACGCGGGTTCCGATCTGACCCGGCAAGAAGCAAGCGCGCTACGCGCCAGCCTCTACCAAGACCTCTTCGAAAGCCTGCGCCAGCATCCCGAAGAAGGACGCGGTTTTGGTCTGATGCAAGAACATCAAAAAGAACCCGCCGCCCCGGATTGAGCAACCGCGATGGGGATTTTTGATATTGATGCCATCAGGGCGGGGTACAGTCTTTTTGTACGTTCCAGCGTTTGAACATTGTGGGGGCAGATCAATGAGGGAGCATTAATCGGCAGGTCAACTATTGTGAAAAGTGAGTGACCGTCGGACAATAACAGATTCTATACTTACCGGATTTCGTCATAGGCATTCTGCAAAACGGCTACAAAGTCTTGGCCCAATTGATCGCGACTGAATTGCTTTCGGGCGAGTTGTTGAGCGCGTTTGCCAGCGTCAGCCAACGTTTCCTTGTCCTTTAGAAATGAGTATAAGTCATTCACAGCTTTGGCAGGATCGGCATCAAGGACAACTCCGCACGCATGATCCCTAATCAAATCCGCCTGCCAACCCTGATAGTTGATTGCGATGGCTGTTCCCGACGCAAGCGTGTCAAAGAACTTGTTTGCCGAGTTCGCCCACATTTCTGATAAATCGATAAATAATGAGCAAGAAACACTGGCGGCAGAAAATGCTCCGACAAGTTCTTGCTTTGGCATAGCTGGATACTGGAAGAAATTTGCATCCAACACGCCCAATTGCTTTGCGCGTTGGCGTGTTTTTTCCACTTCAACGCCGTTTCCGATCGCCACAAAACGAACCGCGGGCATTTTATCGATCATGAAGCAGGCCAGCTCTGCGAGATAGCCAACACCATTAATATGCCCAAATGTTCCAGCGTAAAGAACAATTGGTCCCGTCCCCAATTCAGGGTGATTGGCGCGAAATTGGGTGGCGGCGATCTTTGGCTCAGCAAACAAGTCCAGATCACAACCATTGGGAATAATTATGATCTTGTCTTTCGGATACCCAGCCTGAGCGATGCCATCGGCCATTCCCTGAGATAAGGCAATAATCCGATCCGACCGCGTATAAGCAAAACGTTCCAGTCGCAAAGCCAACCAACGTGTCAAAGGATTCTTAAGCGCACCCATCGCAATAGGGAGCTCTGGCCACAAATCCCGGACTTCAAAGATCAAGGGCGCGCGCAGCTTCCGAGCGGCGCGAAACCCAGGCAATATAATCGTCAACGGGGTGCTGGTCGCAAACACAAGATCGCCACCGATACGACAGCCTCTTTGCCCGGCTTTGACGGCAAATTTGAAAAACGCTGCAATGCGAGATGTATAGCTCATGGTGTTGCTGTATTTAACGGGCAGCCAGTGCACGTCGATGCCGTCGATGGTTTCATGCCACCAATCGTTTTTATGCGTTGGTTCGCGCCACGTAGTGATGATGTGAACTTCATGGCCGGCTGCAATCAAGCGCCTCGCCATTTCATATGATCTTGTGCCGCCTGCCATTTTGGGCGTGTTGAAATATTGATGAAAATACAGAACTTTCACGAAAGCACGCGACCCTGATTGTGCGATATTTTCCACATTTGATCATGTTGTATTCGCGCATCATCGCGGCGAAAAATTCGGACAATCGCGAGAAGAGCGAAAATCTGTAGAAAAACACCCTGCGAAAAGAATGTGCCGTAGTAGAAATAGAATACTAATGAGATAACTGTAAAGGTTGCTGCGGCACGTGCGGCAGGATCGAGTGTTTTTACAGCCCGGTCAAGGTGTGAAAAATACAATCCTAGAAGGAAGCCGATTGAAATAACGCCAAAAATTCCCAAATTTCTCCATATATCCGCAATCGCGCCTACGGGGCCGACATAGATGGAGTTGTGCTGCAAAGTGCCGACATAGTTGCCGGTGATCAAGCCAGTCAAACGTGAAAATCGCAGTAATAATTTTTCAGAAGAAAAGTCAAAAAGCCCGTATGATAATTCGATGGGCACAAAATTGGGTGCCATGACTGCCCGATTTGAAATAAAGTCCCAGCCAGTGAATGTAATATCCCCCAGGTCAAAGTCTTGGATATTATACTGAATAAAGGTCATCGCGCCACCCAACATGATGATGGCACAAAAAAGCGTGAGGCATATTAAAAAAAGCCGTGTCAGTGATCGAGAACGTATAAATTCAGCATAGAACAACATGACGATGACAAGCATCAGTGGGCCTCGCTCTAGCGTCATGATAACACTGATCACAAGCGAAAATATCAGGAACGGTAACAGCCAACGGCTGTATGTTCTCGAATACCAGTTCAGCACAATAAAATAGACAATCGCGAACGGCAGAACTAGCCGTCGGGTGATCTGAATCAGCGCTGTAACCGCCCGGTTTGTATCGTTCGCACCAATCAAACGATAGTCTAGCTGATTGATATTCAGACCGTATTGGGCGACTTTTTCATAGCCTCCTGAAAAGAAAATCACCCAAACCAACAGCGCCGAAAAAAGTGCAGCCCAGTAAACGATGCGATGCTGAACGAACATGTAGCTATGTCGCTGTTGCTCAGCTTGGAGTTGCTTGAAGCGGGGTGGTGCAGCGACTGAACTGGTGTCAAAAGGTTGTTGTGGCGCAACACGGCTTGCGAGTTTGTGGAAGAACAGACCGCCAAGATAGCAAATGCAAAATATTGTTCCGACGATGAATGCGCGAGACGCAGCTGCGCGGTATTGCTCGACCGACAAATAATTCCAATAGGCCGTGTAGTACTCCGTGCTCGCAATATAGGCGGTCGGGCAAAGGATCAGCGCAAATAGCACAAAAGACATCACTGAAGAGGGCTTAGCATATCTGCGTACATATGATTTCTGCGGTCTCATCCGGCGTTTGAAACTCTTCGGACTGCATCAAGTCGTTGCGTCGGCCAAAGTGTATCGCCTTGTAGATGCATTCCTTCGCCCCACTCGTTCCACGCATTAATTAAAAGGAGTTGGTTCTCAGTTTTGCAGGCAAGTTGGCTGAGGTCACGCATATATCCCTCAAATTTATTTGGCGAAAAGCCATCCATCACGCGCGCTGATTTTTTGTAACGCGGGGTGTTATCAAAATCAACGAAACCGGTCAAATTTAGGGGCTTGGGGGCCGCATCGACGGCGTGACGGGATTGCGTCAATATATGTTGCCAAACCTGATCATAGTCGTGCCAAGCTGGTTTTTTTGGTAGAAGGTCCTGAATAGAATATATTATTCTGCGCAACGGTAGCGGGAGATCCAGTAATTTACTGCGCAGTTGTAACCAAAACGTGGGTTCAATGGGCCGCTGGGCGAACACATCGTCAGGTCCGAACAGCCCAAGTGTGGGTTGTGCTAGAGTGACAGAATCGAATGCACCCAAATAATCAAGGTTCGCACTGCCCTTGCGTACTGTCCCCGCAATATGCGGCGCGATCCCGTTCTCTCGGATGCAAAAGTTGCGTAGTTCGTCACAGTACCGGCTGAGATTATCGACTTCTTCTGGAATATAAATCTGGAAGAAGGGTGAATTATCTATCTTGGTGTAGCGATGATCGGCAAAAGCCCGTGCCAGATAGGCATAGTGTTTTTCACGCTCTGCCATGTTCTGACCGTAGGTTTGCTCAATCAAAACATCTAAAGATCCGCGCCGATTTCGCCAGGTGCGAGTCCAGGAATGGTTCGCCCAGCACAACGAAAACCGAATGTCTGCCTCTGGGCTGTCCAACAGCAAATCAAATGGGCGCCCCAAGGGGCGGTCGCCATTGTACCAGTAATGGTAGAACACAAACGCATCAATTCCTGCGCTACGCGCCTGCGAAAACTGGCGCTCCATCTCCGATACAGAGAGCAGGTCAAATTCCCCTTCTGAGGGAACACGAGGTTGATGGTGGTCCTTGCGCAAAGGTCTTGCTTTGCGGACATTATCCCATTCTGTGAAACCTTGCCCCCACCACTCCGAATTGTACGGGCATTCGTGAAACTGGGGCAGAAAATAGGCCAAGATACGAAGACTCATGAGCTTGCCCGACTTTTGAATTCCGGAAAATGGATGCTATGAGGTGCAACATCCCGATCAACGATGGCACCCGCTGCAATGATTGCGCCAGCACCGATGGTCACGCCCCCAAGGATTACGGCCCGATCCCCGATCCACACGTTATCACAGATTTTGATTGGCCCTTTTGAACTTAACGGGCGATCTCTCGGTGCAATATCTGACTTGGTTGCCATATCTGCCTGAGGACTACCATGGCTATGGTCCACGATCAAAATTCCGCTTCCCCCCAATACGCCAGAGCCAATCACCACGTTATTTGTTGCGCCAATATGTGTGTAATCGCCAAAGCTGGTGCGATCACCAATCTGAATTATTGGACTGGCTTGGCAGTGCCCGTGGCATTCGAGCCGCGCCAAGTCGCCAAAAGACACATTTTGACCAAGTAAGATGCCTTTCGAATTCATTAAACGCGGCCGAAATCCAAAATAGAGACTACTTGCGGTCCCCGGCGCAAAAATACGTAGCAAGAACAAGAGGCGCCCGCGCAATCGACCAACACCGGCACGCAGTGCGCGGAAGAAAACGTTTATAGTTGCTTCGTTTTTGAAATTACGCGCCATAGTCAGATCGGATTGTTGAAGTCAGGGACGGGTGATGACGCAAACCGCAATCGGCAGTCTTGCGAACAGCAAACATAGTGATCTTGCTGCAAGGTAAGGTCAGAATGACAGGCCGGACATGCAAGCAAATCGTCTAAATCAAAGGTGCGTCGACGCAAAGAGCGCAATATGTGTATTAGCCGCTCACGCAAACTTTTTTCAGCGACCTCTGACAACTCAGAGGTTTGAATTTCGTGCAAGGTTTCAGGGTCTTGGAACCAGTCCGTGTTATCTGCGGCATTGAGTAGTTTGAAATGGATTTTTCCCCGCCATTTATAGCAGACGTGGAAAAACCGGGGATGTCGGCCAAAAAATTTGCGCCAGATGCTGTCATGCTCCAACAGGTCTAGAGTACCGATGAAATCGTCACCGATGGGGCCGCTTTTTTTGCGTATATGCAGCGTATCGTCGATCAGCATGATTTCTAGAAGATGTACATCAAATGGGTGAATACGTTCATATAAGGCATTGGGTGTTTCGATATATCCAGCCTTGGATACACGCTCTAATTCGGTCAGAAAGGCTTCTGGCTGATGCAAATGCTCCAAAACATGAAATGCGAAGGAGTATGAAAAAACCCCGGACTTGAATGGCATTGATGTGGCATCGGCAAGCACTGTTGGTCTGTCGATCGTAATCTGTTTGTACCGATGTGTCGTGTCGATATATTTTTCTAACAAAACATCTGCGAAGGGATGCGGATTGCCCCCGGATCCGACATCCAGAATTAGGCCGCTCCCATAAATAGGTTGGCGCAGTTTACGCATGGACCAACCTAAAATTCCAATCTTTTTAAACAACGCGACTTACAGCCCTTTTTCAAATTTGAGGGTGCGAATGCGTGGCATCACCACAGCGGATCCTATAAACACCCAGAAAAAAATAGAATTGAAAGTGAAAATCGCCACCGCAGCAGCGAGCCCACCTTCGGTTATAAACAGCCAACTTGCCAAGAGTGTCGTGGCTGCATTCGCGGCAGAAACCCACCAAAGCGCCTCATCCTTGAAAGCGCGTAAGAAGTAGTTGAGCAGAAAAAAGAAGTGGGTGCCAATAGCAGCTAAGGTCAGCAAACCTAATAAAGGCGCAGAGATCAAGCGCCCCTGCAATTGATCTAAACCGACAACAGGCAAAAGCCAGTAGATAGCCCAAAAACCACTTACAAGAATGGCAAGAAAAACAAACGACAATATAGTGCTTTGCCTAAACCGATGACCAAGTTCCTGAAAGCTACCTTTGGCAACGAATTGACCAAAGACCGGTGAAAGCGTTGAAACTGCCAGGATTGCGACACCATTAATGATCTGAATGATCTGTAAACTTAGGCCTAGGCGCCCCGCATCTTCGGGCCCATGGCTCAGCATGACATAGGGAGTCAGGAAGTAGAAGATGAAGAAACCGGTTAGCCATGAAACTGCTAAACGCCATTGAAAGGGCCAAATTTCTGTTCGCCATTTTACCCTTGGCAGCCTACTTGCCGTTTTATGCCACAGCAAAATATCCGAATGTTGTTTAAGTAGCCCTAGCCCAATCGCCGCACTGACACCGGCGGCTATAGGTAGTCCCCAAAGCTGAAAACCTAACATGATCAACAAGGCAGCGAGCCCAAAATTGGTTAGCGAAAGCCAAAGCCGCAGATGACTGACCGCAAGAATACGTCGATGCCCTTCAACGATCGAGGTTAACCCCACCACAAACACACTCAGCCCCGTGGCAAAGCAGAAGAAAACCCACGGTAAGATGACATCATGATAGCCATTTTCCACGGCTTCGATCTGTGGGCGATACAAAAAGATTGCAGGAAGAAGGGCAAGCGCAAGGAGTACCCCTGAAACCGCGAACCAGATGAAAAAGAGGCGTTTGTAAGCTATCAATTTCATCGGCTCATCTTCATTTGCGGACAAATGACTGATGAATTGGACCACAGCTGTTGTTAGCCCGAGCTCTGCAAAGAAGCGTAAAAATGCAAGACTATAAAAGGTGTAATAGAAACCCTGCATTTCGAGTGAAAGTTTGAAGGCAACGGCAAGCAATAACCCCAGGCCGCCGACAAGCGAAATCAGCCTGTTTAGGACGTTGATGCCAACCGCAGATGATCGAAACGCCTTCATGCCACGGTCTCAGCCATTAAGCGTCAACTGTGAGCCTGTACGCGCATAGCATCCGAGACCTTGGTAACATCGTTAGGGTTCCTGATTATGGGGCACTGCCCAGTATTGTAAGTCTATGACATAATCCGAAAAGATCGCCTTGCGATACCCCTAAAGTTGAGTAATGCTTGTTAATTATGAGAGGTGTGCAGTAACCATGATGGGTAAACCTATGCCAGCTAGAGAAACGAGGGCATTTTTGTGTCTGGATGGGGAGCCTGTAAGAAACGTGGACGCAGCCACTTTGGGATATCATGTTGAAAAGGTTCATTGATATTGCGGGCGCTGCGGGCGGCCTGTTTCTACTATCGCCTGTGCTTTTGTGGCTGGCGATTCTTATCCGCCGCCGCATGGGGTCGCCCGTAATTTTCCGACAAATCCGTCCGGGCAAGAACGGTGCACCGTTCGAGATGGTCAAGTTTCGCACGATGCGAAATGCAATTGGTCCCGATGGCGAACTGTTGTCCGATGCCGCGCGGCTGACGCCCTTCGGGCAGAAACTTCGTGCCAGTTCGCTTGATGAATTGCCTGAGCTTTGGAACGTATTGAAAGGTGACATGAGCCTTGTCGGCCCGCGGCCCCTTTTGATGGAATACCTGCCGCTTTATAATCCTGCGCAGGCACATCGGCATGACGTGAGGCCAGGTGTCACGGGATGGGCGCAGGTGAATGGGCGCAATGCGATTTCCTGGGACGAAAAGTTCGCGCTTGATGTTTGGTATGTCGAAAATCAAACAGCCTGGCTTGATCTCAAGATTATTTGTTCGACGCTGAGGAAGGTTTTGGCGAAGGACGGGATCAACGCGCAAAGGGATACGACAATGCCCAAATTCACGGGATCAGAATGAGCAAAATAGTCATCATCGGTGCGGACGGGCACAAAAAGCGCGCTGCGTGTTTATTTCCCGCAGGTGGCTGGATCGGCATTGGCGGCGCTTTCCGCGAAGCTATCAGCATTGAAACTGATGTAGCTTTCAGCGCAGGGGCGGTGGTGCTGAATGATGTAGAGAATAGCGCCCGCGTTTTTACGCGAAGGATTTGACACCTTGCTGAATGGTCCCTTTTCCCCATGGCCAGCTTTTACGGCTGAAGAGGCTGATGCTGTCTCGCGTGTACTCTTGTCCAACCAAGTGAACTATTGGACCGGGCAGGAAGGCCGCACCTTTGAGACGGAATTTGCGGCTTGGTGTGGTGTGGATTTTGCCATTGCTTTGGCAAATGGGACCGTGGCGCTTGATCTTGCACTTGCAGGCCTTGGGATCGGGGAAAGAAACGGCGGTGCGGCGACGGACGAGGTTATTGTAACGCCGCGAACATTCTTGGCCTCGGTTTCTGCCGTGGCAAATGCGGGAGCCACGCCGATCTTTGCGGATGTCGAGCGTAGCAGCGGAAACATTAGCGCAGAGACGATTGCGGCGGTCCTATCCCCCGCAACGAAGGCGATCATCGCGGTCCACCTTGCCGGTTGGCCCTGCGACATGGACCCGATCATGGATTTGGCCAACACCAAGGATATCAAGGTCATCGAGGATTGCGCACAAGCGCATGGCGCGTGTTACAAGGGACGTTCCGTAGGTTCGATTGGCCATGTCGGCGCCTGGTCTTTTTGTCAAGACAAGATCATGACGACTGGCGGCGAGGGCGGTCTGGTGACTACGAATGATCAGGCGCTTTGGTCGCGCATGTGGTCGTATAAGGATCATGGCAAAAGCTGGGATGCCGTCTACGAACGTGACCATCCGCCAGGGTTTCGGTGGTTGCATGAAAGCTTTGGGACAAACTGGCGCATGACTGAAATGCAAGCTGCGATTGGGCGCATACAATTGGCGCGGATGCCAGCGTGGCATGCAGCGCGCAGCGAAAATGCAAAGATTATTTCGCAGGCACTTGCACCATTTGCGCATGATGATGGCCCCATCCGAGTGCCATCGTTGGGTGCGCTTGGAGGTTTGGCAGACGGCACGGCTGTCGGCTCCGTGCATGCCTATTACAAATACTATGCCTATGTGCGTCCCGAGAACCTGGGGCAGGGCTGGAATCGGGACCGCATTGTTGCAGAAATCCAAGCCCAAAGCGTACCTTGCTTTCAGGGTAGCTGCTCTGAAGTCTATATGGAAAAGGCATTTGATGGGACGGGATGGCGACCTAAATCCCGTAGGGCTGTCGCGCAAGAGTTGGGCGAGACGAGTTTGATGTTTCTCGTACATCCGACTTTGACGGCACAAGAAATGTCGAAATCGGCCAAAGTGATTGGTGCCGTCCTTACTCAAGCGCGTTCGGCTCAGGGCATGCAAGCGTAAAAAACGCCCCGATCAGGGGGCGCTTTTTGTAATTAAACATCACATTAGGCAGCTGCATCCTTATTGATGCCGCCCGTTGCAATCTCGGTGCAGCGGCGGTCGCCGTCGTAGGTGTCGTCGAGGCATTTTTCCAAGATCGCGCCGTCCTCGTCCAGGTTCAGGCGGTTGGCGAAGGCCAGCAGGCAGCCGTAGCCGGCAAGTGCATAATGGACCATGCGTTGGTATTGCGTGATGATCATTGCGTCGTGCACGGCAGGGTCGCCGAATTCGGTTTGCAAGGCGTGGGCGCGGGCTTCTTTGACCAGTCCTTCCATGGCCCGGCAATGTTCGTCGCTGGGGTCAAGGTCGTGTTTGGCGCAGATTTGTGCAACCTTTTCCATGCCTTGGCTGATGCCGTTGGACCCGTCGATCAATGCTTCGGAAAGCGCTTTGTCGGTTGCGGCGCGGCCGAGTTCGTTGACCACGGCAAGCGCTTGTTTGTTTGCGCTCCAGATGTCTTGCAGTTGATCGTGATAGAGGTCTTGCAATGTATTAAGTGCCATTGTCTTGTCCTTTCCTGTTTACATATCGTTCATCGAACCAACAGGAGAGGCGCGTTTTCGTTCCGGCGATGGCGGTCGGGTCTGGCGCTCTTTGACGTGTTTTGTTAGTTTGCAGACAGCTAAGGGAGGCCGACATGGATCATTCACTGTTCTGAACGCATTTCAATTCAGTACAAGGATAGACCATGGAATTTCCATCTCCGGCCACACGGAATCCCGTTCCGCTGACTGATGGCAGCCAGCATCAGGGCACCGTTTTTCTGTCAGCCGCCATCGACCACCCCCGGATCGTTACCGGTGACTATAGCTATGCCAGTTGCCATGTGCCGCCTGATGATTGGGCGGCGCAGCTTGCGCCTTATCTCTATGATTTTTCACCGGAAAAACTGGTGATTGGCAAGTTTTGCCAGATCGCGGATGGGGTGCAGTTTATCACCGCATCGGCCAATCACCGGCATGACGGGTTTTCCAGTTTTCCCTTTATGGTGTTCACCGGGCGCGGTCCGGACAGCCCGTCGATGCCTGCGCCGGGGCCGGATACGGTCGTTGGCAATGACGTCTGGATCGGGCAGGGCGCGCGGATTATGCCGGGCGCTGATATTGGCAATGGCGCGATTATTGCGGCGGGGTCTGTTGTGACGGGTGTTGTGCCCGCCTATGCGATTATGGGTGGCAATCCGGCAAAGGTGATCCGGATGCGTCTTGATGCGCCGACGATTGCCGCGTTGCAAGAGATCGCTTGGTGGGAGTGGGAGATCGACAAGATCGCCGCCCATGAGGCCGAGATTGTGGGTGCGGATCTGGCGGCGTTGCGTCGCGCGGCTGCCGGGTGACGCAACGCGCGGTGGGGGTGCGCACGATGACGGCATCCCGCCGCGCCGAATCGCTTTGTACTTTTGTAAATAAGCTTAACGGGCGGCCGGTGCGGTGTTCATACCCTGTCGGACATGCGTCGGACTTCTATCGGACCGATGGCGCGCATTTTGGCAGGTTAATGGCGCGTGCGGTCCAAGGGTAAACGCGCCGTTAACCCTTAGCTTCGACTGTGGCCTCGGCCTGTTCGGTTGTTTGCGTGAGGAAGGTTTGCAGATCGCGCCGCTGTGCCTCTAACATTTCGGTATCGGGCTTGCGGGGGAAGCTGCCCGAATAGCGGGCGAAGCAGATCGCGCCATGTCCCTTGGGGTAGGGGAGACGCATTTTGTCCCAGGAATCCAGCCGCCGCCCGTGACTGGTGGCGAAACCATAGGTGAAGACCGGCATGTTGGTGACGCGCGCCCATTCGAGCGTGGCGTCCTTCATTTCGCGCAGGGGGCCAACGGGGCCATCGGCCGCTATGCCGATGCTGAACCCATCGTGGACCCGTTTCAGCACAATGCGCGAGGCAGCGAGGTTTGAGGTCTTGCGCGACATTTCCACAGGTTTCAGCCCGATCCGTCGGTGCATCGCCCCGGCGACCCGCCCGATCGGGGAGCTGTTGAACAGGCTGGACAGCGGGCCGTCTGCCACAGGCCAATGCAATGCTGCCATCAGCACACATTCATGCCAGGTCACCAGCAAAACCGGCCCTTCGGCAAGGGCTTCTTTTAACGCATCCTCGCCCGTGACGGTCCAGCGGATGCGCTTGTTACAGAACGCCAGATAGCGTCCGGCGATCCCGCCGACGAGCGCGGCAAGGCGTTGAGAGTTTTCGAGCCGATGGCGCAGTGACACGGATTCTCTTTCATCTAGGGGCCGTTCGGGGCTTGTTTTGACATTTCCGGGATCAAATACAAGTCTGATGCAGCTTGGGTATTGCTACTGTGTCGAAATCGGACTAATCCCACAGCCGGTCGTAGGGGTATAGCTCAGTTGGTAGAGCGACGGTCTCCAAAACCGTAGGTCTGGAGTTCGAGTCTCCATGCCCCTGCCAGACCGGATCACCGCCCGCCGGAGGATCGCAATCATTTCATGACATCCGAAGATTTCACCGTCGCGTTCCATATCGGGGCGCATAAGACCGCCACCTCGCATTTGCAGCGGTCGTTGCTGTCGGCTGCGGATGCGCTGGCAGAGGCGGGTGTGCGCTATTACGGGCCGGAGTATTTCCGCCTGCCGGGGCGCAGTATCAATGCGTTGTTCGGATCAAACGAGGCAGAGCGCCCGCGCGCCCCGCGCCGCCCGGTGGAAGATCAACTGCGGCTGATGCGCAAAGGGGCGCAGCGGTTGGTGTTGAGTGAAGAGAATTTTGTTGGCGTGCTGAATAGCCCCCGCCGACATGCGTTGACGCAGCGCTATCCGAATGCCGCCCCACGGATCGCAGCATTGGCCGCGACGTTGGGCCGCGAGATTGATGTGTTTCTGTCGGTGCGCCGCCCCACGGCCTTTATCAATTCGGCCTATTGTCAGATGTTGATGGGCGGTCGCGTGATGCCGATGGCTCGCTACAAAGAGATCAACCCGCTTGCGACGGTGGATTGGCTTGATTTGGTGACCCGCTTGCGCGACACCCCCGGTGTGGGGGCGCTGACGGTGTGGCGGTATGAGGATTATGCGCATTTGTTTCCGGAAGTTTGCCGTCACATGGTCGGGGCAGCCCATGCGGATTTGGTGCACCCGTTGACTCGCCGCATTCATGTGGGCCTGTCGTCGCCCGCTGTGGCAGAGGTGTTGCACCGGCATGCAGATCATGATGCCAAGGATCTGGGTTATGGTGCGCGCAGGCTGTTGCCGGTCGAGGATGGCTATCCGCCGTTTGACGGATTTGATGCGGTGGCCCATGCGGCTGGCGATGCGGGCTATGCGGCGCAGATGGCTGCGATTGCGGCGATGGACAATGTGCGTTTTTTGCAGCCCTGAGGAATTTGGCCTGTGCCGTGTCGCGACAGGCTTGAATTAAGCCCACAGACGCCGTATGTGCCCCGTTAGCTGAAAAAAGGAACCGCTTCATGGCCCTCGCCAACCCCGTCAAATTCGTTCAGGAAGTGCGCGCCGAAGTCTCCAAGGTGGTCTGGCCGTCACGCCGTGAGGTCGTCATGACCACAATCATGGTGTTCATCATGGCCGCGATCACCGCAATCTTCTTTTCGCTGGTCGATATTTTGATCCGGACCGGGCTGACCGGTGTGCTGGGTTACTTTGGCAGCTGATCACGCTGGGATGCTGCCGCGCATAATTTATGGCGGCCCTCTTGAAAATGCCGGGGGCGGGCGGTATCAGCCGACAACTTCTGAAAATGGCGTGCGGCGAATCGAGTTGCACGCCGATTTTATTTTTGGAACCGGCGATAGCGCCGTAATCAACGGAACCTGAGGCCTGCAAGGGCTTCGCGACGACAAGGTACACGACAGATGGCCAAACGGTGGTATTCGGTAAGCGTTCTCTCGAACTTCGAGAAGAAGGTCGCAGAAGCGGTCCGCACCAAAGCGGAAGAGCAGGGCCTGGAAGATCAGATCGACGAAGTGCTGGTGCCGACCGAAGAAGTGATCGAGATTCGCCGCAACAAGAAGGTGACGACCGAACGCCGTTTCATGCCCGGCTATGTGCTGGTGCATATGGAAATGTCGGACGAAGGGTATCACCTGATCAATTCGATCAACCGCGTCACCGGTTTTCTTGGTCCGCAGGGCCGCCCGATGCCGATGCGTGACGCCGAAGTGCAGGCGATCCTGGGCCGCGTGCAGGAAGGCGAAGATGCGCCGCGCACGCTGATCCATTTCGAGATCGGCGAGAAGGTCAAAGTCAACGACGGCCCGTTCGAGGATTTCGACGGCATGGTCGAAGAAGTGGACGACGACAACCAGCGCCTGAAGGTCACGGTGTCGATCTTTGGCCGGGCCACCCCGGTCGAGTTGGAATTCACGCAGGTTACCAAACAGTAATCCGCGTGTTCAGACGTGGGAGGGCACCAGCCCGAACCACGGCATCACCGCCCGTTTTGGGCATATGTAGGATGGGTCATCTGACCCATCGCTGAAAAAGGAGAGGCCACATGGCCAAGAAGATTATGGGTACGCTGAAGCTGCAGGTTCCTGCAGGCAAAGCCAACCCGTCCCCACCCGTCGGTCCTGCGCTGGGTCAGCGCGGCATCAACATCATGGAATTCTGTAAGGCGTTCAACGCCAAGACCGGTGAGATGGAAGTTGGCGCACCTTGCCCGACCGTCATCACCTATTATCAGGACAAATCCTTTACGATGGAAATCAAGACGCCCCCTGCGTCTTATTACATCAAGAAGGCTGCCAAGCTGAAATCCGGCTCGCAGACTCCTGGTAAATCAACTGCCGGTTCGATCACCGCCAAGCAGGTGCGTGAGATTGCAGAAGCAAAGATGAAAGACCTGAACGCGACTTCTGTTGAAGGTGCGATGCAGATCATCATGGGCTCTGCCCGGTCTATGGGCGTGGAGGTCAAGTAATGGCAAAGCACGGTAAGCGTACAGTCGCCGCGCGTGAAGCGTTTGATGGCAAGCACAATGTGACGGTCGAAGTGGCCGCAGCACTGGTCAAAGACAATGCCAAGGCAAAATTCGACGAGACCGTCGAAATCGCCATGCAGTTGGGTGTTGATCCCCGCCACGCAGACCAGATGGTCCGCGGCACG
This sequence comes from Loktanella agnita, assembly GCF_046640325.1. NCBI lineage: Bacteria > Pseudomonadati > Pseudomonadota > Alphaproteobacteria > Rhodobacterales > Roseobacteraceae > Loktanella > Loktanella agnita. The sequence continues at coordinate 25,950 of NZ_JBJMBF010000024.1, read as the reverse complement.
GTCAGCCTGCCGCACGGCACTGGCAAAACGGTTCGCGTGGCTGTTTTCGCCCGTGGCGACAAGGCTGATGAAGCCAAGGCCGCTGGTGCGGATGTCGTTGGTGCAGAAGACCTGATGGAAACCATTCAGGGCGGCACCATTGATTTTGATCGCTGCATCGCGACCCCTGACATGATGGCGATCGTTGGTCGCCTGGGTAAGATCCTGGGCCCACGTAACCTGATGCCAAACCCCCGCGTCGGCACCGTGACTATGGACGTCAAGGAAGCTGTCGAAGCGGCCAAAGGCGGTCAGGTGCAGTTCAAAGCTGAAAAAGCTGGTGTTGTGCATGCTGGTATCGGCAAGGCGTCATTCTCGGCCAAGCAGTTGGAAGAAAACATGCTGGCCTTCGTTGACGCGGTTGGCAAAGCCAAGCCAGCGGGCGCTAAAGGCACATACATGAAAAAGATCGCTGTCAGCTCTACCATGGGGCCGGGCGTGACGATTGACGTGGCTTCGGCCACTGGCAACGCCTGATCACACTGATCAGATCAAGCAATACGCGGCAGGCCCTTGGGGCCTGCCGTTTTCGTTTCCGGTCGATGGCCTATCTTTTTGCCTACAAGAAACGCCGCAAAACTGTCTTCGCTCAGCGGGCGGGCGATGGCGTAGCCCTGGAAGGCCCGGCAACCAAGATCGCGCATGGCGTCGATATCGGTTTGCGTTTCCACGCCTTCGGCGATGGCGTCGATCCCCAGTGCCTGTGACATTTCCAGAATAGCCAGCACCACGCTGCGTTTCTTTGGATCGCTGACCACATCCTTGACCAGCCCCCGATCAATTTTGAGCCGGTCCGGCTGGATTTTAATCAGCCCGGTGATGGATGCCCGTCCGCTACCGAAATCGTCAATTTCGATCGACACGCCCAGATCACGCAGCTGGTGCAGGATCTGGCTGAAGTGCAGATTGTTCTGTGTATCATCGAAATAGATGGTTTCCAGCAGCTCAAGGCAGAGCTGACAGCGCCTTTCGGTCCAGTGTTCAGTAATGTCCGCAGGAAACCGGGCGTCAAGAAGGCGCGCCTCGCTGATATTCAATGCCAGCGCGGGCAGAATGACCCCGGTCGCAGCCAGACGATTGACGGTCGCCATCGATTCCCGCAGGATCGCCCTGTCGATGGCGCTGGTCAGGCCCAGCGAGCAGGCACCTTCAAGGAAGGTAGCAGGCGCCAGCAGGCCGCGTTCAGGATGCTGCCAGCGCACAAGCGCCTCGACCCCGATGATCACATTGGTTTCCGCGTCAATCTGTGGCTGGAAGTAGGGAATGAACTCTCCCCGTTCCAGCCCGGCGGGAATGTCGGCGATGAGACGGCGTCGGTCCTCCATCCGGGCGAGTAGCGCGGGTGTGATCCGGCAGGCCGCGCCGCGGCCACCGCGCTTGGCCTCGTAGAGAGCCATATCCGCATGGCGGATCAAGTCACCCATATCTGATGGCCCGGGCTCTGAAACGGCGATGCCAACACTGGCGCCGCTTACAAGCTGCTGTTGCTGTAACGGCAACGGCTCGTCCATCTTTTCAACAATGCTGTCACCGATCCAATCCGCATGTTCCTGCGTGGTGTTCCCGTGCACAATGACCATGAATTCATCACCGCCGATGCGGTAGACGCAGCCTTTTCGCCCTGTTGCCGCGCGCAGGCGGTTTGCGGTCAGACGCAAAACCTCATCGCCTGCGGGATGGCCCCAAGTATCGTTCACCCATTTGAACCGATCTAGGTCAATCTGCAAAAGCCCAACCCGCTGCCCGGTTTCGGCGATCGCCTTTTGCAGGTCGCGTTCAAAGGCGCGACGATTGGGCAGGCCGGTCAGGCTGTCTTCGAATGCTGCGCGTTCAATGATCTGGCGCGCCTCATCCAGTTGGCGGTTGCGTTCCTGAAGGGCCGCATTGCTTTGTTCTAGCCGCAGTATCGCTGTTTTTTCGGCCGTGACGTCATGCCCGGTGCCGCAATAGCCAAGGAAATTCCCCTTTTTGTCAAACTTTGGTTGCCCGGCAGTCCGGACCCAGAGCGGACCAGGGAAATCCACGCGCCGCACCATGTATTCAAATTCGCGGAATGGTCGGCGGTTCGCTAGGTCGTCGAAATGTCGCTGCCAATGTGGGTCATCGGCATTTTCAGCGGTGATGGTGTCGCGCCGCTTGCCGATCAGACTGGCCGCTGTAAACCCAACTACCTGTTCGATCCGGTTGGAAAAATATGTAAAGCGATGCTCTGAATCCGTTTCCCAGAACCAGTCCGAGGCGATCCCGGCAAAGTCCTCAAGATCGCGAATCTTTTTCTTGGGCGGCTTGCTCATCCTGAAGACATATTCGTTACGTTCTGAATAACCGGTTATTTTTTGCAACTGCCTCCGCCGAATTTCAGGGCTCATGCAGAAAATGGGGACTTGGCTTTCAGGGTGGCAGGCGGTAACCAGCAGGCCTGGGCCCGGAAGATTGATTCGTTCGGGCCTTTGTTCGTCCGAGACGGTGGGTTGGCGACTATCGCTGATAATTCCTGCCTGAGACGGGAAAGACCAGAATTTTCGAGGTTCTCCTCGGTTTGCTCTGGCTCGCCCCGTTTACATGGACTGTAGACTGTCGGGCGGCCCAGCCGCCGGGCAAAACGAGAGCCGGTGCCGGATTTCATCTGGTGCCAAATTTGGAGTGAAACTGTGGATAGAGCACAAAAAGAACAGCTGGTTGATGACCTCGGCCAGATCTTTGAAAGCTCTGGCGTCGTAGTGGTTGCCCACTACGAAGGCATGACAGTTGCTGAAATGCAGGACCTGCGCGCCCAAATGCGCGAAGTTGACGGGTCCGTGCGCGTTGCCAAAAACAAGCTCGCCAAGATCGCCCTTGAGGGGAAGCCATGCGCCAGCATCGCTGAATACCTTACGGGCATGACAGTGCTTGCCTATTCCGAGGACCCCGTGGCTGCGGCCAAGGTCGTCGACAAATACGCCAAAGGGAATGACAAGCTTGTCATTCTTGGTGGTGCTATGGGTGATCAAGCACTTGATCCTGCTGGTGTGAAAGCCGTTGCCGGGATGCCAAGCCGCGAGGAGCTTATTGCTTCTATCGTGGGCTGCATCGGGGCACCTGCATCCAACATCGCCGGGGCCATTGGCGCGCCTGCATCGAACATCGCGAGCATTCTTTCGACCATCGAAGAGAAAGCTGCATAAAGCATCTGAACTGTCTTGGGGCTTGAAAGCCCTGACGTTGGAACACACTTAAACGAACGGAAAGCATAAAATGGCTGATCTGAAAAAACTGGCTGAAGAGATCGTTGGTCTGACCCTTCTCGAAGCACAAGAACTGAAAACCATCCTTAAAGATGAGTATGGCATCGAGCCAGCTGCTGGTGGCGCCGTCATGATGGCTGGCCCTGCTGATGGTGGCGAAGCTGCTGAAGAAAAAACTGAGTTCGACGTCGTTCTGAAGAACGCCGGCGCTCAGAAAATCAACGTGATCAAAGAAGTTCGCGGCATCACCGGTCTGGGCCTGAAAGAAGCCAAGGACCTAGTCGAAGCCGGCGGCAAGATCAAAGAAGGCGTCAGCAAGGACGAAGCCGAAGAGATCAAAGGCAAGCTGGAAGCAGCTGGCGCAGAGGTCGAACTGGCCTAATTGGCTGGTGCGTGATCTTGCGCACCCCTGAAAATCTAGGCTGGACGCGCAATTGCGGGTCCAGCCGAACCTGTCTTAGAGGTCGGCCAATCGCTGACCGACCTCTTGGGAAGGTTGACTATGTCGGGAGGATGCCGGTGGGACGGTATCCACGAATTGACATAACCCCCCGGTCAAATGGATGCGGCGTCGCGGCCCCGGGCGATGCTTTGTTCGAGAGACAAATATAAGGTGACATCGCACATGGCTTCCTCTTTCCTTGGTCAGAAACGCCTGCGCAAGTACTACGGCAAGATCCGTGAAGTGCTTGAAATGCCCAACCTCATTGAGGTTCAGAAATCCTCCTACGATCTTTTCCTGCGCTCCGGTGACAGTGACACGCCGCTTGACGGCGAGGGGATCAAAGGTGTGTTCCAATCGGTTTTCCCGATCAAGGATTTCAACGAGACTGCCGTGCTTGAATTCGTCAAGTATGAGCTGGAAAAGCCGAAATACGATGTTGAGGAATGTCAGCAGCGTGACATGACCTACAGTGCCCCGCTGAAGGTCACCCTGCGTCTGATCGTGTTTGATGTCGACGAAGATACCGGTGCGAAATCGGTCAAAGATATCAAGGAACAAGACGTTTTCATGGGCGATATGCCTCTGATGACCCCGAACGGGACGTTCATTGTGAACGGCACCGAGCGTGTAATCGTATCCCAGATGCACCGCTCTCCCGGCGTGTTCTTTGATCACGACAAGGGCAAGACCCATTCGTCGGGTAAATTGCTGTTCGCCTGCCGCATCATCCCATATCGCGGCAGCTGGCTGGACTTTGAATTTGACGCGAAAGATCTGGTCTTTGCACGCATCGACCGTCGCCGGAAGCTGCCTGTGACCACCCTGCTTTATGCGTTGGGTCTGGATCAGGAAGGCATCATGAGTGCCTATTACGATACGGTTGAATTCACGCTGGACAAGAAAAGCCATGCCTGGAAGACGAAGTTCTTTCCAGAGCGCGTGCGCGGCACCCGTCCCAGCTATGATCTGGTCGATGCTGCAACTGGTGAAGTGATTGCCAAAGCAGGCGAAAAGGTCACCCCCCGTTCGGTCAAAAAACTGATCGACGAAGGCAATGTGACCGAACTGCTGGTCCCTTATGAAAACATCGTAGGCAAGTTTGTCGCCAGCGACATCATTAACGAAGAAAACGGTGCGATCTATGTGGAGGCCGGGGACGAGCTGACGCTGGAAGTCGACAAGGATGGCGACATCACCGGCGGCACGCTGAAAGAGCTGGTTGATGCGGGCATAACCACGATCCCCGTGCTGGATATCGATAACATCAACGTGGGCGCCTATATGCGCAACACGATGGCGTCGGATAAGAACATGAACCGCGAAACCGCGCTCATGGATATTTACCGCGTCATGCGCCCCGGTGAGCCACCGACCGTCGATTCCGCAAGCGCCCTGTTCGACACGCTGTTCTTTGATAGCGAACGCTATGACCTGTCCGCTGTTGGCCGGGTGAAAATGAACATGCGTCTGGATCTGGATGCGGAAGACACCATGCGTACCCTGCGCAAGGAAGACATCGTATCCTGCATCAAAGCGCTGGTGGATCTGCGCGACGGCAAAGGCGATATCGACGACATCGACCACCTTGGGAACCGCCGCGTGCGTTCTGTGGGCGAGCTGATGGAAAACCAGTATCGCGTCGGTCTGCTGCGCATGGAGCGCGCGATCAAAGAGCGTATGTCCAGCGTCGAAATCGACACGGTTATGCCGCAGGATCTGATCAACGCGAAACCTGCTGCTGCGGCGGTCCGCGAATTCTTTGGCTCTTCGCAGCTGTCGCAGTTCATGGACCAAACCAACCCGCTGTCCGAAGTCACGCACAAGCGCCGCTTGTCCGCGCTTGGGCCCGGTGGTCTGACCCGCGAACGTGCAGGCTTTGAAGTCCGCGACGTGCACCCGACCCACTATGGTCGGATGTGCCCGATTGAAACGCCGGAAGGGCCTAACATTGGTCTGATCAACTCGCTCGCCACCTTCGCCCGCGTGAATAAATACGGCTTTATCGAAACCCCGTACCGCAAGGTGACGGAAGGGCAGGTGACGGACGAAGTCCAGTACATGTCCGCGACTGAAGAAATGCGTCACACTGTGGCGCAGGCCAACGCAAACCTTGATGAGACAGGCAAGTTCGTGAACGATCTGGTCTCGACCCGTCAGAACGGTGAATACACGCTGGCCCCGAACGAAAACGTCGATCTGATCGACGTTTCGCCCAAGCAGCTTGTCTCTGTCGCGGCGTCGCTCATTCCGTTCCTTGAAAACGACGATGCGAACCGCGCGTTGATGGGATCGAACATGCAACGTCAGGCCGTGCCTTTGTTGCAAGCCGAAGCACCGCTGGTTGGCACCGGGATCGAAGAAGTCGTTGCCCGTGATAGTGGCGCTGCGATCATGGCGAAACGTGGCGGTATCATCGACCAGGTGGACGCGCAGCGGATCGTTGTGCGCGCAACCTCTGATCTGGAGCTTGGCGATGCCGGGGTCGATATCTACCGGATGCGCAAGTTCCAGCGGTCGAACCAGAACACCTGCATCAACCAGCGTCCGCTGGTGAAAGTGGGTGACACCGTGACGAAGGGTGAGGTCATCGCCGATGGTCCATCCACCGATATTGGTGAACTGGCGCTGGGTAAAAACGTGGTCGTCGCGTTTATGCCTTGGAACGGCTATAACTACGAAGACTCCATCCTGATTTCCGAGCGGATCACCCGCGACGATGTTTTCACCTCGATCCACATCGAGGAATTCGAAGTCGCCGCCCGTGACACCAAGCTTGGGCCAGAGGAAATCACCCGCGATATTCCTAATGTGGGTGAAGAAGCGCTGCGTAACCTCGATGAGGCGGGCATCGTTTATATCGGGGCCGAGGTTGGGCCTGCGGATATTCTGGTGGGTAAGATCACGCCGAAGGGTGAAAGCCCGATGACGCCAGAAGAAAAGCTGCTGCGCGCCATCTTTGGTGAAAAGGCATCGGATGTGCGTGATACATCCCTGCGCCTGCCGCCCGGTGATTTCGGCACGATTGTTGAGGTCCGCGTCTTTAACCGCCACGGGGTGGAAAAAGACGAGCGTGCCCTGCAAATCGAACGCGAAGAGGTGGAACGCCTGTCCCGTGACCGCGATGACGAGCTCGCGATCCTGGACCGCAACATCTATGCCCGTCTGTGGGACATCATCAACGGCAAGGTCGCTGTCAAAGGTCCCCGTGGCTTTAAGTCCGGCACCGTTGTCAGCGAGCAAAGCATCGGTGATCTGAGCCGCGGCCAGTGGTGGCAGTTGGCCATGGAAAACGAAGACGATGCCAAAATCGTCGAGGCCCTGAACGAACAGTATGAGATCCAGAAGCGTGCGATGGATGCAAGGTTCGAAGACAAGGTCGAAAAAGTCCGCCGTGGTGATGATCTGCCCCCGGGCGTGATGAAAATGGTCAAAGTCTTCGTGGCTGTGAAGCGCAAGCTGCAGCCTGGCGATAAAATGGCTGGTCGTCACGGCAACAAAGGTGTGATTTCCAAGGTTGTGCCAATGGAAGACATGCCGTTCCTTGCGGATGGGACACCGGTCGATTTCTGTCTGAACCCGCTGGGCGTGCCATCGCGTATGAACGTCGGTCAGATCCTTGAAACCCACATGGGTTGGGCGGCCCGCGGTCTGGGGATCAAGATCAATGAAGCTTTGGGTGAATATCGTCGGTCAGGCGATCTGACCCCAATCCGCGAAGCGATGCGGATCGGCTATGGCGATGATGTCTACGACGAAGGCATCGCCGGCATGGAAGAGGCAGAGCTGATCGAGGCTGCGAACAACGTGACCCGCGGTGTGCCAATCGCCACGCCGGTCTTTGACGGGGCGAAAGAAGCAGATGTGAACGATGCGCTGGTCCGTGCTGGTTTTAGCACCTCCGGTCAGTCGATCCTGTTTGATGGCCGCACGGGTGAGCAGTTCAGCCGCCCGGTGACTGTCGGCGTCAAGTATCTGCTGAAACTGCACCACTTGGTCGACGACAAGATCCACGCGCGCTCTACCGGGCCATACAGCCTTGTCACGCAGCAGCCGCTGGGTGGTAAAGCCCAGTTCGGTGGCCAGCGTTTCGGGGAAATGGAAGTCTGGGCGCTGGAAGCATATGGCGCGGCGTATACGCTGCAAGAGATGCTGACAGTGAAGTCGGATGACGTGGCTGGCCGGACGAAAGTGTATGAGTCCATCGTGAAGGGCGAAGACAATTTCGAAGCTGGCGTGCCTGAATCGTTCAACGTGCTCGTGAAAGAAGTCCGGGGTCTCGGCCTCAACATGGAACTCCTGGATGCGGAGGATGAGGAATAGTTGCGCATGAACGCGCACCCTACGACCGTATGTAGGGTGTGCACTTTGCGCGCACCGCACCTTGCCCCCATGCACCCCAATTCAAGGTATTGAAATGAACCAGGAACTGACAAACAACCCGTTTAACCCGCTCACACCGGCGAAAACGTTTGACGAAATCAAGGTCTCTCTGGCCTCTCCTGAGCGGATCCTGTCGTGGTCCTTTGGTGAGATCAAGAAGCCCGAAACCATCAACTACCGGACGTTCAAGCCAGAGCGGGACGGTCTGTTCTGCGCGCGTATCTTTGGCCCGATCAAAGATTATGAATGCCTGTGCGGTAAATATAAGCGCATGAAATATCGCGGCGTTGTCTGCGAAAAATGCGGTGTGGAAGTCACCCTGCAAAAGGTCCGCCGCGAGCGTATGGGCCATATTGAACTGGCAGCCCCCGTCGCGCACATCTGGTTCCTGAAATCGCTGCCATCCCGTATCGGCCTGATGCTGGACATGACGCTGCGCGATCTGGAACGCATTCTGTATTTCGAAAACTACGTGGTGATCGAACCCGGTCTGACCGACCTGACCTATGGTCAGCTGATGACAGAGGAAGAGTTCAACGACGCGCAGGATCTGTATGGCATGGATGCGTTTCAAGCCAATATCGGTGCTGAAGCGATCCGCGAAATGCTGGCCAATATTGATCTGGAAGCCGAAGCAGAGCAGCTGCGCGCTGATCTGAAAGAGGCCACAGGCGAGCTGAAGCCCAAGAAGATCATCAAGCGTTTGAAGATCGTTGAAAGCTTCCTGGAATCCGGCAACCGTCCTGAGTGGATGGTCATGACCGTGATCCCTGTGATCCCACCAGAGTTGCGCCCGCTGGTGCCGCTGGATGGTGGCCGTTTCGCGACCTCTGATCTGAACGATCTGTATCGTCGTGTGATCAACCGGAACAACCGTCTGAAGCGTCTGATCGAACTGCGCGCCCCTGATATCATCGTCCGTAACGAAAAGCGGATGTTGCAGGAATCCGTGGATGCGCTGTTTGACAACGGTCGCCGTGGCCGCGTGATCACCGGTGCGAACAAGCGCCCGCTGAAATCGCTGTCTGACATGCTGAAGGGTAAGCAAGGTCGCTTCCGTCAGAACCTTTTGGGTAAGCGCGTCGACTTCTCTGGTCGTTCGGTCATTGTGACTGGTCCGGAACTGAAGCTGCACCAATGTGGTCTGCCGAAAAAGATGGCGTTGGAACTGTTCAAGCCGTTCATCTATTCGCGCCTTGAAGCCAAAGGTCTGTCTTCGACGGTCAAGCAAGCGAAAAAGCTGGTCGAAAAAGAGCGTCCCGAAGTGTGGGATATTCTGGACGAGGTCATCCGCGAACACCCTGTCATGCTGAACCGTGCGCCAACGCTGCACCGTTTGGGCATTCAGGCGTTTGAACCTGTCCTGATCGAAGGCAAGGCGATCCAGCTGCACCCGCTGGTCTGCTCGGCCTTTAACGCGGACTTTGACGGCGACCAGATGGCTGTTCACGTCCCGCTGAGCCTTGAGGCGCAGTTGGAAGCCCGCGTGCTGATGATGTCCACGAACAACGTGCTGTCACCTGCCAACGGTGCGCCGATTATCGTGCCATCGCAGGATATGATCCTGGGTCTGTACTATACGACCATCCACCGCGAAGGGATGAAGGGCGAAGGCATGTCCTTCTCTAACATCGAAGAGGTGGAACATGCGCTGACCGCTGGTGAGGTGCATCTGCATGCCAAGATCACCGCGCGGATGCCGCAGATCGACGATGAAGGCAATGAGGTCATGACCCGCTTTGAGACGACCCCCGGTCGTCTGCGTCTGGGCGCGCTTTTGCCGCTGAACGCCAAGGCGCCCTTTGCGCTGGTGAACCGTCTGTTGCGCAAGAAAGAAGTGCAGCAGGTCATCGACACGGTTTATCGTTACTGCGGTCAGAAAGAGTCTGTCATCTTCTGTGACCAGATCATGACCATGGGTTTCCGCGAGGCGTTCAAGGCTGGTATTTCGTTCGGTAAGGACGACATGGTTGTGCCCGACACCAAGTGGGAGCTGGTCGATGAGACCCGTGATCAGGTGAAGGATTTCGAACAGCAGTACATGGACGGTCTGATCACCCAGGGTGAGAAGTACAACAAAGTCGTCGATGCCTGGTCGAAAGCCAACGACAAGGTGACGGATGCGATGATGTCCACCATCTCGGCCACCAAACTGTCAGAGGATGGGTCCGAGGCAGAGCCGAACTCTGTTTACATGATGGCCCACTCCGGTGCGCGTGGCTCTGTCACGCAGATGAAGCAGTTGGGCGGGATGCGCGGTCTGATGGCCAAGCCGAATGGCGAGATCATCGAAACGCCGATCATCTCGAACTTTAAGGAAGGTCTGACCGTTCTTGAATACTTCAACTCTACCCACGGTGCCCGGAAGGGTCTGTCGGATACGGCGTTGAAAACGGCGAACTCGGGTTACTTGACCCGTCGTCTGGTTGACGTGGCGCAGGATTGCATTGTGCGCGAAGTCGATTGCGGCACCGAAGCATCAATCACCGCAGAAGCTGCTGTGAATGATGGTGAGGTCGTAGCATCGCTGGCAGAACGTGTTCTGGGCCGGGTTTCGGCTGAGCAAGTTCTCAAGCCCGGCACTGACGAGGTGATCGTTGAAGTGGGCGAACTGATCGACGAACGCAAGGCTGACATGATCGACACGGCTGCTATCGCCAAGCTGCGCATCCGGTCGCCATTGACCTGCGAAGCGGAGGATGGTGTCTGTGCCATGTGCTATGGTCGTGATCTGGCACGCGGGACACGGGTCAACATCGGTGAGGCCGTCGGCATCATCGCGGCCCAGTCCATCGGTGAACCCGGCACGCAGCTGACGATGCGGACGTTCCACATTGGCGGTGTTGCGCAGGGTGGTCAGCAATCGTTCCTTGAGGCGTCACAGCCCGGCAAGGTGGAGTTCCGCAATGCGCAGCTTCTTGAAAACCAAGCTGGCGAGATGATCGTTATGGGCCGGAACATGGTTCTGGCGATCATGGGCGAAAACGGTGACGAGCGGGCGAACCACAAGGTTGGCTATGGTTCCAAGGTGTTCGTCAAGGAAGGCGCGGATGTGCTGCGCGGCGACAAACTGTTCGAATGGGATCCTTACACCCTGCCGATCATCGCCGAAAAATCCGGTACGGCCAAATATGTCGATCTGGTCAACGGGATCGCGGTGCGTGAAGAAACAGATGATGCAACGGGTATGACCCAGCGTATCGTTTCCGACTGGCGTGCGGCCCCCAAAGGCAACGAACTGGCACCGAAAATCATCGTGGCTGGTCCTGATGGTGAACCCGCGATGAAGGACGACGGCAACCCTGTCGCTTATCCAATGTCCGTGGACGCCATCCTGTCTGTCGAAGAAGGCCAAGAGATCAAGGCTGGTGATGTTATCGCGCGTATCCCGCGTGAAGGTGCCAAAACCAAGGACATCACCGGTGGTCTGCCGCGTGTGGCCGAACTGTTCGAAGCCCGCCGTCCAAAGGATCACGCGATCATTGCCGAAATCGACGGCTATGTGCGCTTTGGCAAGGACTATAAGAACAAGCGCCGCATCGCGATCGAAAGCGCCGATGACGCGGATATCCGCGTTGAATACATGGTGCCCAAGGGCAAGCACATTCCCGTTGCGGAAGGTGATTATGTCCAGAAGGGTGATTACATCATGGATGGCAACCCGGCCCCGCATGACATTCTTGCGGTTATGGGTGTCGAGGCGCTGGCTGACTATATGATCGACGAAGTGCAGGACGTTTATCGCCTGCAGGGTGTGAAGATCAACGACAAGCACATCGAGGTTATCGTTCGTCAGATGCTCCAGAAATGGGAAATCCAGGACAGTGGTGACACGGTGTTGCTGAAAGGCGAAACTGTGGACAAGGCCGAGTTCGATGAGGCCAACAACAAGGCTATCGCCCGTGGCGATCGTCCGGCAAGTGGTGAGCCGATCCTGTTGGGGATCACCAAGGCCTCGTTGCAGACCCGGTCGTTCATCTCTGCCGCGTCGTTCCAGGAAACCACGCGTGTGCTGACCGAAGCTTCGGTGCAAGGCAAGCGGGACAAGCTGGTTGGCCTGAAAGAGAACGTCATTGTTGGTCGCTTGATCCCAGCCGGGACAGGTGGTGCCACCCAACAGATGCGCAAAATCGCGTCTGATCGGGACAACGTCGTGATCGAAACACGCCGGGAAGAGGCCGAACAGGCCGCTGCTCTGGCTGCGCCGATGGAGATGTCCAACGATGTCTCGGATGACGATGTGTTCAGCGACAACCTTGTCGTGGATACGCCGGAAAACAGCGGTAGCTGATTTGACAGAATCCCATGTCGGCCCGCGTGGCCGGCATGCCGAAACGCAAAAAGCCCGCACCATCAGGTGCGGGCTTTCTTTTTGTTGTCAGTGCGTGTTGCCGATCTGGCGGAGGCGCGTGGCGGCTGACCGCCACGCCCTTGGTTACAGGATTTTCTTGCGCAGGTAGGACGAGACGACCTCGCCAAAAACCACAAGTGCAAGGATTGTCAGCAGCACCATAGACACTTCGGGCCAGTTGAACGTGTCGATGGCCCCCTGCAGGATCATCCCGATCCCGCCTGCGCCCACCAGCCCCAGCACGGTGGATTCACGCAGGTTGATGTCCCAGCGCAGGATTGCCACCGCAAAGAAGGATGGCATCACCTGGGGCACAATCGCGTAGAGCACGATTTTGAACCGGGACGCGCCGCAGGCTTCCAATGCTTCGACAGGCTTCTGGTCGATCTCTTCAATCGCTTCGCCCAGCAGTTTGCCCAGAAAGCCGATGGACCGGAACATGATTGCCACGATCCCGGCGACGATGCCCGGACCAAAGATCGCCACAAACAGCAGTGCCCAGATGATCGTGTTTACCGACCGGGATGATACAAGGATGAAACGTCCGATCCACAGCGTGAACTGGTTTGGTGTGGTGTTCTGTGCCGCGATATAGGCGACGGGCAGGGACACAACGACCGCGATCATCGTGGCCAGCGTGGCGATGTTCACCGTCTGCCAGATCGCTTGCAGGATCGACGGCAGGTTGCTGGGGTCAGGCGGCATCATCCGGGCGAAAAGATCGCCCATCTGCACCGGCGCATCCCAGACCCAGGCCCAGATCACGTCGATACTGCTCAGCGCCCATGCGACGACCAGCGCGGTCGCGGCAAAGCCGCCATAGCGCGCCATTCGTTGTTTCGGGGTGAAGCGCGCCCAATGGTCAAGCGGGGAGTTTTGATCTGTGTTCATCATGCGATCCGTTTCCGTACAAATCCGCTCACCGCTTCGGAAAGCAGGATGACACCGACGATGACCATCGTGATGGCGAGCGCGAAGTCATAGTCGTAGCGCCCAAAGGCATTGGCCAAAGTGGCCCCGATCCCGCCGGCACCGACGATCCCCACCACGGCAGAGGCGCGCAGGTTGCTGTCCAACTGATAGATCCCAAGCCCGACCAGCCGTGGCATGATCTGCGGTATCACCGCGTAAGCCAGCGTCGCGATGAAGCCTGCCCCGGCGGCGCGCATGGCCTCGACCTGACCGAAGTCAATTTCCTCGATCCGCTCTGCCAGTAGTTTGGCGACGAAGCCGATGGAATAGACCACCAGCGTCAGCGCCCCGGCGAAGGGGCCGAACCCGACCGCTTTGACAAAGATGATGGCGACGATCACCGGGTGGAAGCTGCGCGCGATGATGATGATGGCACGCCCCAGAAAATAGACCGGCTTGATCGCGATGTTTCCGGCGGCCATGAAAGCCAACGGTATGGAAATCGCGACACCGCCGACGGTGGCAAGAATTGCGATTTTCAGGCTTTCCATGAAGCCATCAAAAAGTAGCCCTGACCGTTCAAAGCTGGGCGGGAAGGCCCCGTTGAAGATACGCTGCGCGCGGGTCAGCCCGTCAGATACACGGTCCCAGTCGATGGGCAAAGTGGCCAGCGTTGCAACGAAATAGATCGCCACAGCTGCATATAGCCCGTAGCGGAACAGCGGGTTGGCGATGAAAGGCGGCTTGCGCCATGTGTCTTTTGCCATGCTCATGCGATGGCCCCAACCTCTGCCCGGTCCTGTGCGGGGACACCGGCATAGATTTCTTCCATCTCATCCTTGCCCAGCTTGGCGGGCAGGTCGTCAAAGATGATCCGGCCGTAGCGCATCCCGACGATCCGGTCGCTGTATTCCTTGGCTTCGGTCACATTGTGGATGTTGATGATGACCGGCAGTTTCAGTTCGCTTGCCAGATCGCGCAGCAGTGACATGATCTGCTCGGACGTCTTGGGGTCCAGCGAGGCGGTGGGTTCATCGGCGAGCAGGATCTCGGGCCGTTGCATCAATGCGCGGACCACGCCCACCCGCTGCCGTTCGCCGCCGGACAATTCGTCGGCGCGTTTGTCGGCGTAATGGGCGATGCCCACACGTTCCATCAGTTCAAAGGCGCGGCGGATATCTTCGCGCGGGTAACGGCGGGTCAGCGCAGCAAAGGTGGAAATATAGCCCAGCCGCCCAGATTGGACATTTTCCATCACGGTCAGCCGGTCGATCAGGTTGAAGCTTTGGAACACCATGCCGATCCGGCGACGTGCGGCGCGCAGTTCGCGGCGGTTCAAGGTGGTGAATTCCGTGCCATTCAGGTCGATGGTGCCTGAGGTCGGTTCAACGAGGCGATTGATGCAGCGCAAAAGCGTGCTTTTCCCCGCACCGGACGAGCCGATGACAGAGGTGAGCTGATCGCCCTGTACCGTCAGGTCCAGCTCTTTCAGCACCGGGTCACCACCGCCATAGCGCTTGGTCAGTTTCTGGATTGTCAGCATGTGTCTCTCTCAGCCAGTGGTTTGGCATAGCGCGGCCATGCCTCTGGCGTTTGGCAAGAGGCCGCGTGCTGTCCGGTCGGCGCGATGGCCGACCAGATCATTGTTCAGGGGATTAGTTCCCGGCGAGACCTTGTGGTGTGTACTCAACACCGTTGGACGCCTGGATTTGACGGATCACCGCCCATTGGTCTTGGTACGTGATGGGGACGAACTTGCTGACGCCATCAAATTCCGTACCCAGTGCTGTGCCTTCAAAATCGAAAGAGAAGAACGCCTCTTTAATCTTTTCGGTCAGCGCGGGGTCAAGGTTATGTGCCACGGTAAAGGACGTCGTTGGGAACGGGTCGCTTTCCCAGATCATCCGCACATCTTCGGGGTCGTAAAGACCGCGTTCCGCCATGCGGTCGACGACTTCGGACGCCACTGGTGCGGCATCATAGTCACCAGCGACCACGCCTAGCATGGATTGGTCATGCGAGCCGGAATAGACGACTTCGTAATCTTCGTCTGGGACAACACCCAGATCGGGGAACAACGCGCGTGGTGCCTGATTGCCCGAATTCGATGTGGGCGACGTATGCGCCACACGGCGTCCGGCAAGGTCAGAGACCTCTTGGATATCGCTGTCTGCCTGTGTGAACACCTGCAGCTTATAGCCGAACTGGCCGTCATCTGCGCCCATGATGGCGAAGGGGACCGCACCGGCAAGGTTCACCGCGAAAGGTGTTGGACCTGTCGAAAACCCTGCAACATGCAGACGGCCGGACCGCATCGCTTCGACCTCGGCAGAGTTCGACTGCACGGCAAAGAACTGCACGTCCTTGCCGGTAACGCCTTCGAGATGCTCGATGAACGGTTCCCAGATATCGGCATAGACTGCCGGGTCTTCGACTGGGGTATATGCAAAGACCAATGTGTCAGGATCGCTGAGCTGCGCCGGATCGGTGGGCGTATCTGCCACCAGATCGCCGTTGGCGTCGCAGTACAATGCGTCCAGCGCACCGCGCTCGGCGCATTCTTGTGCCGTAGCGGCAATCGCGCTTGCGCTGACAATGCCCAACGCCGTTGCGGCGCGGGTTACAAACTTCTTCATGGTATCCTCCCTTTAGTAACGCGCGTCTCGGTAAATGAGCCGGGCCCGTCGCGTTCAGGTCTTCACGATAGGGTGCCGGTCCTTGAGAAAGCGAGTCCTGTTTCTGTTAACGAAACGGCCCGGAACCGGATTTAATGTTAACAGTATTACAATCTCTGTTGCCGCCCCTTAAAATCCAACGTGATGTCAGGCACAAACACGCGGCTGACCGGACATGCGGCCGGAGGGCATCTGCCGCAGAATGTGCCAGGAGGAGGGCGACATGCACGCAGGCAAGACAGAGCCGATGATCGCTATCGTAGATGATGATCAGGACATGCGCGACACGCTTTATGCCCTGATGCGGGAGAGCGGGTTTGATGCAGTGTGCTGCGCTGATCCTGGTGCATTCATGGCCCTTGGCGACCCGCCCCCGATTGATCTGGCGTTGATAGACCTGCGTTTGCGCGGTGAATCCGGCTTGTCGCTGGCGATCCATATTCGCGAACGCTACCACCTGCCGATTGTGATGCTGACCGGCGTGGGCGATGAGATTGACAAGATCATTGGGCTGGAAACCGGCGCTGATGATTACATGATCAAGCCGTTCAACCCGCGCGAGCTGGTCGCCCGCATTCGCGCGGTACTACGCCGCTATGGCCATGGCACGGCCCGCCCCAGCGAAACACCGGGGCAGGATATCGCCTTTGGCCGCATGCGACTTGACGTCCAGTCCCGCCGCTTGCTGGACCACGATGGCGAGGAGATCCCACTGACCAATGCGGAATACCGCCTGTTGGAATATTTTGCCCGCAACCCGGACCGTATTATCCCGCGTCCGGAACTGCTGGCGGAACTTGGCTCTGACATGCAGCGATATGTGGACCGCACCATCGACGTGCTGATCTTGCGTCTGCGCCGCAAGATAGAGGCGGTCCCATCAAAGCCTGTGCATCTTCAGACCCGCCGTGCGCAGGGCTATCTGTTCAACCTGTCCCCTGGCTGACCTGCGATGAACGCCTTGCCCCGCCCCGGTGTTCGCTTTCGCCTTTCTGCTGCGATTGCGGTGCTTTTTGTGCTGATCCTGCTGGTCAGCATCATTGGGATGCGGGTGCTGACCCGGACAGAGCTGTGGATGAACACGCTGCATCAGGACACGCTGACAGAGGTGTCAGACGCGCTTGACCTGTCCCGTCGTGCCAGTGATCTTGCGACCTCGGCCCCGTTTCTTTATGCGCTGTTTCCGCCGTTTCAACTGGAACAGGAAGCGCAAAACGTTCTTGATAACCTGCACCAGATCGAAGCGCATGCTGCGGGTGATCCGGTGCTGGACCTGCCACTTGCCCGGCTGCGGCTGGCGATTGATGATCTGACCCAAGCCTTGGTGCCGCAGACCGCACGCAAGGCTGAGCTTGCTGCCATCGACCACGACATGCTGCGCCTGAACCAGCGCGTGCGCCGGCTGGCGGCGGATGTGACCTTGCCACTGGAAGAGCGTGAACTTTGGGCCGGGTTACAACAGTTGACGATCACAGCAATCGGGGCAGGGCGGGCAGATGCGCTCATTGCGCTGGGGGCGTTTTCCAACCGCTACGCTGTAGCCCGCGACCGGCTTTTGCCCCGGTTGCAACCTGCCCAGCAAGCGAGCTTTGCAGAAATCCAACAGGCGATCCGGCGCGGGCCGGGGTTGTTTGTGCTGAAACATCAGGATCTTGCCGCGCGGCTGGACGCTGAAAATGCGCTGTTCCGCATCCGGCGCGAAACAAGCCGCATCACCACCTATGCCGAAGATAAAGTGGCCCAGGCAGAGGCGCGGTTGTCGCTGGCCCGCGCTGAAACCTCTGACAATCTGGTCTTTGCCAAGAATTCCTTTCTGGCGTTTACATTGGCCAGCTTGCTGGTCGCGGTCACCTCTGTCCTTTACGTGTCGCGCTATCTGGCGCGGAACCTGCACCGCATTGCTGACGCTATGCGCAAACTGGCGGCGGGGGATCGTGGCGCTGATCTGCCCGCAGTCCGCCCTGCGGATGATGAAATCGGACAGCTTTTTGCGGCGTTCCATGTGTTTCGGGAAAACGCCCGCAAACTGGACCGGCGCACAGGTCAAATCCGACAGCAGAATGCGCTGTTTTCGCGGGTCTTTCGCAATATCAAGGATGGTGTCGCGATCACATCGGCAGATGGTCGCATTGCGGTCGAAAATGACAATCTGCGTGCGCTTTTGCGTTTGCCGCCCGGTGTGACGGACGCCGGGAATGGCGTGCATGATCTGATCGCGCAGTCCGGTTTCGCGCGGCAAGCCAGTGCCGGTGAACGCGGCGGGTTTGAAGAATATGGCGATGCCTCCGGGAATGTCCTTGAAATGCGCCACTCGCCCTTGCCGGATGGCGGGGCGGTCTGGCTGTTTTCCGAAACGACGGAGCGCAAGAAGGTCGAAGAACGGCTGGAAGAAATTCGCCGGGTGGAAACGCTGGGCAAGGTTTCGGGCGAAGTCGCCCATGATTTTGGCAACATCCTGTCGAGCATTTCAGGTAATCTGCATTTGCTGGAAGGAGCTGATCCGGCGAATGCGCAGCATTTTCGTGGTCGAATCAGGTCGGCTGTTGATCTGGGTGTGTCCCTGACCGAAAGATTGCTGGCCTTCGCGCGCAAGCAGTATCTGGAACCGCAGGTCACTGATCTGGGGGTGCTGACTGACGGGATGTCGGACTTGCTGGAAATGGCACTGCCGGACACGGTATCGCTGACCTTCGTCTGGGACGGCACGCCGGTGCTGGCCCGCGTCGATCCAGGGCAGTTGGAAAGCGCTTTGCTGAACCTTTGCGTCAACGCATCACAGGCGATCAGCGGGGCCGGTGACATCACATTGCGCGTGGTCGCCGCGGAAGATGGCGGTGCCATGCTGTCGGTGCAGGACACCGGCTGTGGCATGACGGCAGAGGTGCAGCGCCGCGCGGTAGAGCCGTTCTACACCAATCGCGACGACGGCACAGGGACGGGGCTAGGGCTGTCGATGGTTGACGGTTTTGTGCATCAGTCCGGTGGTCAGCTTGGGATCACCTCGCACAGCGCGGGCCCGGATCGCGGCACAACCGTGACCATGCGCTTTCCGCCGGTCACCGAAAGCGCGCCGGACCCGGCCCGGATCGGGGCATCCGGTGTCGCGCTGGTGGTTGACGATGATGCGGGTTCACTGGCCGCCGCCGCTGACGCGCTTGAAAACCTTGGGTATCGCGTGCGCCGGGCTGCCAGCTTTGCCGAAGGGATGGCACAGTTGGAGCAAGAAAAGCTCACCCTTATCCTGAGCGATCTAAATCTGGATAGTGGTGCGTCGGGCTGGGATATCCTGCAACATGGGGCCGACCTTCACCCAGATGCCGGGCTTGTTCTGGTCTCAACCCGCGAAGCGCATCGCACCCCAACGGCACTTCGGGACGTGGCACAACTGGCCACACTGACAAAGCCGGTGACCGAAGCGATGATGCGTGATCTGCTGGTGACGTGGTGATACGACAATGGTTGGCACACCAGCCGCCGGACGACAGGGACACCGAACAGATTTGCCTTTCGCCGCGCTGCGCTTTCGGCGATACTCTGGCGATGACCAGTACCCAGCATTCCGGCCCGCAGTTTGGCCTGACCTTCCCACCAGAGGTGAGCGATTTCGTCCGTGATATCTATGGCAATGCCGCGGGTATCATTGAGTATGGCAGCGGAGGCTCGACCCTTCTTGCCGCAGAGCTGGGGACACCTTGCCTGTCGGTCGAATCGGATCCCAAATGGGCAGCGGGCCTGACCGAGAAGATCGCCGCTCAGGTATCCAAGGACAGCAGCGCCCGCGTGCTGCATGTCGATATGGGACCCACAAAAAAATGGGGCTATCCAACGGACAAGCGTAAGTCAGAGAATTACTGGCGCTACCCGATGGCGCCGTGGGAAGATGTCGATCCGGCTGGGATTGATACGGTTCTGATTGATGGGCGGATGCGTAAAGCCTGTTTTGGCGCAGCTTTGATCAGCATTCAGCGTGAAACGCGTGTGTTGTTCGACGACTACAGTGATCGTCAACATTATCATGAGGTCGAAACCTTTGCTCAACCCACGCGAATGATGGGGCGGATGGCGGAATTCATTTTGACACCCGGTATGGTCACGGCCGCGGATTTCCGCAGGATCATACCGTGGTTTTCGCAGATGGGCTGACGGTGATGGCTAGTGCCGTTTATGCTGCAACCGCGCTGCGATGAGCGGCGTTTCTGACAATATTCGCGGCGCGCTTTTGATGATGGGCGCGATGTGTGCTTACACCGTCAACGATGCGTTCATGAAAGCGCTGTTGGATGATGTGCCGTTCTTTCAGGCGGTGCTGATCAGGGGGATCGGGGCGGTGATTTGCCTGACGCTGATGTGCCGCGTCATGGGGCAGTTGCGGTTTGATCTGTCGCTGCGTGACTGGGTGTTAATCATCCTGCGTACCTTGGGCGAAATGGGCGGTACGTTCTTTTTTCTGACGGCGCTGCTGCATATGCCGATCGCCAATGTCAGTGCGATCCTGCAGGTGCTGCCGCTGTCGGTCAGCCTTGCGGCGGCGGTGTTTCTGGGCGCGCCGCTGGGCTGGCGCCGTATGACCGCAATCGGCATCGGCTTTGCCGGTGTGCTGCTGATCATCCAGCCAGGCGGGCAGGATTTTTCGATCTTCAGCCTTTATGCGCTTGGCGCTGTGGCCTGTGTCACCCTGCGCGATGTGATCGTGCGGCGCATGTCTGCAAATGTACCGGCCGTCTTTATCGCACTTGTCGCCGCAGTGGGGGTGACCCTGCTGGGCGCGGTGGGGTCCTTGTTCAATGACTTCGCCCCGATGCGCACAGGCGCGGCGTTGCAACTGGCGGGTGCGACGGCGTTTCTTGTGGTGGGCTATGTGTTGTCGGTGATGACAATGCGTGTGGGCGAGATCGCCTTTGTCGCGCCGTTCCGCTATGCTAGCCTGATCGTCGCGCTAAGTCTTGGGATTGTGGTGTTTGGTGAATGGCCCGATGCTGCGATGCTGGCCGGGGCGAGCATCGTTGTGGCGACCGGGCTGTTCACGCTGTACCGCGAAGCGCAGTTGCGGATCCGGGTACGCCCTGTCCCGGATCGCATTCGCTAAAGCGAAATACTGTAAAGTGCGCCGGGCTTAATCCGCCGTCCCGAAAAAGACGCCATCCACCGTCATGTTGAAATCACCGGTGGCGATGCCGTCGACTTCTCCATATACGGCGTCGCCGAAGTCGCGGTCGTCACGCACTTCGCCAATCAAATCCAGATCCATATAGGTATCCACGGATTGGTTGTTGATATCGACGCCGGTCAGCCGTCCTTTGGCAGTGGCATCAAGGTCGCCATTGTTTTCGCGCCCGTTGATATCAAGGCTGCCGTCAAAGCGCTGATTGGGGGTGCCGTCCATGTCGATCAAGTTGATGTTGCGGATATCGCCGTCGATGTCGCCATCGCGAAAATCGACCTCCATCCGCATGTCACCCAGAATACTGCCTGACGCTTCGCCGTATACGTTAGCCCCCACCTGCCCGTTATAGATGACACTGCCGGTCGGCAGGGTGATCGCTTCGGTGAAGGGCAGCGCCTCAATCCGGCGTGCTTCGCCATAGGCACGGTTCACGTCATGTCGGGTGACGCTCGGCGGGTTGGGGGTGCTGCACGCGCCAAGGATGCCAAGGGCGGCGGTTGTGAT
The DNA here is from genome assembly GCF_046640325.1 of Loktanella agnita. Taxonomy (NCBI): domain Bacteria; kingdom Pseudomonadati; phylum Pseudomonadota; class Alphaproteobacteria; order Rhodobacterales; family Roseobacteraceae; genus Loktanella; species Loktanella agnita. Next base: position 4,256 of record NZ_JBJMBF010000024.1, on the reverse strand, counting down.
GACAAGGTATTTCATTTGCGCTCTCCAGAGAGCCCCGGTGTTTGTGTGTTTGTGTGTTTGTGTGTTTGTGTGTTTGTGTGTTTGGATTTGGACATACCGCCAGCACTGGCGCAGGGGGTGATTGCTATGCAATAACCATCCGGATTTATGGCGCATTGCAGGGCAGGGGGCTGGCACGCAGCGTCGCGAGAGCCAGACAGGGCAGGCTGTTGACAGGCTTTCCGACTCCCCCTATACGCCGCTCATCCGGGCCGGGGGTATTCCCCCCAATTGTCCCGATATCAACGTTATGTAGTCACGAACCGGGCCATTGCCGCCTTGCTCCTCTGGATACACACCGCACCGACCTACCCGGTAAGGGGTCGACTGCGGAATTTTTGTGCTTTTCGAACGCGAAGGGCATGTCTTTAAACCCCCGCGCCCCAAAAGCGCACATACGTGAAGAGATGGGAACATCAAACGATGCCAACGATTCAGCAGCTGATCCGCAAACCGCGCCAGCCAAAAGTCAATAAATCCAAGTCTATGCACCTGGAATCCTGCCCGCAAAAACGTGGTGTTTGCACACGCGTCTATACAACCACGCCAAAGAAGCCGAACTCGGCGATGCGGAAGGTTGCCAAGGTACGCCTGACCAACGGGTATGAGGTCATCTCTTACATCCCCGGTGAAAGCCACAACCTGCAGGAGCACTCTGTTGTTCTGATCCGCGGCGGTCGTGTAAAAGACCTTCCTGGTGTGCGTTACCACATCCTGCGCGGTGTTTTGGATACACAAGGTGTCAAAGACCGTAAGCAACGCCGCTCCAAATACGGCGCGAAGCGGCCGAAATAAGTATTCGGCCCGTCCCGGAAGAAAACCGGGATTTCGCCGCAATTGGAATAAGAGGAATCACAGATGTCACGACGTCACGCCGCTGAGAAACGCGAAGTTCTGCCAGACGCAAAGTTTGGCGATATCGTTCTGACCAAGTTCATGAACAACCTGATGATCGACGGCAAAAAAGCTGTCGCTGAACGCATCGTCTACAACGCATTTGACCGTGTTGAAGATAAGCTGAAAAAAGCCCCTGTCGAAGTCTTCCACGAAGCGCTCGACAACATCAAACCTTCGGTCGAGGTTCGCTCGCGCCGGGTTGGTGGTGCCACATACCAGGTGCCCGTCGATGTGCGCCCAGAGCGCCGCGAAGCGCTGGCGATCCGCTGGCTGATCGCTGCTGCGAAAAAGCGCAACGAGAACACGATGGAAGAACGTCTTGCGGGCGAATTGCTTGACGCGGTCAACAACCGCGGCACAGCTGTGAAAAAGCGCGAAGACACCCATAAAATGGCCGACGCCAACAAAGCGTTCAGCCACTACCGCTGGTAATAGGGAAATATCCAGATGGCACGCGACTATCCTCTCGAACGCTACCGGAACTTTGGTATCATTGCGCATATTGATGCGGGCAAGACCACCTGCTCTGAGCGTATCCTGTTCTACACAGGCAAATCCCACAACATTGGCGAAGTGCACGATGGCGCGGCGACCATGGACTGGATGGAGCAAGAGCAGGAACGGGGTATCACGATTACTTCCGCTGCGACGACGACATTCTGGGAACGCACAGAGAACGGCATCGAAGCTGATTCTCTCAAGCACCGGATGAACATCATCGACACGCCCGGCCACGTTGACTTCACAATCGAAGTTGAACGCTCCCTGGCCGTGCTTGATGGTGCTGTCTGTGTTCTTGATGCCAACGCAGGTGTTGAGCCACAGACCGAAACCGTGTGGCGTCAGGCCGACCGTTACAAAGTTCCGCGTATGGTGTTCGTCAACAAGATGGACAAAATCGGTGCTGACTTCTTCAACTGCGTGCGGATGATTGAAGACCGGACCGGTGCGCGTGCGATCCCTGTTGGTATTCCGATCGGTGCCGAAACAGAGCTTGAAGGCCTGATTGATCTTGTGACCATGGAAGAATGGTTGTGGGAAGGTGAAGATCTGGGTGCGTCCTGGGTCAAAGCACCGATCCGCGAAAGCCTGCAGGATCAAGCTGCGGAATGGCGTGAAAAGCTGGTCGAAGCTGCGGTTGAGCAGGACGACGACGCAATGGAAGCCTACCTTGAAGGCAACGAACCTGATGTCGCTTCGCTGCGTGCAATGATCCGCAAGGCCTGTCTGTCGCTGTCATTTGTGCCGGTTCTGGGTGGTTCTGCGTTCAAGAACAAAGGTGTTCAGCCGCTGTTGAACGCTGTTGTTGACTATCTTCCGTCGCCTTTGGACGTTGTCGATTACATGGGCTTTAAACCCGGCGATGAGGACGAAGTCCGTAACATCCCGCGTCGCGCCGATGATGAGATGGCCTTCTCTGGTCTGGCATTCAAAATCATGAACGATCCATTTGTGGGCTCGCTGACCTTTACCCGGATCTATTCCGGGACGCTCAGCAAAGGCGACACAATGCTCAACTCTACCAAGGGTAACAAAGAGCGTGTGGGCCGCATGATGATGATGCACTCTAACAACCGCGAAGAAATCGACGAAGCCTTTGCAGGTGATATCATCGCGCTGGGTGGTCTGAAGAACACCACAACCGGTGATACACTTTGTGCCCAGAACGACCCTGTCGTGCTGGAAACGATGACCTTCCCCGAGCCGGTGATCGAAATCGCGGTCGAGCCGAAGACAAAGGGTGACCAAGAAAAGATGGGCCTTGCGCTGCAACGTCTGTCTGCTGAAGATCCTTCCTTCCGGGTGGAAACTGACCTTGAAAGTGGTCAGACCATCATGAAGGGCATGGGCGAATTGCACCTCGACATTCTCGTCGACCGCATGAAGCGCGAGTTCAAGGTTGAAGCCAACATCGGTGCGCCACAGGTGGCATACCGTGAAACCATTGGTCACGCGGTTGAGCATAGCTACACCCACAAGAAACAGTCCGGCGGTTCCGGACAGTTCGGTGAAGTGAAGCTGAGCATCATGCCAACAGCCCCCGGCGAAGGTTTCTCTTTCGAAAGCAAGATCGTGGGCGGTGCTGTTCCCAAGGAATACATCCCCGGCGTTGAAAAAGGCATCAAATCCGTCATGGATAGCGGCCCGCTGGCTGGCTTCCCCGTGATTGATTTCAAAGTGGAACTGCTTGACGGTAAATTCCACGATGTTGACTCCAGCGTTCTTGCGTTCGAAATCGCATCGCGGATGTGTATGCGTGAAGGCATGCGCAAAGCGGGCGCGAAACTGCTTGAGCCGATCATGAAGGTCGAAGTGATCACCCCCGAAGAATACACCGGTGGGATCATCGGTGACCTGACATCACGTCGCGGTCAGGTGCAGGGTCAGGATACACGCGGGAATGCGATTGCAATCGACGCAATGGTGCCGCTGGCCAATATGTTCGGCTACATCAACACGCTGCGTTCTATGTCTTCGGGCCGTGCGCAGTTCTCGATGCAGTTCGATCACTATGATCCCGTACCAAGCAACATCTCGGAAGAGATCCAAGCAAAGTACGCGTGATTATGATGAAAGCACTTGCCGCAATCTGTGCCGCAGTTCTTCTTTCGGCTTGCGCGACCGGACCCTTGATGGATCCGGAAGTGTCCAGCCGGATGGTTGTACAGGACATCTCGGTCAGCACGTCCAGCCTTTCGGGCGTGTCTGGCCGGTCCATCTCTATTCCACCAAGTCAGGTGCAGGCGGATATTTCGCGTGCACTGGCGGCGCGGATGCGGGGACGGGGGATGCCGGGTGGCAACCCTGTTCAGGTCAGTGTGGATGTGCAGCGGGTGGCGCTTGTGTCGCCCGGTCAGTCCTTGCTGATCGGTGGTGTTAGCACGGTAAGTGCAACTGTTTCGGTGGCCGATCTGTCCACCGGGACCGTGCTTTTGCCTGCGACAGAAATGACGGCAACCAGCGAAGGCTGGGCACCAGGCGGGATCATCGGGGCCTCGTCACGCGGCACGCCAGAGCAAGACTATCAGCGTACCGTGGCCAGCTTTGCTGACGCCGTTGCGCAACGGCTTCTGGGTGCAAATGCCGCCAGCGGGGCAACGGCCTTCTCGAACGGGCGCAGCCCGCAAACAACAACGGCCGCACCAGCTACTGGCGGAAATAACGCGCTCCGCCCGTCAGCTTGGCAAATGTAAGTTTGCGCCGCACAGGCGCATTGAATGAAATCCCCTCGGAAGGAAGATTAAAATGGCTAAGGCAAAGTTTGAACGTAACAAGCCGCACGTAAACATTGGTACGATTGGTCACGTTGACCACGGGAA